>JBFYOD010000152.1:0-23242 GCA_041303965.1 Candidatus Aminicenantota bacterium
ATCAAGTCGTTGCCCGGACCGGCGTAAAAAGCAAGGGCCCGGCCGTTAAGGAGCAGATCATGAAACGATTGTTCGCCGTTTCCACGGCTATCATAGCGGTTATGGCGCTCAGCGCGTGGGCTGCCGAGGAAATCCCCGACAGCGTCAAGACGCTCATCCATCAGAGATGCGCCGGATGCCACAAGGGCGCGTTTGCGGCCAAGGGCTTAAAACTGGATCCAGCCAATATCGCCGCCATTCTCGACGCTCCAAGCAAGGAAGTCCCCTCGCTGAAGATCATCGACACGGGATCGCCGGAGGCGAGCTACCTTCTTAAGAAGGTCCGCAGGGAAAACGATGTCGCCGGCAAACCCATGCCCCCGAAAAAGGCCCTGACGGCCGAAGAGCTCCAGATCATCGAAACGTGGGTAGCCGGGCTCAAGTAGTCGCTCGTCCCCGGCGTGTTCACGCTCCGGGCCGGCCGGACGCCGTCCGCTTCACTTGAGCATGAAGCGGACGGTCACCGTGAAGACGACGGGCACGGCCTTGCCGTCGATGACCATCGGCTCGTAAACCCACTGCCGGACGCAGTCGATGGCCGCCTGATCGAGGAGCGGAATGGAGCGCAGGACCATGACGTCGACGACCTTGCCCACAACGTCCGTCTTGACGCCGAGGATGACGACACCCTCGACCAGCGATTGCCTGGCGATCTCCGGGTAGACGGGCCGGACTTCCTTGACGAGCTTCGGCGGTTCGATGTCCTTGATCGCCCTGACCGCGCCCTGGGCGAATTTGTCCATGGCGTCTTCCTTCGTGCCCTCGCTGAGGACAAAGCGGACCGTCACGGTGAAGATCGCCTTTCGGGCTTTCCCGTTGATCGTCAGCGGTTCGTACTTCCACTGCTTGACGGCGTCTATGGCCGCCTGGTCGAGGAGCGGGATGGACCTCAGGACCTTGGCATCGATGACGTTGCCCTGCTCGTCGGCCTTGGCCTCGAGGATGACGATTCCCTCGACCCGGGCTTGACGGGCCACTTCGGGGTACTTGGGGAACACTTCCTTGATAAGCTTGGGAGGCTGGATGTCGCCAACGGCCCGGACGGAGTCCCCTTCGAACTTCCGGAGCTCCTGGGCACCCACGACTCCGCCGGTTACTCCGCCTTTGACTCCGCCCTCGACACCTCCGGCCACGCCGCCCTCGACGCCCGTGGAGACGCCGCCATAGATTTTGCCGACAACTCCCCCGCCGGCGGGCTTTTTCTTGTCGTCGAGATTGAACCTGACCGTCACCGTGAACACGACCGGCCGCGGTTTCCCGTCGATGATCATGGGCTCGTAAACCCACTGCTTGACCGCGTCTATGGCCGCTTGGTCGAGGGCGGGGATACTGCGCAGGACCTTGACGGCGGCAACCCGTCCGTAGGTGTCGGTTGTCGCTTCCAGGATGACTATGCCTTCGACCCCGGCCTTCCTCGCCTCCGCGGGATAGATCGGTTCGACCTCTTTGACGAGCTTGGGCGGCATGATCTTGCCGCCGCCCGATGCACCGCCGACAACTCCTCCCACGACCCCGCCGAGAACTCCGCTCCAGCCCACGAGTCTCAGGGAGATGAAATAGGGTTTGAGCTCGGTGTTTTCGAAGCCGAACACGGCGGCGCTCTTGTCGGGAAGCGTGAACTCGGCATCGACCAGGTTGGTTTTCTTGTCGCGGCTCTGCTCGTAGACCTCTATCCGGAACTGGTTGCGCTCGGGAAGACGGCCAGGAGTGACCATGACCAGGTATTCCTGTCCGTTCAGCCGGAACATGTGGAAGGCCTTCTCGGTCTTGCCTTTCTCCCAGACGAGGGCGGCTTCCGTCAGGAGGCTGACGTCCTTGAGGTTGTAGACTTTCTTGAGCTGCTGCTCGGCCGCGAGATCCTCCGCCGCGTCAAAATTAATGAAATTGAAGAATTTCAAGAACGAAGAAGTGACGGGCTTGGCGGGCTCCGTGGATCTTTCCCGGCTGCCTTCGAGGATCCGCATCTTGAGCTCGAATCCGGAGGGAACCGTCCTGGCACTTTGCCCTCCGTCATCATATCCTGCCGCGGCGGCGAGCGTCGCCGCTCCCAGCCCGGCGAAAACTCCCATGACTAGAAATAGGAACGCTTTTTTCATATCACTTCTCCTGTCAAGGATTCTTTATCGCCCAAACGAAGACGGTGTCCGTCCCCTGGGGCTGGTAGACGAAGGTTTGGGCGGGCGCACCGCCCACATTGACGTAATCGAGCTGGAAGCGGTTGGCCGCCCGGATGGACCCCGGATCGAAGCTTTGCCGATCGATCTCCCGGAGAAGCCAGAAGCCGGTCACCGCGACAACCGCCGCGGTGCTCACAGCCGCCGCCCAACGCCAGCCTGCGCCGGCCGGCTGGACCAGCGGTGCTTCCGGGATCGGTGTCCCACGGCCCGCTTGGGTGGTGACCCTCCCCCAAAGGTTCGCGGGCATTCCGACATCGTCCGAGGAAACGAAGAGCTTTCCGGCCTCCGCCCGGCTGAGGAGCCGGGACTGGCAGCGCGGACAGCTCTCCATGTGGCTCCGGATGAGAAAAGCCCGGAGCGGACGGAGGGGCAAGGCGGCGTAGATGATATCAACCATTCTGCAAAAGGCCATGGTCGTTCTCCAATAAGGCTTTGATCTTCCGGCGGGCGTTGAAAAGATAGACGCGGGCCGTCGAGGCCGAACAATCGAGGACCTCGGAGATGTCCCGGGCCGTGTAGCCCTCGTTGGCCCAGAGGCAGAGCGCCGTCCGCTCCCTCGGCGAGAGCTTGGTCAGGAGGGCCGAAGGAAGCGGCTCGGGGTCGGCGGAATGGGGGTTCCCACCCCGTTCGGCGACGGCCGGCTCGAACCGGGCCCGCGCCGTGAATTCGGAAAAGCGCCGTTTCTTCTTGATCATGTCGAGCGACCTCCTGTAGACGATGGTCAGAAGCCAGGTCCTGAAGTTCCTCACCGGGTCGTAGCGGTCGAGATGACGGAAAACCTGGATGAAGGTCTCCTGGCAGACGTCCTCGGCGTCCTCCCTGTTACCGACGACGTTGAGGGCCACGGCCATGACCAGTTTCCCATAAGCGTCGACCATGGCCCGGCTGGAAACGGGGTTCCCCCGCAAACAGCCTTCGATGATCTCTTTTTCATCCACGGCGGGCCTCTTCTGTTCGTCCATACGAGAATACGCCGTCCCCCCGGGGGTCGTTTAGGGGGAACATCCCCCATGTATGGTTATTTCCTGATGGAGCGGAGGAGCTCTTCGGCTTTTTCCTTGAGCGCGGGATGGACGGCCGCCTTGACGGCCGCCTCCAGCGCCTTGGCCGTGTTCCCGGCGTTGAAGAAAGCGGCCGCCGCATCATAGGCGGCTGTGGCGCTTTCGAAACGGACGCGCTCGAGCTGGCCGACACGCCTCTGGACGAGCCGGGCCTTCCTGGCCGGGGGAAGCGCCGACGCCTGAAGATCTTTGATAGCCGCCGAGAGGGCCTCTCCCTCCGCGTCATAAGCCCGGCCGGCCTTTTCGAAGAAATCGGCCGCCGGCCCCCAGCGGGCTTGCAGCGAATAGAGCGTTCCCAGCCCGAAGAGCGACTCCGTGTTGGAGGGGTCGTGGTTGAGGGACTCCAGAAAATCCTTCTCCGCCCTGCCGAGTTCCCCGATCTCGAGGGCGAGCGCCCCGGCCAGGCTGAAGACGTGGGTATTGGTCGGCAGCCGGCCCTTGGCTTCGTCGACGTGCCGGAGGGCCTCCGGGAAACGTTTGAGCGCCTGGAAGTTCCAGGCCAGCCAGTAGTGGCTCTCCCCGAGCAGCCAGTACCCGAGCTCGAGCATCCGGTCGAGCACCTTCATGGATTCGTCATATCTGCCCAGATAAGCGAGCGACATGGCCTTGCCGAGCAGGGCGTCGCGGTATTCGGGCGATATCTCCAAGGCCAGGTCGTAGAACTCGAGGCTGGCCGCGAATTCTTCGGTCGCGAAGTAGATCCCGGCGAGAAGAATGAGCGGTTGGGGCGACTCCGGAATGGCCTTGAAAGCTCGGAGCAGATGGTCCTCGGCATCGAAGAGCTTCTTTTCCCTGACGGCGGCCTCGCCGAGATGATAGTGGGCCTCGGCGAACTCCGGTTCCCGGGCCAGGATCTCCGTGAGGATGTCCGGGGCGGCCTCGCCGCAAACGGCAAGATCGTACTTGATGAGGAGAGAGTCCGGGAAGGTCTTGAGGAATTCCGCCGGGTCGCGCCACATCGGCGAGAACCGGCCGCCGGAACACGCCCAGGCGGCCAGGACGGCGGCGGAAAACTCGTCCGATGCGGACCGCGAACGGAGCTCGTCCCCGGCGGCCTGAAGGCGGTCCTGGCCGGCCTTGTTCCAATTCTCTGTGGCGATATCACGCATGACGCCCCGGGTCCGGGGCGGGATGGACGAAATGACCAAGGCCGGAGAGGCGAATGCGGCAAGCGCGCTGTCTTCGCCGATGACCCGGTTGACCTCGGCCAGTGTCGCCGGATTGTCGATCCCTATCTGCCGCTCTCTCAAAGCCAGCAGCAGCCCGGTCCGGACATAGTCTGCGGTGACCTTCGGACGAAGAGGCCGACGGGCGTAGAGGCCCCGGTAAAGGCCGAAGGCCTTCTTGAAGGCCAGATAATGGCCCTTCTCAACCAGGGATCCCGCGTAGGCCTGGTTGACCTGGTCGTCCGAAACGCCGACCTCAACGGTCTTCTTCGGGACGGACCCGCAGGCGGCCAGCAGGAAGACGATGATTAGCGCGGCCGGCTTCTTCATATATCTCACCTATCTTTCGGACATTTCCTATTATAATCCATAACACCTTAAGGCCGGCAGGTCAAAGACGTTCGAGATCCGAGTTATGCCTGTTTGTCGGAGAAACATGATCAACGGCAAGTTCGAGTATTTCTATCAGATTCGGTTCGAAGCCGCTCCCTGCCGATGTTCTTTGACTTTCCCTGGCGGCTTTGCTAAATTCATTCGCACATGAGCGTCAAGGAAAAAGAAAGGTCGAAACGGACCCGGCCGGCCGCTCGGACGGCCCTCTCTCTTCAGGCCGGCGAGGACCGCTATAAGGCCCTCGTCGAACAGCTTCCCGTAGGGGTCTACCGCACGACGCCCGACGGCATGTTCATCGAAGCCAACCCTGTCCTTGCCCAGATGCTCGGCCATAAGAAACCCCAGGCCCTATTCACCTGTAATGTCAAGGACTTCTACGTCAAAGGCGAGGACCGCGCCCGCCATCTCAAAAAGCTGACCGCCAAGCCCGTTTATTTCCTGGAGTTCGAGCTCCGCCGGGCGGACGGCAAGTCATTCTGGGTCCGCGACTACTGCCGTGCCATCAAGGGGCCCGACGGCGCACTCCGGTATTTCGACGGCATCCTGGTCGACATCACCGAGAGGAAAACCGCCGAAAGGAAGCTCGAGCTGGCCAACCGCAAGCTCCGGGCATCCAATGAGAAGCTCGAGAACCAATCCCTGAACGATCACCTGACGGGCCTCCATAACCGCCGGGGCTTCTTCACCTTCGGTCTCCAGCAGATGAAGATCGCCAAGCGCCTCAAGGAAGACAATTACCTGCTCTTTCTCGATATCGACAACCTCAAGGAGGTCAACGACGCGCACGGCCACGCCGTCGGGGATCTGCTCCTGCAGGGCGTCGCGACGATCCTCAGGGGCACGCTCCGGGAATCCGATGTCATCGGCCGGATCGGCGGGGACGAGTTCGCCGTCCTGGCCATGCGCTCCAAGGGCTTGGGCGAACGGGCCCTCTTAGCCCGGATCGAGGAGGGCGTCCAGAGGTATCGCTTGAAAAAGTTCGGGCACCTGCGCCTGTCCGTGAGCATGGGCCTGGTCCGGGTCGATCCCCAGAAATACCAACAGCTCGACGATTTCCTGGCCCACGCCGATTTCCTGATGTATCAACAAAAAAGAAGCAAGGAAAGACAAGGAAACCAACCATGACTAAGCCGAGAGCCCTTTTCGTCATCGTCCCCCTCGTCCTGTCGGCCGTGTTCGCCGTGTCGGCCGCCCAGGATAAGCCCGCGGACAAGGTCGCCGCCCAGGCCGGTCCGCGTCCCCTGGCGCTCCAGGATATCCTGGCCTGGAGATCGATCGGCTCGGCCGAGCTCTCCCCCGACGGGAACTGGCTCATGTACAAGTTGAGCCCTCTCGAGGGCGAGAGCGAGATCGTCATCCGTCAGACCAAAGGAACCAAGGAACATCGGTTCCCGATCGGGGAGGCCCCGCGGTTCGGCGCCTTCGCCAGGACGGGCTTTTCGTCGGACTCCAAATGGGCCGCCTTCCTGTCCTACCCCGGCTCGAAAGACATGAAGGCCCTGCGGAAAGAGAAGAAGCGGGTCACGACGACGGCCGTCCTGACGAACCTGGCTACGGGCGAGAAAACGGAGTTCGAAAAGGTCCGCAGCCTGAATTTCTCGGGCGACAACCCAGGTTTCGTCGCCCTCCACCGGTACGCCCCGGAAAGCCAGGAAAAAGAGAAGGACAAATGGACGGGTTCCGACCTCGTTCTCCGCGAGCTGGCCACGGGGAAGGAGGTCAACGTCGGCAACGTCGCCGAATTCGCCTTCGACAAGTACGGGACCCGGCTGGCCTTGGTCATCGACGCCCAGGGACAGGCCGGCAACGGCATCCAGCTCCGGGACATGGCCTCGGGCGCGGTCGTTTCGCTCGACAACGACAAGGCCGCGTACAAATCCCTGTCCTGGACGGAAAAGGGGGAGGCCTTCGCCGCCCTCAAGGGCAAAGAGGACAAAGCCTACGAGGACAAGCTCTGGAGCATCGTCGCCTACGCCGGATTCCAGGAGTCCAAGGGGCCGCGGAAAACCGTTTACGATCCGACCGGAGATAAATCCTTTCCCGAAGGCATGACCATCAGCCCCAACCGCGCTCCGAAATGGACGGAGAGCTTCGACGCCGTCCTTTTCGGGATCCAGGAGGCCAAGAAGAAAAAGGACGCCGATAAGAAAGACGCCGACAAGAAGGGACCGCCGGCCCCGCCCGCGGGACCGGCCGACGAATCCGAGGAAGATATCCCGGACCTCGTCATCTGGCATGGGATGGACAAGCGTCTGCAGTCCCAGCAGCAGGTCCAGTCGCAGTCGGACCAGAATTTTAGTTATCTCGCCGAGTACAGGGTCAACGAGAAGATGTTCGTCCGCCTGGCCGACGACGACCTCCGCGAGATCGAGCCGGCGCCCAAGTCCCGGTTCGCCGTCGGACAGGACGACAGGGCCTACGAACTCGATGGCAATCTCGACGGCCGGAGATTCCAGGATATCTACGTCATCGACATGAAGACCGGCGCCCGGACCCTGGCCCTCAAGAAGAACAGGTACTATTTCGGGACGCTCTATGACGGCGGCCATTTTCTCTATTACGACGACGGCCATTTCTACAGCTACGACATGACGGCAAGCCGATCCGTCAACCTCACCCAGGATGTCCCCGCTTCGTTCTTCAACGAGGACTCCGACGTCAACGTCGTCAAACCGCCTGACTACCCCGTCGGCTCGACGAAGGACGGCCTGAACGTACTGCTCTCCGACGGTTGGGACGTCTGGAGCGTGCCCGTCCGCGGCGGCGGGAAGGGGGTCAACCTGACCGGCAACGGCGCCAAGGACAAGATCCGTTACCGAAGGGCACGGATCGACCCCGAGGAAAAGGCCATCGACCTCGACCAGCCCCAGTACTTCGCCGCGTTAGGCGAATGGACGAAAAAGGCCGGCATCGCCCGGCTCGAAAAAGGCAAGCCGGGTCTGACGGTGCTCCTTTGGGAGGACGCCGGGTTCGGCGGCCTGGCCAAGGCGAAAAAAGCGGAGGTCTATGTCTATACCCGCGATACTTATAAGGAGTATCCGGACTATTACGTGACCGACGCCCTTCTCAAGAACGGGCAAAAGATCACCGAGGCCAACCCCCAGCAGAAGGATTTCCTGTGGACGAGCGGGCAGATGCTCATCGACTACACGAGCGCGAAGGGCGACAAGCTCCAGGCGGCGCTCTTCCTGCCGGCCAACTATGAGAAGGGCCGGAAATACCCGACCATCGTCTACTATTACGAAAAGATGTCCCAGCAGCTCAACCGCTACGCTCAGCCCTCGGCCAACGGCTTCAACAAGTCCGTCTACACGAGCAACGGATATGCCGTCCTGATGCCTGACATCACCTACAAGATCAACGACCCGGGCATGTCGGCGGTTTGGTGCGTGCTTCCCGCGATCGATGCCGCCGTGGCCGCAGGCGTCGTCGACCGTTCCAAGGTCGGGCTCCAGGGCCATTCATGGGGAGGCTACCAGACGGCCTTCCTCATCACCCAGGCCGACTTCGCCGCAGCCGTGGCCGGGGCACCCTTGACCAACATGATCAGCATGTACAGTTCCATATACTTCAACAGCGGGTCGGCCAATATGGCGATCTTCGAGAGCAGCCAGGGCCGTTTCAAGGGTGGCTATTGGGACAACCTCGAGGCCTACCAGCGGAACTCGCCTGTCTATTACGCCGAGCGGGTCAAGACGCCTCTCATCATCCTCCACAACGACAAGGACGGCGCCGTCGATTGGAATCAGGGTATCGAGTATTACAACACCCTGCGCCGATTGAAGAAATCCGTTGTCATGCTCCAGTACGTCGGCGAGAACCACGGCCTCCAGAAGCCGGCGAATCAAAAAGACTACACGGTGCGGATGAAGGAGTTCTTCGACCACCAACTCATGGGCAAGCCGGCCCCGGCCTGGTACATGGAAGGCGTCTCCCAACTCAAGCTCAAGGACCACCTCAAGGAACGGGCCAAGGACCTTAAGCCGGCTGAGAAAGCCGAGAAAAAAGAACCCGAGAAAAAATGAACACTGGGGGGGCGGGGAAAGCTCCCGGCCGCTGACTCGGAGTTGGGCCCGGCCGCGTTTCCGCGGTTTTTTGGAAAGCGGCGCCTGGAACCGGATCCTTAGGGGGCTTAGAAGAAGGCTGGCTGGCGAGGCGCCAAGGTTTCAAAGGAAAAGGAAGCGGGGCTAAGGAGGATCCCTCTCCAGCCAGCGCTTTTATTATAGGTGAGGCGTTTCTCGCTTGTCAATGTCAAAGTTTGTCGTTTACGAAATATTTCCTCGGCGGCGGAAGCCGTCCGGTCACGAACGGCTTGATATTGCGGAGGTTTAATGTATACTATTTATATAGGATTTATGCGAAACAGGAGATACCCCAATGCGCCCCAGCGTCAAGATAGCCATATTCGCCTTTGCGACATTCCTGAGCTTGGCCGGGTGGAGGGGCATCAACGCCCTTCTCGGTCGGGACGCGCTAACGACATCATCCTTCGCTTCGGGAGGACAGGACATGCCTAACAAGGTCAAAAAGACGGATAAAGAGTGGAAGGCCGCGCTCACGCCGGAACAATACGACGTCATGCGCAAGTGCAGCACGGAAAAACCCTTCACCGGAAAATTCAACGACTTCTGGGAAAAAGGCGTCTACATCTGCGCCGGATGTGGAACGCCTCTTTTTCTTTCCGAAGCGAAATACGAACACGGCACGGGCTGGCCGAGCTTCGCGGCTCCCGTAGAGGAGAAGAGCCTCGAATACCGCGATGATTATTCGCTGCTGTCGAAGCGTATCGAGATCCGCTGCTCGGTCTGCGGCGCTCACCTGGGCCATATCTTCGACGACGGTCCGGCGCCGACGTTCCTCCACTACTGCGTCAACTCCGCCGCCTTGGATTTCAAGCCCGAAGCGCAAGCGAATGTGGCGGGACGGGAAACGGCGGCCTCGGCAACGGAAACGGCGACCTTCGCGGCCGGCTGTTTCTGGGGCGTGGAACACAAGCTGGGAAAGGTCCCCGGGGTCGTCTCCACGGTCGTCGGCTACACCGGGGGGAAGACCGTCAACCCGACCTACGAGGAGATCTGCACGGACAGGACAGGCCATGCCGAGTCCGTCCAGGTGACCTTCGATCCGAAGCGCATCAGCTACGCTGAACTCGTCCGCCAGTTCTTCAAGATCCACGACCCGACGCAGGTCGATCGCCAGGGGCCCGATCACGGCACCCAATACCGGTCGGCCATCTTCTTCCACGGCGAAGCCCAGCGGGAGGCGGCCCGTCGGGTGATGGACGAAGTCGGGAAATCGGGCCAATACAAGAAGCGCCTGGCCACGGAGCTCGTCCCGGCGGCGGCCTTCTACAAAGCGGAAGAATACCACCAGAAATATTACGAGAAGCACGGCGTCGTCTGCTACTGAAGCTCAACGGCCGATCCGCTCCGTCCCCTTCCGAAAAAAAGGCCCGGCCCCGTCTTGCCCGCCGGTTTGAAACTCCATGAAAAGCCTAGCTATGGAGCGGTGTCCTCTTTATAAGACAGCCTGCCCTCCCCGCTGATCGACCTCTTCGGGACCCCCGGCTTGAAGCTTCTGGCATGAATCTTGAACAAGGTAACAAAGGACCAGGAGGACAAGATGAACAAAGCGGAAACGAAAGCCGTTAACAGGGGTGAAAATCCCGAGCCGACCCTTCTTGGCCTGGAAAAGATCGGAAATGTAAAGTTTTTTATTGACAAGGCCAGCGGGATATTGTATTCTCCGCACTTCATTTGCGACGGTCCCACCCTCTGGGGGTGAAACGATTCCAGCCTCTGCTCCGTTGGAAGAACTGGAGTCTAGGGCTGGAAAAAGTGAAAAAAGGACTTTACTTTTGAAACGAAAAGCTTATTATTACAGTATTCCTATAATAATTGTAGATTAAGGGAGATGATCATGGCTTCTCAATTCAAATACAAAAACGAAGAGATCCTTCAACTTATCCCGAGGACGCCCGCGGGCAAGCTCTTTTCCGAGGAAGAGGAGACGTTCCAGGCGGCCGGTGCATCCGGCCTCGGCGCGCGGCTGGTGGCGCCGAAAAACGGCAACGGCGGGAACGGTAAGGGCCTGAATTCGCCGGAGGACATCGAGCAGACCGCCGACCTGGTCAAGATCTATCTCCGCGAAATGGGCAGCATCCTGCTCCTCTCCAGGGACCAGGAGATCCAGCTAGCCCGCAGGATGGAGCGAGGCGAAAAGGCCATCCGCAAGGCTCTGGTCAGGACCCCCTTCACGCTCGAGGAGATCGTGTCTCTCGAAGCCCTGCTGAAGAAGAATCCCGAAACCTTCATCAAGCACTTCAATCCCTTGGAAGAGGATTACACCGAGGACAGCCTCGAGGCCAGGAGGGTCGACGTCCTGGACAGGATGCGCAAGATCCGGCTGCTCAGCGGCCGGCTCCGGTCGATCCGGCCTCTCGTCCGCAACCGTTTCGCCCGGGGCCGTCTCGTCACCCGGATCATCCGCTTGGCCCGCGAGCTCGAGATCAAACCGGAGCATCAGGATCGGATCGTCCAGGCCGTCCAGCTCCGGCTGAAAGAGAACCTCAAGCGGGCGTCCAAGCAGGCCCGCAAGGACAACCGGGCAATTCTCCAGGCCATCCAGTCCGGTCGCCGGGCCCGGGAGAGGGCCAAGGGCGACCTCGTTTCGGCCAACTTGCGGCTCGTCGTCTCCATCGCCAAGAAATATCAGGGCCGAGGCCTCCAACTCCTCGACCTCATCCAAGAAGGGAACATCGGGCTGATGCGGGCCGCCGAGAAGTTCGATTACCGCAGAGGCCACAAGTTCTCGACCTACGCGACATGGTGGATCCGCCAGTCCATCACCAGGGCCATCGCCGACCAGGGCCGGACGATCCGCATCCCGGTCCACTTGACGGAAACCATCCATCGCCTCAAGAAGATCTCCCAGACGTCCGTTCAGGAGGAGGGTAAGATGCCCAACCCTGACGAGCTCGCTCGTAGGATGAACCTCCCCGTCAACAAGGTCCTGGAGATGCTCTACTCCTCGCAGGACCCCGTCTCCATCGAGACGCCTCTCGGAGAGAACGGCGAAGGCTCGCTCGGCGACCTCCTGGAGGACAAATCCTTCCCCTCCCCTCCCGACACCGTCATCCACATCAACCTCCGCGAGCAGATCGAAGCGGCCCTGCGCACCCTGCCCGAGCGGGAGACCTTGGTCCTGAGGATGAGATACGGCCTCGGGGATGGCCGCGAGTACACGCTCGAAGAAGTCGGCCAGCATTTCAAGCTGACCCGGGAGAGGATCCGCCAGATCGAGCTGAAGGCTCTCAAAGCCCTTCAGCTGTCGGCCCCCGGACAGAAGCTCAAATCCTTCTGACCGGCCGCCTTGTCGGCGGGAACGGTTTTTTTCCGCCTCCGGTGGACCCATGACCTATGAAAAGATCGGCTTCATCGCCCCCTCCACCTGTCTGTCCGTCAAGGAAAGGCCGGTCCTGAACAGGACGGCCCGCTTTCTCAAGCAGGCCCTGGGCGTCGAGGAGCTCTATTTCAGCCCCCACCTGTTCTCGAGCGATACGGAGATCGACCACGTCACCGCCCCCGTCGAAGCCCGCGCCGAGGTCCTGAAAATGGCCATCCGGGAGCTCGACCTCATCATCTCGGTCGCCGGGGGGACGGGCGCCGAGGACCTCGTCCGCGAGATCGACCGGAAGGACCTCCGCATCATCCGCGACAGGCGCCCCCTGTTCATCGGCTTCTCCGATTTCACCTTTCTCCTCAACGAGATCTATCATGCCTGCCGCGTCCCGGTCATCTACTTCCCCTCCCTCAAGGTCGGTAAGGGCGACTTCCGGAATCTGCTGGCGCTCATCAGCGGGGACGAGATCCATTACCGCGGCGCGACCTGGCTGACCCCTCCCCCGCCGCGCAGGCTTTCCGGGATCCCCCTCGGCGGCAACCTCTCGACGTTCGTCAATTTTCTCAACCGCGGCGTTCCCCCCAAGTTCAGCTGGAAAAGCCACATTCTCTTTTTCGAGGACGTCCAGGTCGACGTCGAGGATCTCCACCGCCTTCTCGCGGCCCTCAGGCGCCACCAAGTCTTCGCCGGGATCAAGGGCATCGTCATTGGTTCGGTCAGCCCGCCCGGCAAGAACTTTTCCTCGAAGAAGCCCGGAAAGGACGCCGTCCGGTTCATCCTCTCCTACCTCGCCGATGTCATCAAGGAGCGGCGGCGGCAGGGTCGTCCGCTGCCGATCCTGACCGTGTCCAACTTCGGCCACGACATCCGACGGAACCTCATGGCCGTACCTATTGGCGGTCACGTGACGATCTCGAGGTCGAAGAGGATCTCTTTCCGGCTCAAGAAGCCGTCCGCCCGTAACGGCTTGGCTGCTTGAGCCCCCCCCCGTTCGCGGAGCGCTACGCTCTCAGATGGATGAGGGCCTGCATGGCGGCCACGCATCCTTCGCCTGCGGCGGCTACGACCTGGAGCCCGCCGCAGGTGATGTCCCCCGCGGCGAAGACGCCGGGGATGTTGGTCCGCTGGAAACGGTCCACGGCGACGCACTGCTTGTGGTCGAGGACGAGCCCGGCCCGCTCGAAGAGCGGTCCGGCCGGGATCTCGCGGAATAAGAAGACGGCCGAAACAGGGAAGGTTTCCGCGCCGGACGCGCTCTCCACGAGGACGGCCTCCACGCGTTCGTCGCCCAGGATCTCCTTGATCTTCCCGTCCCTGCGGATGGAAACCCCTTTTTCCTCGAGGGCCCGGACGGCCGGCAAGTCCAGCCCGCCGGGCTTCCCCGGCACCCAGAGGACCCGGCAGTCCATCGCCTGGAGCGCGCCGACCTCCTCCAGGGCCGCTTCGGAATCCCCGACCGCGGCGACCGTCGCGCCCCGGAAAAGCGGCCCGTCGCATGTGGCGCAGTAGCTGACGCCCTGCCCGATCAGACGGTCCTCTCCGCCGATCAGCCGCTCCTTGGGCATGGGTTTCCCCGCGGCCAGAATGACCGCGCCGGACTCGATAACGGCGTCCTTAGTCGTGACAAACTTGCGGTCGCCGTCGAGGGCGAAGGCGATGGCGTCGCCGGCGACGACCTCGGCCCCGAAGGACCGGGCCTGGCCGCGGATGATGTCCAGGAGCTCCCGGCTGTCGATCGAGGGATAGCCGGGATAATTCTCGAGCTTGTAGTTGATCCCCAATCGGGAAGGTCCGCTCCCTTCAAGGATAAGGACCTGCTTCCCGGCCCGGGCGGCATAGATCCCCGCGGTCAGCCCGGCCGGCCCGGCCCCGACGATGAGGATATCCGTCTTGAGCGACTTGATGCTCATGGCTTATCGGGCGTTCCCGGCGCCGTCAGTCGACGAGCCGGCCGCTGTCGGCGACTTTCCAGGCGTTCTCGAGCAGGATATAAAGGACGGTCCGCCGGATCTCCCGGTTGTCCTCCCCCTTGAACCAGATGTCCACGACGGCCCAATCCTCGAGGCCTTTGAACGTCATTTCCAGGACGGAGACGCCGGCCCCGACGAGCTTGGAGCCCCGGAATTTTTTGAGGACCGCGGTGTTCCGGCCGTAGTTGCGGAACTGAAAAGGCAGAAGGCCTTTCTCTTCGTAATCGATCTTGATGGACTGCTCGAGCTCGGTCGCGGGCTGGTAGGTGGCGTCCATCGTCAGCCAGGCAAAGTCCTTGGTCGGGTCCGCGCCGGACCCCGATCCCTTGGCCAGGAAATAGATGCCCACGGCGACGGCGTCGACGAGCAGGAAGATGAGCAGTATGCGCAACGGTTTACTCATCGGGTTCTCCTTTCGACGGCGGCGCGGGCGGGTGCTCGCCCCTGGCCTTATCCAGGGCGGCGGCCTCGGCGACGAGCAGCCGGTACCGGTCGGACGGTATGGCCCGGGATTTCCGGAAGAGCGTTCGCGCCCGGCGCTCCTCCTGACCGGAAAGGCCGCCGAAAACCTCCTGCTCCCGGTCCTCCGGATTGCGTTTGAAGAACTCCTCGAACTTCGCCTCCGGGAGGTGGCCGCGGCCGCGGAGGGTCCGCAGCATGGCCCGCGTGCTCACGCCGAAGTACCTTTTGAGGAACAGCACGTCGTCGAACCCCAGGCTCTTCGAGCGGATGTCCTTTTCCATGAGCTCCCGCAGCTTGGCCGGCGGGACCAGGAAACGGGAGGCGAAGGTCTGGGCGAACTGCTCACGCGGCGGATAGAGGGAAACGTACTCGTCGACGACGACGTCGGGATTGTCGATGATCGGGCTGTCGTCCCTGTCCATGAGATAATGGCCGTAAAGGTGGGCGGCGATGTAGGTCTGAAGCCCGGGCGGCTCGCTGGCGTTGACCAGGGCAAAAGCGGCCTTCCTCTCGGCGTCGAACACGAATACGCCGGCGATCCGGGCTTCCTCGGGAAGCGTCTGGCGGACGATCCGGCAACCGTTGACCTCGCAGAGAGCTAGGACGTCGCGGATCGGTTCGTTGCCGAGACCGAGGCGGCGCCGTTCCTCGTCGGCCAGTCGTTCCGGGGAGATGCGCGTGTACTGGGGGGCGAGGTCGAGCCGGCGGCCGGTCTGTTCCTCGAGCAGGAGATATTTTTCACAGGCCAAGCGGAATTTCTGGAGGTCTTTCCGGACCCGCTCGTCCGCGAGCCCGGGGGCGAGCAGACCTTCGAACGCCGACCTCTTCTCTTCGAAGAAATAGGCCACATTCTTGTTCAGGAACCCGGCGATCTTGAGGAGGGTCTCGAAGCTCGGCGTCCTCTTGCCGGACTCGAGGAGGGAAATATACTCCGACGACAGGCCCAGGGCCTTGGCGAACGAGCCTTGGCTGAGGTTGACCTCTTCGCGGGCCCGCTTGAGTCTTGTCCCGAGAAGCTTGTCCATGACGGCGCACCCCCTGGGCGGCGACAGGAGGATAACACGAGGTTAGCGGTGTGTCAACGGCCGGAGCGCCAAAATAACGATTGACAAATCCCGCGGGGGATTTAGAATGAGTTAGAAAATAAGGAAGAGTTATGCCCGAACAGAATATCCTCGAAATTTTCCAGGGGGCCACCAAGAACCTCTGCAACAGCATCCTTGACCAGGTGCAAGACGCCATCGTCTGGCTGGACACGGACAGGAAGATCGTTTACTGGAACAAGGCGGCCGAGCTGATATCGGGGGTCGAGGGAGCTCATATCCTGGGGAGGGCCTGTTACGAGGAGCCGGCCCTGTTCGCGGATTTCGGCGGCGTCAACATCTGCCGCGACAAATGTCCCGTCGCCATGACCCTCAAGGACGGCGCGCCACGAGCGCTCGACATCTATCTCCAGCACAAGCAGGGTTTCCACGTGCCGGTGACCCTCAACGTCATCCCTGTGTTGAAAGAGGACGGCGAGATCATCGGGGCCGTCGAGACGTTCACCAACACTTCGCCGAAAGTGACCCTGCCCCTCAACCTGCAGGAACTCGAGAAAATGGGCCTCGTCGAGGCCGAGACGGGCATCCCTGCCAAGTCGTACCTGGACATGACGCTGAACACCCGCTTGGCGGAATTCCAGAAATATGGCCTGCCGTTCGGGCTGATCTACGTCGACATCGACAACTACGGCAAGATTCTCGAAAAGTACGGCCGGTTCAACGCCAGCAAGATCGTCCGGATCGTGGCCCGGACCCTCCATAAGAACGTCCGCTTTTTCGACATTGTCGGCCGCTGGGGCACCGAGGAGTTCCTGGTCGTCCTCCTCAACATCGACGACAGCCGGCTGGATATCGTCGCCAACAAGCTCCGCCTCCTCATCGCCGAATCCTACATCACGACCGAGACGGGGATGCTCAACGCCACAGTGTCCATGGGCGCCAGCCTCGTTCTCCGCTACGACACGGTCGAATCCCTCATCAAGCGCGGCGAGCAGCTCATGATGCACAGCAAGTGGCTCGGCAAGAACCGCGTCAGCATGAGCTTCGTCCAAAAAGAGATGACCTGAACAGAAGCCCCCTTCTCCGGGGGGTGCGGAAAAGGGGGCGAAGACAAAAAGGAGGGTTAGAAAGAGGCCGGATCTTTGGCCTTGATATCGTTCGCCTCGGCGGCGAAAAGGATTTGGTTGTTGTCCCCGGTCAAGCTTAGCCGCAGATCGGTTCCTTGGAAAACCCACTCCGCGGCCAGGCGCAGACATCCCGTCGAGAGGGCCTTGCCCCAGCCCTCGTTCCGGTCGGCTAAAATCTGGTCCTCGCGCCAGACGACCTTGTTCGAGCGAGGCTCACCGATTTTCTCGATGAGAAAATCCCTGATCTTGTTGTAATCGGCGACGTAGCGGTCCTTGTCCGCGTATTTTTCGAGGAGATGGAGGCGGACGCCGACGAGCTTCTCGTCGCTGAGGACGTAGGCGACGAGGCACTTCTTTCCGAAGAGGGCCCGGTGATAGCTCAGGAACTCGAGGTCCCCGGTAACTTCGCGGCCGAGCGGACGGCCTTCGGCCCGCAGGATGCCCGCCTTTGTCTTCCCCCACTCCATCTTGGGCACGGACTCGCCCGTCAGATCGATCTCCTTCGGATCGACGATCTCTTCCTGCCCGGGGGTCAAATCGATGACCTTGAGGGTGGAGTTGAGCTTGCGGACGAGCCCGTCCAGGACATAGCCGCAGAGCGTCCGGCCCGAACGCGATGAGGCGAAGAGGATGTAGAACCAGTTGGTCCGGAACTTGATCGTGCTCGACAGCCTGACGACCGCGCCCCGGGACAGGGTCTCGACGACCGGACTGCGGTCGTTGGGCTCGAGATGGATGGCGGCCCTGTCGGCCGTGACCTCGAGCCGGACGATCGTCTCGGCCCGGGCCGGCCCGGGCGAGAACGAGACGCCAAGGAGGAGCAAGAGGGCGACGGCCGCGGCCCGGGCCGTGAGGCCGGCGCGTCTGGTTCTCCCCTGGCTGTTGGGCGTTTTCATGGCATTCCCATCTTTCCGCAAGCATACTATCGGATGGGACGATGGGGCCAACAATCCCCGCTAGAGATGATTCCGAGGGGGAGATTCCTCACCCCGGGAGGGGGTTCATTTCAGCTGGAACCTGACCGTCACCGTGAAAACGACGGGTCGAGGCCGCCCGTTGATGACCATGGGCTCGTAGACCCACTGCCGGACGGCGTCGATGGCAGCCTGGTCGAGGAGCGCGATCGACCGCAGGACCTTCACGCCGGTGACCCGCCCGTAGACGTCCGTCGTCGCCTCGACGATGACGGTGCCTTCGACACGCGCCTGGCGGGCGATCTCTGGGTAGAGCGGGTCGACCGACTTGACCAGCTTCGGCGGCTTGATGTCGCCGACAGCCCTCACCGGCGCTTCCACTTCGCCGACGACGCCGCCCAGGACCCCGCCCACCACACCACCCAAGACACCGCCGACCACCCCGCCCTCGACACCGCCCTCGACGCCGCCTTCGACGCCGATATCGGAAAGCGCTTCCTCCGCTATTTGCTCGGGGATCTCGACGGGCGCGACGAGCTTCCCCGGCTCGGCCATGGCCGTGGCCTGAACGCGCTTGATCCGCGCGCTTGCCGCCGCGCTTTTCCTCTTGGCCGGCGGCGGGGGAGGAGGAGGCGGCGGCGGCGGAGGCGCGAGAAAGGCGCTGTAGACCTCGACCGTCGGCAGCTCCCCCGTTCTCATCAGGGGAAGGACGATGAGCAGCAGCAGGATGGCCGCATGGGCCACCAGGGACAGCGGGAAGACCGCCGCCCGTACTCGCGTCACGTTTTCCGGACGATAGAAGGAATCCTTGAACATCTCGACCTCCGCAACACGGGATGCGGGGGCTCCGTCCTGCCGCCGGTCGATCCCGGCCCGGACGCGTCCGGAAAAAGAGGCCCAGTATTCCGCTTCGCGCGGAACGGAGGGAGACGTTTGGGGATGTCGATCGAGGTCCTGGATGAACTCGAGGTCCCGCCGGCACTCCGGGCAGGTCTTGAGATGTTCCTCCGCCCGCAGGCGGTCGGCTTCCCGGAGTTCGCCGTCGGCATAGGCCCCGATGAGTTCCTGGAATTTGCGGTGTCTCATCTCAAGCTCCCCTCTCCAGGGAATCCGCCAGGAGGCCTTTCAGCTTCTGCCGGGCCCGGTTGAGCCGGGACATGACGGTGCCGATCGGCAGGTCGAGCGCCCGGGAGATCTCCTCGTAGCTCATGCTCTCGTGGAACCTCAGGACGAAGACGCTTCTCTGGTCGGCCGGGAGCGACGCCAACGCCCGTTCGAATCGGGCCTCGAATTCGGCGCGCTCCAACCGCTCCTCGGGACCGTCGGCCGGCGCGGAGAAAGGCGTCCTCCGCGCTCCCAGGGTCCCTTCGAGGAGCGGCCGCTCCCGCTTCCGGGCCTTGAGGTAATTGAGCCCCGAGTTGAGGGCGATCCTCCGGAGCCAGGGGTAAAGGGGCCATTGCACGTCGAACCGGCCCAAAGCGTAATAGGCTTTGATGAAGGTCTCCTGGGCCAGGTCGTCGGCCGACTGGTGGGCGCCGGTCAAGCGCCGGCAGAGGGCGTAAACCCTCTGCTGGTATTTCCTGACCAGGCTCTCGAAGGCGTCCATGTCTCCCTGCTGGGCTTTCCGGACGAGGACGGCATCCTCCGGATGCTCGGGCGGCCTCGTCGGAGCTCCCATAGGTCATACACCTCGCGGCGGAAGTTATTCCGCTTTCATGATACACCTTTTGGGAGAGACTGTCGCCCCGGTCCGAACCGGCCGCGGCCGGGACCGAAGCGCGGATTCGACCTCAGGACCGGGGACCGGGAGGCGCCTCGCACGTCTCGAGGGCCAAGAGCTCCCGGAAAAGGCGTTCCCTCTCCTCGAGGACCCTCCGGTATTCGAGCGGGTGGAACCGCCGGAGGTCCGCGCCGGTGATCCCGCCGTCGAGCCAGACGCGGCTCATCGGGAAGACCTCGGGATTGAGGTGGGCGGTGTACATGTGCCAGATGATGATCGCCAGAAAGGCCAGTATGGCCTCATACCCATGGATGACTACGAAGACCTGATGGACGCGGAGGGGGAACAGGCGCAGGGACAGGCCCGAGCCCCACATGAAGAAGCCGGTCAGGATCATGACGGCCGAGCCCCAGAGCAGGGACCAGTATTCGAACTTTTCGACGTAGCTGTAGCGGCCGAATTCAGGCCTCTTGTCGAACCGCCAATAGGGGTGCCTCTCGAAAAAGTGGTGGAAGAGGCCGCGCCGCTGGAGGGATCCGGAGAAACCCGCGTTGTGGCCGATCGTGGCGAAAACGTCCTTGACATCCTTCAGCCGCGGCAGTTTCTCCCGGAAATTACGCCGGCCCCTTTCGGTGAAGAGCGTATACAGGGCGTGCCAAACGAGGTCGGCGATGAGGATGACAGCGCCAGCGCGGTGGAGGATCCCTCTCAGGGCAGGGGCGCCGCCGGAACCGAAAACAAGCCGGATCAGACCGATCTCATCGGACATATGAGGCAGTCCGGTGACCATGAGGATGATGAAAGAGACCATGAGAAGCCCGTGCTGCCAAAGCTCCGCCCAGTTCATCCGGACGAAGACCTCGTCGTCCGGGATGAGGACGGCCGGATCTATGGTTTTTTCGTCCATCTTTCTCTCATCCAGCGCAGGACGTCCAGACCGACGTAAAGGAGAAAGAAGCCGGTCATCACGCCGATCAGGACCTTGTAAAGGGTCCTGACGACGCCGGCCGGGGAACGGCCGGACGATGCCGAGAGCTCATGGACATGGCCCTTGGCGAAGTTCGCCCCGGCACCCGGATGGCACCGGCCGCAAGTCGCGGGCCGATCGGAAGCGTGCACGCGGGACTCGGGGTCGGAAGAAGGGAGAACGTCGTGATAGCCGTGGCAATCCTTGCACAGGACCGGGTTCGCGGCCAGACGGGGGCTGGCCGTCCCGTGGACCCCGCCCGGAGAGGTCCGGGCATAATCACTATGACAGTTCGCACAGGTCACGGCCTTGAGATTCTGGGCGTGGGGAAAGTCCTCGAACCCCTTGAGGTCGGCATGGCAGCCGACACAACCGACGCCCGCCCGGCCGTGGACGGAGGCGGCGAGCGGCTTGCGGCTCACATAAACTGTCGTTCCGGCCGACGACATAAGTTCGGTATCGTCGTGGCAAACGAGGCATGTCCGCTCGTCGTCCTGCGGGGAGAACGCGGGCGAGGCGGCGACAGCGGCCGGAAAGGCCAAGAGCGCAACGAAGATCACAGTCAGTCCCGGCCGCGCTCTCACGATCGTTCTCACGTGTTAGACCTATTTACCGGGAACGGGATGTTTGATCCTTTCCCAGGCCGCTTTGAAGTCGAAGGCCTTCCCGTGGGTGTTCTGATGGCACTTCATACAGTGGGCCTGGATGGCGCCGGATTCCGGGTAGAGGACGAGGCCGTTCTGAACGGCCTTGGCCTTGTCTTGCATGATGAGGAGTTTCCTGTAGCCGCTCCCCGCCCCGTGGCAGACCTCGCAGGTCACGCCCTCCGCCTTGAGCTCCGGCGCTTTGGCGGCGAGCGGCGCATGACAGCCGAGGCATTGCACGCTTTCCTGTGGGTTCGACACCCCCATCGATTTGGCGATTTCGAGCGCGTTGGGCGTTGTCAGGCTGGCGTAGGATTTCGCGTGCAGGCTGGCTTCCCAAATGACGTATTGTCGGCCCTGGAGCTCCGCTTTATGGCAAAGCTTGCAGCTCGAGGCGCCGACATACGTGTTGTCCTTGGCGGCGAGGAAGATCGCGAACATGGCCACGCTCAGGGCGATGACAAGCCAGCCGGCCTTCTCCACCCGTGTTCCTCGATCATGCATAACTATGGAGCCCGGCCAACAGATAGTTGACGCCGAAGTAGGTGAACAAGGCGGCCAGGAAGCCGGCGATGGCGATGATCGCCGAGCGTTTCCCCTTCCAACCCATCACGATCCTCGTGTGGAGATAAAGGGCGAAGACGAACCAGGTGATCAGGCTCCAAACTTCCTTGGGGTCCCAAGCCCAGTAGCGTCCCCAGGCCCGGTAAGCCCAGACCATGCCGAAAACAAGCCCGCCAAGGGTGAACAGAGGAAAGCCCACGGCCACGGCCCTGTAGCTGAGGGCGTCCAGGCGCTCCTTTTTTTCCTCCGTATCGGCCGCGAGGTAAAGGAGGCTCGAGACGAAGGCGACGGCAAAAAAGGCCTCGCCTAGAAGCGTCACGGAGACATGGAGCCAGAGCCAGTAGCTTTGGAGAGCCGGGAC
The DNA here is from genome assembly GCA_041303965.1 of Candidatus Aminicenantota bacterium. GTDB lineage: Bacteria > Acidobacteriota > Aminicenantia > Aminicenantales > Saccharicenantaceae > RBG-16-66-30. Next base: position 22,010 of record JBFYOD010000152.1, read on the forward strand.
GAGGGGGGTCGCCCCCTTGGGCATGAGCGGGGACGAGGCCAGCGCGACCAGGCCTACAACGATGAGCATGAGGTAGGGACCAAGGCGCGGCACGCGGGATTTCCGGCTGAACACGATCAGGGCCAGGACCATGGCCCAGGACAAGAAGGACAGGGATTCATACATGTTGGTGAACGGGGCGTGGCGACTGACCACGGTCCTCATGATGAGGGCCGCGGTATGAAAGACGAGTCCGGCCGCCGCCAGGGCGAGTCCGTTCCTGGTCCACTTCTCCCTCCGGACGAACAGCGAGGCGAAATAGACGAGCAGGGCTCCGACATAAAGGGCGAAAGCGATGGTGAAGAGAGTCGACTCGGTCATGCCGGCCTCCTGAGGGATTCAAAGACGCTTTCGAACTCGGACAAGAATGTCTCCCGGTTTTTCGCGGCCAGGCCGCCGGCGGTCACCTCGACCTTGCCCTGGACCTCTTCGAGGACGACCCTTATCTCCCGGGGCGGCCAATAGAAAGTCAGGAAGAAGCCGGCGGTGACGAGAAGGCAGCCGAGCCAGATGAAGTTGACGCCCGGGTCCTTGGCCGCTTCGAGTACGGAGTACGGGGCCGCCGCGTAGTTTTTCAGCACGAAAGCGAGGGCGGACTGACCTGCCGTATGCCCCTGCCCGAAATCCGGATACTTGGCGAAGATCCAGCCTTGGAAAACCCGCTCCTCCCCTTTCCACGCTTCGACCAGCGCGGCGGGGTTGTTGGGCTCTTGCGAGCGGCTCTGAACTTTGTTCCCCTCGCCGATGATGAAATCGGGGACGAACTGCCGGGCGACGATGTGACTGACGTCCGGGTCGTCGATCGGGACGCGCTCGCCGACCTTCAACGAAACGACCTTGGAGAAAGCGGCGTCGGCGCGTTTACTGACCTCGAGTTCGAGCCTCGAGCTTTCCCAGTCCCACCCGTAGCTCGTCTGGAAGAAGGAGAAGCCGCGGTAGGTCAGCGGGTGGTTGACTTCGACGACCCGGGTGAGAACGGAAACCCCGTTCTCGACGACGGTGACAGTGCTCTTCCAATCCTTGACGCTGCCCTGGGGATAGTATTCGGTCTCGAACTTGTCCAGGCGCACCTGGAAGGCGGCGTGCGGGACGTCACCCGTCTGGCCTTCGAGAAGGGCCACGTCGGCCCGGCGGACGCCGATGCCGCTCGTGAAACCTCCGATCAGGATGATCAGCAGGCCGAGATGGACGACA
>JBFYOD010000153.1:0-10505 GCA_041303965.1 Candidatus Aminicenantota bacterium
GCCCACGCGCTGAGCGCCATAACCGCTATGATAGCCGTGGAAACGGCGAACAATCGTTTCATGATCTGCTCCTTAACGGCCGGGCCCTTGCTTTTTACGCCGGTCCGGGCAACGACTTGATAAAGGTCCAACGTCCCCGTCCTACTGCATCTTCGAGTAATCGAACTCGGAGCCCAACAGGCTGTGGGGAATAAGATAGATCACCAGCGTGACCAGCGAGGCCGCCAGAACGAACGGCCGTGCCGGCTTCCCCTTGCGTCCGGCAACGAGGGCGGCGATCCAGAACAGGAAGGCGATGAGGGTCTTGTTGTCCGTAAGATCGAGACCGACCGGGAACCCGGCCCAGGCGACGCCGAAGGCGAACTTCTGGACGAGCGGACCGAGAATGAAGCCCCCGGCGAAGAGAAGCGTGACCGTCCAGAGGACGAAGCGCCGGGGATTTCGCTTTTTGTCGAGTGCCGCCAGACCGGCCGCCGTCGACAGGAGCATCCCCGCGAACATGATCAGCACGTGGGGGATGATGATCCAGCCCGGGACGGGGTCCTTGAACCGGAGGATGACCGGGTCGTCGCCCGTAACGGGCGTCGCCACATATCCGCCGGTCAGGGAGAGCTTGTAAGCGAGCTTCCCGGCCGACGGCTGTTTGGGCAGAAGGCCGACAAGATCGCCGCCCTCGCGGGCGAGCACTACGCGGGTCCAGGCGTCTTCGGTCTTGAACCGTTTGTAGTCGAGATAGCCTTGGAGCGGAGCGGGCGCGGGGATCCTGACCTCGGCGTCGCGGACGGTCTCGGCGCTCCGCGGCAGCCTGTACTTGATCTCCGTCCCCTCGACGACGGCCTTCCCCCGCAGGGGATAGGTCGGTCCTGTCAGCCGCTGATAAACGGCGGAACCAAGGGTGATGACAACGGCCAGGAACCAGAGCAGGGGCTTCTTCATCGGCGGCCTACTCTTTTATGTCGATCGAGCCCAGGACGGCCGATCCCTTGACGAAAAGAGTCCCCGTTTTCTCAACGTCGGGGATGGTCTTCTTATGGCTTTCGATCGAGCCGAGGACGGGATTCCCTTCGACGACGACCTGCCACTCGCGCGGCACGGTGAGCTCGATGCTTCCCAGGACGACGGATAAAAGCAGCGTCGCCTGGCCGCCTGAGAGGCGCGCCCCGCGGAAGTCGACTTCGGCCGAGCCGAGGACGACGTCGGCCTTGCCGCCCTTGAAGTTCTGGGACTCGACCTTGCGTGAAGTTCCCGAGAGGACCAGGCTGATGGCCAGGTCGTCGGCGGTCATTTCATTGATTTTTTTTTTATCGGGATGCCAGGCCGGGCGGATGAGGATCCAGAGACCGACACCTATGATGGCCAGGGGCCAGACGTAGTGCCAGACCGTCTGATCGAAGATCCGCAACCGGACGAGGAGGAAGAACGCGCCGAAGAGGATGAAAAAGATGCCCGACCCGACGTTCTTGAAGTTGTTGCTGAGCAGGATGGAGATGCCGATGAGGATGAAGACGACGGGCCAGTAATGCCCGACGAGGTCGCCGAAATCCAGGCGCCCCATCTGGTCGAACAGGAAGAGGACGCCCAGGACGATGAGCAATAGGCCCCAGAAAATGCGGCCTTGGGTTTTTTGTGCGCTCATTTTTCCCTCCGTTCACGTCTAGGATATCACACCGCCGGCCGGACTGTAAACGCGCCCCGGGGGCGGCCGCCGGGGCGGCTCAGAGGCGGCGGATGTTCAAGCCGCCGCTGACTTCGACGACGGTCCCGGTCGAGAAGGCGAAGGCGCCCCGGGCCAGCGCGGCCACGGCCCGGCCGACATCGTCGGGGAGGCCCCAACGTCCCTGGGGGACGAGGCCGCCGGCGATCAGCCGGTCGTATGTGTCCTTGACCCCGGCGGTCATGTCTGTGGCGATGATGCCGGGCCGGACCTCGTAGACGTTGATGCCTTTGGCCGCCAACGCGTCGGCGAAGAGGGCGGCGGTCATGCTCAGGGCGGCTTTGGAGACGCAGTACTCGGCCCGCGAGGTCGAGGAGACGACGGCCGAGATGGAGGTGATGAAGACGATGGACGGGGGAAGGCCCGGACGCGCGTCTTTCCGAGCGGCCATCCTTCTCGCCGCGTTCTGGGTCAGGAAGAACGGACCCCGGGCGTTGACGCCGAGGAGGCGGTCGTAGCTTTCCGGCGCCGTCTCCAGGATGTCGACGCGTTTGGCCGGGGCGATGCCGGCGTTGTTGACCAGGACGTCGATCGCGCCGAATTCCCCGAAGACCGCGTCGAGCATCCGGTCGTGGTCTTCGAGCCGGGCGATGTCCCCAGCGACGGGCAGGAACCGCCGGCCGAGCTTTTCGACCTGCTCTTTGACTTCGAAGAGCCCTTTCTTCCTGTTCCGGGGGTCGAAGACGATGTCGATCCCGGCGATGTCGAAACCCTCACGCGCCAGGGCTATGGCGATGCCCCGGCCGATGCCCTTTCCCGCGCCGGTGATGACGGCGACAGGGGTCGGGACCGATTTCCGTTCCTTATATGCCACGCTCAATCCTCCTCGACGACGATAGCGTCCTTCATGAAATCGTTCCAGACCGTCTCGAACCAACCCTCCGCCGGAGGCACGGGCCGGACGGGGACCCATCGCTTATGGATCCGGCCTCTTTTGTCCAGTCGGACTTCGAGGATGTTCGCGCTGACGAAGTCGGAGGGGCCGGTCAGGGAAAACGCCCAGCGGTCTCCGAGGAGCGGGTGGGGCTTGCGGCCGGCCGGGTCGGGGACAAGGGCGGAGCCCCGGCTCTTCCCGCCTCGATCGAGATACTCGCTCACGGCCTCGAGATAGACGGCATGGGTCAAGGCGAGGTCCAGGGCCTTGAACGCTTTCGGCAGATCCCGTCTCGAAGGAACGCGTATCTCCCTCCCGGCCCTGAGCCACAACTCCCGGGCCGCCGCTTTCGCGGTCCGGACCATCTCCGGATCTCTGACCGCTGCGCCGCAGGCCGACATTCGCCGCCGGAGGTCGGCCAAGCAGGACTCCGGCGAGAGGGTCCGCCCGCCCTTTCGGCCGATCATAGCCCGGGCCTGTTCGCTTTTTGCCAGGACCTGGGCCTTGGCCGCGCGGACGAAATCGGCGACGGCGATCGGCCTTTCCGCGCGCCGGCGGGCGATGAAGAGGGCCGCCCGGGCGCTTCCGACCTGCCCGGCGTTGAGCGCCGAGCCCCCCGGCCGGCAGACGCCATGCGTGCCGCAGACCTCGCCGACGGGGAACAGGCCGCGGACACTCGACTCCCACCATATCGATCCTCTGAACCCGCCGTTGTTATGCTGGGCGCAGACGGCGACCTCGAGCGGCTCGCGTAATAGGTCGATGCCGTGGGACCTGTAGAGGTCGACGGCGGGACGGTTCATCTTCAGGAGCCGGGCGATGGGCGTCGCCTGCAGGGCGCCCGATCGTTCGAGATAGGCGTAGGCTTCCGGGGCGAGCAGGCGGGGTTCGAACGGCTCGAGCCTGCCGCTGCCGTCGGGGTTCCGCCGGAAGTCCAGGAAGACCCGCCGCCCCTTGACCACGGTCTCCTCGTGAACGAGGATGTCGACGAGCGACGACCCGCCCTCGGCCGCTTTCCGCGGGTCGAAGGGCCACTGGTACCCTTTGAGGAATACGGCCGTCGCCAGCCGTCCCATGTCCGGGAAATAATCGTTGAGGAATTCCCTCTCGTCGCCGCCGTCCGCGTCGGTCGAGATGTACCGCGGCACGACCTGCTGGTAGGTGCCGGAGACGTTCCAGCGGAATTTCACGGAGGCCAATCCATACTGGGATTCGGTCAAGTTCTGGGCCGTGGCGCCGGCCTCGAAGAGGAGCCCGTGCGAGCCCGTCTGGCTTTCCGGATAGACGGAATGCTCGTACATCCCTCCGGGTCCGCCCGTCGCCATGACGATGTTCGCGGCGTTGAAGAGGACAAGGCCGAGGTTGGCTGAAGCCAGTGTCTTTTTGTCCAGGGCCACGGCCCCGATGACCCGCTTCGCCGCGCCCGGACCTTGCGTCAGCAGGGCGATCACTTCGTGGCGGTCGAGGACGCGGATCTTCCGCCGCCGGACTTCCGCCGCCAGGGCCCGGAACATGAGGCGGGAGGTCAGCGGTCCGGCCGACGTCGCCCGCTGGCGAGGGTCGTGGTCGGTCCTATACCCGACGTAGGCCCCGAAGCGGTCGTGGGGAAAGGGGACGCCGAGACCGACCAGATGGAAGAAGGCCTCGAGCGAGCCCTGGGCTTCGGCCAGGGCGATGTCGCCGTGCATGGAGCCGCCGGCGGCGAGGTCGCGGGCCATGTCGGACGCGGAGTCGGGGCGGTCCCCGGCCAAGGACAGCTTGTAGTAGGTCTGTTTGTCCGAACCGGAGTTGGCCGACGTCCCGGCCCCGAAGCGGTCGGTAACGACGGCGACGTCGGGCTGTCCGAACTCGTGGAGACGGACGGCCGCGTTGAGCCCCGCCGCGCCGCTGCCGATGACGAGGGTGTTCAAGGAATACACCGGATAGGCCGTGCGGCCGACCCGAATGACCGATCTCTTCATGCCCGGCGACCTCTCGTTCCTGGGGCTAAATTATCCCAACTCGCCGTACGCCGTCAAACCGCCCGTCGGCCGAGCGCAGTCGGCACGCCAAAATCCTGCCGGGGCTATGGGGCGAGGAGCGATTCGACGCGGCCGACGTCGAGCCCTTCGAAATCGCGGACGACGAGGTGGGCCCGGCCGAGCTCGCGGCGCGTGTGCGTGGTCGTGACGCCGACGACCTTCATGCCGGCGGCCAGGGCCGATTCGAGGCCGGGGTAGGAGTCCTCGAAGGCGACGCAACGGGCGGCGGGGACGCCGATCATCTCGGCCGCCTTGAGATAGAGGTCTGGGGCCGGCTTTCCCCGCGGGACCTGGCCGACGTCGACGAGAGCCCGGAAGTAGGGCCGCAGGCCCGCCTCGTCCAGGGCGAAATCGAGGTTCATCCGCGGCGCGGCCGTGGCCACGGCCGCCGGAACCCCGCGGTCGGCGAGCCGGCACAGGAAAGCGACGAGACCCCGGGCCGGTTCGACATGGCCCTTGTAGATGGACCTGTAGAGGGCTTCCTTCTCCTCGGCCCAAGCGACGACCTCGGCCTCGGGCAGGGCGTGGCCGTAGAGGCCCATGAAGATCTCCCGGTTGACCCGGCCGAAAAGGTGGTCCTTGAAGTACCGGGTGTCGAACGGTACGCCGTGCTTCCGGGCGAACGCCCTCCAAGCCAGGACGTGGTATTTCCTGTTGTCGACGATGACGCCGTCCATGTCGAAGGCGGCCCCGAACGGCGTGCTCATGAGACCCCGTAGACCGCGGCGTCACGGACGGCGCAGCCTGTTCGACGGCCTTGACGGAGCAGGGACGAGCAGAGCGAACAGGTCGTGCAGACTTTGCCCGGGTCGAGACGGCCCAGCGCGGTCAGGTCCTTGGCGAAATCCGGGTAGGCCAGGGCGCCGCGGCCCAGGCCGATGATAGCCGTCCGTCCGGCCGCGACCATGGCCGCTCCGACTCCCGGGCCGAAAGCGCGGAGCCAGGAGTAACCGGCGCCGACGAGGACCGTCCCAGGCGAAGAGCGCTGAAGCTCGGAAGCGATCCGAAGATGGCGGGCGACCCCTTCGAGCGGGTGCTCTCCGGGGGGCTTCCCGCCCGGGACGGGCTCGTCGAACGGGCGGCCGAAGTGCGGCTTCCAGTAGGGGATGCCCAGCGAAACCGCGAGGAAGCCGACGCCGGCCCGGGCGAGTTGCGAGACGAGCGCCTTCGTTTCCGTCAGGTCGATCGTTTCCGGCGCGTCGGGATCCATCCCGAACCCGAAAGGGAAGGGGACGGTGTCGGAGGCGGAGAGACGGCTGGTCACAAGGAGCGCGGGCACCTCCTGCCGTATGAGGCGCACGGTTTCGAGGAGGAGCCGGGACCTATTCTCGAAGGGACCGCCGTAGCGGCTTTCCGTGCGGTTGAAGGCGGCCAGCGTCTCCGAGACGAGATAGCCGTGGCAAGCCTTGACGTCGACGCCGTCGAAGCCCGCGGCGGCGGCAAGTTCGGCCGCCGCGACGACGTCGTCCCGGACCGCCTCGAGCTCGCCATCGGAGACGAGAGGGTAGTCGGGCGGCAGGCCGTGGAGCAGGTCGAGATACGGGTTGTGCTGGACGATCATCGGGCTTGGCGTCCCTTCGGGCTTGGAGAAACGTCCGGAGTGGGTGAGCTGGAGGACGAAGAGGGGCCTATGGGCCGGCCCCCACTCCTTCTTCGCGGCGGCGCGGACCTCGTCGGCCAGCTTGCCGAAGCCGCCGAGCGTTCTTTCGGTGAGCATGAGCTGGCCGGGGTTGGAGCGGCCGTTAGTCCGGACGGCCGTCGCCTCGCACCAGATGAGGCCGCTGCCGCCCGCGGCATACCTTCGATACCTCCGCAAGGTCCATTCGGACGGCGCCCCGTCGGCCTCCGCGTCGGCCCCTTCCATGGGCAGGACGGCCAGCCGGTTGGGGACGCCCCGGCTGGCGATAGAGGCTTTTTCGAGCAGGATAGAGGTATTTTCCACGTACGGGATCTCAAGGCCGAGGCGGCCGGCTTCGTCGCGGAGCTCTCCGGCCGTCCGGAGCCGGAATTTCGCGTGCGCGGCCATCGGGCCTTACCGCGGCCGCCCTTCGACGATGTGGCGGACGGCGATGAGGTCGCGCTTGACGCGGCGTTCGCAGACCCCGGGCCAGCGCTCCCGGGGGAGGACGGCCAGCTTGCCCTCGTCCATGAGCTCGCGCGTCCGGACGGCAAGGCCGAGCAGGCGGACGAGCTCGGGCACGGCCAGGTCGGGGAAACGGGCCAGGAAATCCGGGTCGTTGACCGGGATGAGAAAGTCCCCGCCGTGGTCCTCAACGGTCAGGTTGATCTTCGGGTGGGCGGCGGCCAGCGTTTCGACGATGGCGGCGAGATCCAGGACGCCCTTGCCCGCTTCGGCCGTGAAGGACACGAACCCGTCCCCGGTGAGCGCCAGGCCGCCGTCCTTGATATGAGTCGTCACGACCCAGGGGAGGAGCCGGCGCGCGGCGAGAAGCGGGTCTTCGAGCATGGTCAGGAGGTTCATCGTGTCGAGGCAGACGCCCAGGAATTCGCCCGGCGCGGCGCCGCACATGTCGAACAGCCGGACGAGCTCGAACGAGGTGAACTCGAAGTGCGTTTCGATGGCCAGGACGACGCCGTGGTCCCGCAGCATGCTCTTTTGGCCGCGGAGGGAGGCGGCCATCAGCCGCAGGAGCTCGTCGGTCGGCGGGGAGTCCTTCTTCCAGCGCATCAGGCCACCCGAGCAGGACCGGACCGTCGAAGAGCCGAGGCGGAAGGCCTGCTCGGCCGCCATGCGGTTCCCGGCGGCGATGTCCTTGGCCTTCCCGGTGGCGAGGTCGAGAGGGATGTGTTCCCCGCCGCCCCACTCGACGTAGAGGTCGTTCTCCTCCGCGTAGTTGCGGAGCTCCTCCAGAAAGATCTTGTCGAGGGCCTGCCCCGGCGGGACGTTGACCTCGGAGAACTGAACGCCGTCGGCCTCGTTCATGACGGCCCATTCGAGAAGCTCGAAGGGGGACAGGTCGAGGGGCTTCAGGCTGTAGCTGTCGACTCCGACCTTGAGATCCGTCATGGCTCCGTCCGGCAGCCTCATTTTAGCAGGTTTCGCGGCGGCGTGAACAGATTTTCTTGTCTTGAAAAAGGAGAAACCTTGGGATATCCTACCGTCATTATGAAACGAGCCGCCGCCCTGTTTTCGGTGATCCTTCTTTTACCCGGCCTGGCCCTGGCCCAGTCGTCCCTCGTCAGCCAGATCGCCGGCGACAAGGCCGCCACGGAGAATTTGTACTTCAGCCTGAAGTTCGGCCTGAACTGCGGCACCCTGAAGGGAGTCGGAGAGGAAGCGGAACGCCTGGGCGGAGCCAACATCGGGCTCTTCGCCACCATCCGGCTTTCGGACAAGTTCTCGCTCGTCCCCGAGATCGACCCTCTCTCCCGGAAGGGCATCACGAACATTCCGTTCTTAACGACCGGCGACCCGGAGCTTGATCCCTATTTCGACGAATCGGCGAAATCGGCCCTCGTCCTGAGCTATGTCGACGTCCCGGTCCTTCTGAAATACCGCCTGGGCGGGCGCGTCAACCTGGCCGCCGGTCCTTTCGTCGGCTTCCTGACGTCCGCGACGGAGAGATTTCGGTCGGTTTCTGAGACCGGCGAAGAGCTGTCCTTCAAGCAAGATGTCACCGGGGAGTATCGGGATCTGGATTATGGCCTTGTCTTCGAGGCCTCCGTCGTCGTGACCAGGCCTCGCAGGGGAGAGGGGCTCGTCTTCCATTTTCGCTGCCAGGCGGGTCTGGCCGACCTTCTGAGGGACCCCGCGCCTTCCACGCCGATCCGGACTTCGGTCGTCCAGATCTTCGTGAGCTTTCCGTTCATTCATGGAGATGAACCATGACAACCGTCCATATTCATTAGGAGAGGCGAGATGCTCAAAGAGATGCAGGAAGCCCTGATCGCAGGGAAAAAGGCAGATGTCGAATCCTTGGTCGACCGGGCTCTGGCCGCCGGATTGCCGGCCGCCCGGATCCTGAACGAAGGGCTCATCCCCGGCATGGAACGCCTCGGCGTCCTGTTCAAGAACAATGAGGTCTTCATCCCCGAGGTCCTCGTCGCCGCTCGGGCCATGAACGCGGGGCTGGGCAAGCTCGAGCCCCACCTGGCCAAGGCCGGCGTGCAACCCCGGGGGATCGTCGTTATCGGGACGGTCAAGGGCGACCTCCACGACATCGGCAAGAACCTCGTGGCCATGATGCTCCGCGGCAACGGCTACAAGATCGTCGACCTCGGCGTCGACGTCGCCCCCGAGAGATACCTCGAGGCGGCCAAGGCCAACGGGGCCGGGGCCATCGCCATCTCCGCGCTGCTGACGACGACCATGGTCCAGATGAAGAACGTCGTCGACGCCGTCGAGGCGGCTGGCCTCGGGATCCCGGTCGTCATCGGCGGGGCGCCCGTCACCCGCGACTACGCCAACCAGATCCGGGCCCGCGGTTTCGCCCCCGACGCCGCTTCCGCCGTCGAGGAGATCGGCCGGCTCATCGCCGCCTGACGGACGGCGTCCGGGGCCGCCGACATGACTTCGCGCGAACTCGTCATTGACGCCCTCGAATTCCGGTCGCCGGAAAGGATCCCCCGTCAGCTCTGGGTCCTGCCCTGGGCCGAACGGACCTGGCCTACCGAGCTCGCGGCCATCCGCGAAAAGTACCCCGACGACATCGTCCAATCCCCGGCGTTCCTGGCGAAGCCGCTGAGGACGACCGGGAGCGAGCACGAACCCGGCGTTTACGTCGACGAATGGGGATGCCGGTTCGAGAACGTGCAGGGCGGCATCATCGGCGAGGTCAAGGAGCCGCGGATCGCGGCGTGGTCCGACATCGATGGCTTGCGCCTGCCGGAAGAGCGATTGAGCGTCGATGTCCGTAAGGTCGACGACTTCTGCGCCGCCTCCGGCGCGTTCGTCCACGCACGGACGGTCGTCCGACCGTTCGAGCTCGTCCAGTTCCTCCGCGGGCCGGAGAACCTCTACATGGACCTGGCCGAGCGGTCCGACGGGCTCTTCCGGCTCATCGAGAAGGTCCATCGCTTCTTCCTGGCCGAGCTCGAGCTCTGGGCCTCGACCGACGTCGACGCCCTCTTCTTCGCCGACGACTGGGGCAGTCAGAATTCCCTGCTCATCTCGCCCGACCTCTGGCGCGAGGTCTTCAAGCCTCTCTACCGGGACTATGCCGACATCGCCCACAAACACGGAAAATACATCTTCATGCATTCCGACGGCCACATCGCCGCGATATTCCCGGACATCATCGAGATCGGCGTCGACGCCGTCAATTCCCAGGTCTTCTGCATGGACGTCGAGGAGCTCGGCCGCCGCTTTGCCGGAAACGTCACGTTCTGGGGGGAAGTCGACCGCCAGCACCTCCTCCCCTACGGGACGCCCGGCGATATCCGGGCGGCCGTCGGCCGCCTGGGCCGGGCCTTCGACCGCCGGGGGGGCGTCATCGCCCAGTGCGAATTCGGGATCGGCGCCCGGCCCGAAAACGTGGCCGCGGTCTTCGAAAATTGGAACCGGTGGCCCGGTTTGTAATATAATGGAAGAAGGTAGGTTATGGAGTTCCTCTAGAAGACGTGGTAAGGAAAGACAGAATGAGGCTCACCGAAGCCTCGAGGAGGTTCTCATGAAGACACATCGAACGATCATTTGCCTGGCCCTCGTCGGATTCGCGTCGCTCGCACCTTCGCTCGTTTCCGCCGAGAAGGTCATCCCGAGCCAGTGGGCGGCCGCGCCGGTCCGCATCGACGGCGCGAACCAGGAATGGCAGGACGCCGCGATCATCGTCGACAAAGTATCCCGGGCCGAATACGCCTTGAGGAACGACGACAAGTACCTCTATATCCTGATGGTGTTCAAGGTCTACAGCCTGCGGTTGGGGGAACGGGTCCA
>JBFYOD010000154.1:0-17980 GCA_041303965.1 Candidatus Aminicenantota bacterium
CCGGAAACGACCAGGCCCGCGGCGATGATCGGGAACAAGTACAGGAAGTACATCGAGGAGGCGATGCCGCCGGAGATATAGACGAAGGCGGTGATGAGCAGAAGGTCGAAGACGACCTGGACGTAGGCCTGGGCGAGGAGTCCCCGGCCCCAGGCGTAGAGGCCGAAGATGAGGGCGGAAAAACCGTAGGAGCCGAAGATAAGATAATAGAACGGCAGGTTGGGCTGGGAGTCCGGGGACGACAGCTGGATGATGAAAGCCGAGACGAGGAGCGACGTCAGCACGACTAGCCGGTACAGGTTGTACAGGAGGACGTGCTTCTTCTCGATCAAGCGTTTCATCGTCATCCCACCCGCTTTCTTGGGGCCGCATTCACCATCGCCTGGCCTCGTCCCGAAGCCCTAAAACTTCGACATGAGATCGAAGATCGGCAGATACATGGAAACGACCAGGCTGCCGACGAGACCGCCGACGAAAATGAGCAAAATGGGCTCGAGGATCGAGAGCATAGAGGAGACCGCCGCGTCGACTTCCTCGTCGTAGAATTCAGCCAGCTTCGACAGCATCTCGTCGAGCGTTCCCGTGGCCTCGCCGACGTTGATCATCTGGAGCATCATCGTCGGGAAGCGCCCGGCCTGCTTGAACGACTCGCTCATCGTCTTGCCTTCGGAGACGAGCTTGCGGGCTTCGACGATCTCCTGTTCGATGATGACGTTCCCGGCCGTCGTCGAGGTGATCTTCAGGGCCTCGAGCATGGGCACGCCGCCGGAGATGAGCGTGGCCAGCGTCCGCGTCACCCGGGTCATGGCCACCTTGTAGAGGAGAGGGCCGAAGAGGGGCATTTTCAGGAGGAGGCGGTCGGTCGTCCAGTGTCCCTGTTTGGTGCTCCGGTAGTAGCGGAAGAGGAAGAGGAGCGCGACGAGGCCGATGAAGATGAAGACGATGTACTTCGCGACGAAGTCGCTCAGGCTGACGATGAAGGCCGTCAGCATGGGCAGCTCGGCGCCCAGGTCGCGAAAGATCGAGGCGAAAACGGGGATGACCTTCCAGAGGAGGAAAATGGAGACGACGATGGCAAAGATGACGATGGCCACCGGGTAGATCATGGCCTGCTTGACCTTGGACCTCAGCCGGACCGTCTTCTCGATGAACTCGGACAGACGGCGAAGCATGATGTCGAGGGAGCCCGACTGTTCGCCCGAGGCGATGAGGTTGCAGTAGAGGTCGTCGAAGGCCTTGGGGTGCTTCCTTTTCGCCTGGTTCAGGGTCGAGCCGGCCTCGACGTCGTCCTTGACCGTCTTGATGACGTTCTTGAAATAGGTGTTCTTCTGCTGTTCCTCGAGGATGCCCAGGCTCTGGATGAGCGGCAGCTCGGCGTCGATGAGGACGGACAGCTGGCGGCTGTAGATGGCCAGGTCCTTGAGCCTGACCTTCTCCCTCTTGAGGAAGGGGATGCCGATCCCCCCCTTGGCCGGGGCGACGCTGAGGACCGTGATCTGGTCCTTCTGGAGCAGGCGCCCCACCTCTTCCTTGGACGAGGCGACACGCTCGCCCCCGACCGAGTCTCCGTAGCGGTTTTTACCTTTCCAAACATATGTCGGCATCGTTTACCTCGCCTTTCGGGGCTCCGCCCCTATTTTCTGGACGACCCCGCGGACTCGCCGCGGGTGATCGTTACGCCGTCGCGGCGCTGGATGATGTCGGTCAGCTCCTCGGGGGAGGAGGACATGCTCATGATCACGTCGAGGCTGACCAGCTTGCGGTAGTACAGGCTGGCCAGGGACTGGTTGAACGTCTGCATCCCGAACTTCTCCTGGCCCATCTGCATGGTCGAATAGATCTGGTGGATCTTGTTCTCGCGGATGAGGTTGCGGATGGCCGGGTTGGGGATCATGATCTCCATGGCCAGGACGCGGCCCTTGCCGTCCGCCCGGGGCAGGAGCGCCTGGGTCAGGACGGCCTCGAGCGACATCGACAGCATGATCCGGACCTGGGTCTGGTACTGGCTGGGGAAGATGTCGATGATGCGGCTGATGCTCTCGACGGCCGAGTTGGTGTGGAGCGTCGAGAAGGTCAAGTGACCGGTCTCGGCAACGCGGAGGCTGGCCTCGACGGTCTCGAGATCGCGCATCTCGCCGACGAGGACGACGTCCGGGTCCTCGCGGAGGACCGAGCGGAGGGCGTTGCCGTAGGACTGGGTGTCGGCGTAGAGCTCGCGCTGGTTGATGATGGCCTTGCGAGGCGTCAAATAGTATTCGATGGGGTCCTCGATGGTGACGATATGGACCGGCCGCTCCGCGTTGATGTGCTCGATCATGCAGGCCAGGGTCGTCGACTTGCCGCAGCCGGTCGGCCCGGTGACGAGGACGAGGCCGCGCGGCAGGTAGCAGAGCTGCTGGACGCGCTGGGGGATGCCGAGCTGGGCGAAGCTCCACATCGACGGCAGGAAGCGGCGGAAGGCCCCGGCCACGGCGCCCTTCTGCATGAAGACGTTGGCCCGGAACCGGCCGAGCTCCTTGACGCCGAACGAGAAGTCGAGCTCGAGCTTTTCCTCGAACTGCCGCTTCTGCTTGTCGGTCATGATGCTGTAGATGATCTCTTTGGTCTCGGAAGGCGTCAGGGCCGGATGCTCGAGGTCCTTGAGTGTGCCGTGGACGCGGATGCGCGGCGGGATGTAGGTCGTGATGTGGAGGTCGCTCGCGTCGGCTTCCACGCAGGCTTTCAGAAGTTCGAATATCGGCTTGGCCATAATGTCCTCCGTTCCTTGCTGTTCCTAGAATTGGTCCCGGACGGTTTCCCGCAGGACCTCCTCGACCGAGGTGACTCCGCTCTTGATCTTGACGAGGCCGCTCCGCCGCAGCGTCAGCATGCCCTTCTCGATGGCCTTCTTCTTGATCTCCCGGGACTGGGCCCGGGTCAGGATCATGGTCCGGATGTCGTCGTCGATGGACATGACCTCGAAGAGGGCCGTCCGGCCCTTGTAGCCGGTCCTGTTGCAGACGTCGCAGCCGCCGGGCTTCATGGCCTGGAGGCCCTTGAGCTCGTCCTTCTGGAAGCCCATTTCGAGCAGGGCGGCCTCGGGAAGGGCGTGCGGCTGGGCGCACTTCTTACAGAGGCGGCGGATGAGCCGCTGGGCGACGACGAGCATGAGCGAGTCGGCGATGAGGAAGGGCTCGACGTTCATGTTGACCAGACGGACGATGGTGCTCGCGGCGTCGTTGGTGTGGATGGTGGAGAAGACCAGGTGGCCCGTCAGGGCGGCCTTGATGGCGATGTCGACGGTCTCGGTGTCGCGCATCTCGCCGACGAGCATGATGTCGGGGTCCTGACGGAGGAAGCTCCGCAAACAGGAGGCGAAGGTCAGGCCGATCTCCTCCTTGACCTGGACCTGGTTGATGTTCGGGATGTTGAACTCGACCGGGTCCTCAGCGGTCATGATGTTCATATCCGGCGAGTTGATCGTCGAGATGGCCGAGTAGAGCGTGTTCGTCTTGCCGCTGCCGGTCGGACCGGTGACGAGGACGATGCCCCAGGGCTTGTGAATGGCTTCCTGGAAGACGGCCAGGGGCGCCTCCTCGAATCCGAGCTGGGTCAGGTCGAGCTTGAGCATCTCCTTGTCGAGGATCCGGGCGACGACCTTTTCCCCCCACAACGTGGGCAGGGAGGAGACGCGCATGTCGACTTCCTTCTTTTTTCCGTTGTCGAGGCGGAGGCGCATCTTGATCCGGCCGTCCTGGGGCAGGCGCTTCTCGGCGATGTCCATGTTCGATAGGATCTTGACGCGGGAGATGACCGGGCTCCGGTATTTCAGCGGCAGGTTGACGATCTCGTAGAGGTCGCCGTCCATCCGGTAGCGGACGCGGAAGCTCGTTTCGTATGGCTCGAAGTGGACGTCGCTCGCGCCCCGCTTGATGGCGTCGATGAAGGTCTGGTTGACGAGCTTGATGATCGGGGCCTCTTCGGCCTCGCTATCCATGCCGTCGAGGACTTGGTCCTCTTTGTCGTCCTCGATGATGTTGACGCGGCCGTCGTCGGCCAGGGCGATGTCCTCGATGATCTTCTTGACCCGGATGGCGTCGGCCGTTCCGAAGTACTTGTTGATGGCGTTGACGACGCCCGTTTCCGAGGCGATGACGGGCTGGATGGAAAGCCCCGTCCGGAAACGGATGTCCTCGATGATCTCGAGGTCGGTCGGGTCGACCATGGCCAAGGTCAGGAAGGACCGGATCCGGTGGATCGGCATGACCATGTGTTTCTTGGCCACGTCGACCGGGATGAGGGTGATAACTTCGGGGTAAACGTCGAACTGGTCGAGGTCGATGTACGGGTAGCCGAGTTGGCGGCTGAGGGCTTGAGCGATGTCCTCCTCGGTCAGATAGCCGAGCTGGACGAGCGAGGTACAGACGGGCAGGCTGTTCTTCTTCTGGAAATCGAGAGCAGACTTCAACTGGTCGACGGAGAGGATCTTCTCCCGCAAAAGCAGCTCGCCCAGGTTGGATGCCATTTTTTATTCCGTAATCATAATATTATGGACAAATCCTGTCAACCACCGGCCGCATCGGACGGCCCTCTTTTAAAGACGGCCGGAGGGCCGATCTTTCTCTTATCCAAAAGAAACTCGAAATATCCAAGGCATTGCTCCGATGGCCCCATTCTCTCTTATCGACAAATTACGTCAATCACCCGACGTGAGCATTGCCTGGGTGAAAATACCAAAAATTGTCTCCCCCTCAGGGGTGAGGAAGGTCCTCGCAGAAAGGGAGGAGCGCGTCTTGAGGGGCTTGAACTCCCGACCCTGCCTATTTCGCGGCCCCCGCCCCCTTCTTCAGATACGGCACTCCATCGGTCCACCATTTCGGCGCCGGCGCGCCCTTTAGGAAATGGTCGAAGAACTCGAAGAACCGGATGGTCAGGTCCTTCCGGTTGGCCAGCCCGCGCAGGCCGTGGCCTTCGTCGGGGTACGCCAGCAGGACGGCCTGTTTGTTGTGATATCTCAGGGCGTTATAGAAGGCCAGGCCGTTGATGAAGCCGACGGTCGGGTCGGACGTTCCGTGCATGATGAGGAACGGCACGGTCACTTTCGGGACATGAGTAAGGGCCGACTCGAAATGGTACTTGTCGGGCTTATCCCACGGAGAGAAACCCCAGCGGCCTTGGTCGTAGAGGTAGTACTGGAAGGCCGTGTCGCCGCTGCCGCCCTGGTAGCCGTAGCCCCAGCCCCAGGGCATGCTGAAGTCGTTATAAAGGTCGACGACGCCGGCACCCATGCCGACGGCGGCGAACATCTTGGACATCGTCCCGATGAAGGCCGCGCCCTCGCCGCTGTAGCTGTGGCCCGACACGCCGATCCTCTTCGGATCGGCATAGCCCATCTCGATGACCTTTTGCGTCGCCGCCTCGACGCACTCGAGCATATCGGAGTGGGAGTTCCCGGTTCTGAAGTGGACGTCGGGGAGCATGGCCAGGTAGCCATTGCTCGTGGCCTGCATCGGCATCCGGCCCATGCTGGGAAGATACGCCGGGGCGCTGTAACTATGCATATTCTGCGAGTTCTTTTCGTAGAAGATGACGATCATCGGCCGCTTCTCGCCCGGCTGATAATCGTCCGGGATGGCCAAGATGCCCTGCAGGCGCTTGCCGTCCTTGTTTGTATAATCGAAGAGAAGGCGGTGCCCCCAGAGGAAGTCCTTCTGCTGGGGATTGGCATCGGAGACCTTCCGCGAATTCTTGAAACCCGGGCCGGACACTCGGAGGTCCGGGAACTCGACGAACGTCTGGCGGGTGAAGAGAAAAACGTCCGCCTTGAGGGCCTTGACGGGGTTGCCGAAGGAGGCTTCTTCGTAGACGAGCTCCTTGAGCTTTCCGTTCGCCCATTCGTAATAGCCCGATTTCTTCGTCCATTCGCCATAGGCGGATAAGGTCAGGGGCTTGGCCAGGTCGAATGTCTGGCGAGCCGCCGCCGAGCGCGGCTGGGACGGGTCGGGCGGCTCGACGCGGAGGAGGCGGAACCGGATCTCGTTCTTCGTCCCGAAGCCGTTCGTCAGGTCCCTGGGCGCGGAACCGTCGAGAGGGACGAGCCATAGGTCATAGCGGTGGTTGACGATGACGCCTTTGCCGTCGCTCGTGTAGCCCGCGATTCCGTAGGACGGCTTGGTCCCGGGATGGTCGTATTCGGTGTCGGTGAAGTCGACCTTCCCGGCGCCGAGGGCCTTGGCTGTCCCGGCGGCGAAGTCGTAGGCCATGATCGTGCCGTTCTTCCAATAAAGAAAGTGGCTGCCGCGCGGGTGGATGCCGAAGACGTGGCGGCCGACGAGCTGGCTCTTGGTGATGAGCGTCCGCTCGCCCGTTAACGTGTTGACCCGGTAGTAGTCCCCGGCCGGGAGAACCTGCTCGTCGCGCAGGTACGCCCGCGTGTCGAGGCCGACGGCCCACACGCCGTCCGGGGCGACATCGAGTTCGCGCATCGTCTCGTCAGCGAGCCTGATGAACTTCCCGGCCGCAACATCAAAGGCCGCTCGGAACGTAAAGTTGCGGTCCTGCTCGGCCCGGACCATCTGGAGAGATTGGACCCGGTCGTCGCTGGTGTTCCAGACGTCGACATTGGCCGCTTCGTCGGTGGACTTGCGGGCGGCATCCGGCGTGGGGGCCTGCTCCTTGATCCCGAAAAAGGCGCGTTTCCCGTCGTCGCTCCAGGCGAGGCCGGCCCGGTCGCTCGCCGCCCAGCCTTTAGGAAAGCCCGCGGCTTTGGCCGGATCGAGAATAGCCGGCTTCGGGGCACGATCACCGTCCGTCAGAACCGCCGGGACGTCCGGGAAGGCGATGAGGACGTTGTCTCTTTCGCGCATCTTTTCGACCTCGGCCCCCTTGAGGACCGCCAGGGCCGTGCCTTCGTCGTTCCAGGCCAGACGGTTGTAGTTCTTGGCGTCGTTGTCGAGAGGCGTCACGCGGCCGTTGCGGGCGTCGAAGACAAAGAGCCCGTTCCCGTCTTTCACCGCTGCATCCACCGTGTAAGCGAGGAGCGCGCCGCTCTTGTTGAAGGCGTAGTCGGCGACGCTCCCGAGGAGCTGGAAGCGGCCCGTCCTCAGATCGAGCAGCACGGCATCTTGACCCCGGGTACCGGTTGGGGCGGGGGTGGATCCGGGGGCGGCCGGCGCCTGGGGCGGCATTCCACCTCCGCGCCGTCCAGTGGGGGCGGCGGCCTCGCCGCCGCGCCTCCGGAGGACCAAGTGGGAAGACGTCGGGGCGAAGGCGAACGTGCCTATCTCTTCCCAGGACCGGACGGCGCCGGTCGCGAGATTCCGCAGCTCGACGCGACGGGGCGGGATAGGCGCGGCCCCGCCGCCGCGCTGACCCGGCTGTCCCGGCTGGCCGGACGTCGGCTCGGTCTGCCCCGGCGCCGGCGGCGTCGAGGGAGCGTTCCCGGAGGGAGCATCGCCAGAGCCGCCCGAACCGCCGCGGCTCTGGCGCGCCCGCTGGGCCGCGCCGGGGTCGACCTGATAGGCGAGCCATTGGGAGTCAGGCGAGAAGACGGGCGCGGTCGCGTCATTGACGGACACGTCCGCGTTCGTTTCGAGGTTCACGATGTGCATCACCGGCTTGGTCTCGCCCGGCAAGACGTTGGTGAACTCCAGGACGTAGGCGATCCATTTCCCGTCGGCCGACAGGACCTGGCCGGAAATGGTGCGCCATTTGGAGTAATCGTCGACGGTCATCGCTTTCTTAGCCGGGGTGGGAGCGGCGACCTGGGCGGAGCCAGGCACAGGAGCCAAGGCCGACAGGAAGGTCAGGACCAGGATGAGACAGAGGACAAGCCGAGGACGGGTGAGCAAATCTCTCATGGGAACTCCTTGTCGGGCCGGGAATGCTGCGTTCGAAAGCGCACGGACTACTTTTATAGCCGCCGGACTCAAAAGTCAACCGGACGGCGCGCGGGGATTTCTCGGAAAAAAAGAGCGCGCCTGGGCCCATGAGCTCTCCGAGCTTCTTCCGCATGACCCGTTGTTCCGGGTGTCGGCGAACTCGACCGCATTCTCCGCGGCCTTGATCGCCTCATGCTTATTGGACTGGAAAATTCATTCAAGGGCTGGTACATTGATCGGAGGCAGGTCACGCATGACCTGACCCCCATAATTCGGCCCAAGATTCGAAATTCAGGCCGCTGTTTTGGATTTTCGCTGACCACGGGGCCGGCTTCGGCCCTCGGCGCGATATTTTATTAGCAGCTCGATCATCGACCTGGCCATATCCGGGTGTTTGGCCCAAAGGTCGTTGTTTTCGCCCGGGTCTTCGTCGAGGTCATAAAGTTGGCCGGGTTTCGTATCCGCCGAGATCGCCTTAAGGCTATCCAGCGTTCCGGCGACGGCTTTCCAGCGCCCCTGCCGGACGGAGAATTCTCCGTTTCCCGAATCAAAGATCATCGCTTCGTGGAGAGGCCGGCCGCCCGGCCGGCCGAGGATCGCGGGCAGCACATTACGGCTGTCCTCGCCCGCGTCGTCCGGAAGGGCCGTTCCCGTGAGCGCCGCGCACGTCGCGAAGAGATCGATCAAAGAGATGGTCTCCGATGACGTCGTGCCCGGCCGGATCTTGCCCGGCCAGCGCGCGATGAAGGGGATCCGATGTCCGCCCTCATAGACCGAGGCCTTGTTTCCCCGGAAGCCATTCTCCGATTGGTGACCGTTCTCCCCCCGCATCGCCCCGTTGTCGCTCGTAACGATGAGCAGCGTCTCGTTCGCGAGCCCCAGCTTTGCGAGATGGTCGGCGATCTGTCCGACGGCCCAGTCAACGACCGTGACCAAGTCCCCGCGCGGGCCAGCCTGGCTCTTGCCCTTCATCGCCTCGGGAACCAGAAAGGGATTATGAGGAGAGGACGTCGAGAGGACGAGAAAAAACGGATTTTTGGGGTCCTTTTCGAGGTGGCCATCGATGAAGCCCATGGCTTTCCGAGTCAGGGTGAAATCGCAATCCGTCTCCGACCAATCATCGGCCATCGGCCCCGGGACGAAGCCCGGGAGCCCGCGCCATTCCTCTCGGCTCGTCCGCGTCGGGACGACAACGGTCCGGTCGTTCTCGATGAAACAGTAAGGGGGATCCGAAGTACAACACGCCGAAGTTCCGTAGAAATAATCGAAGCCGAGGGCGATCGGACCGCCCCGGACCGGCTTGTTGAAATCGATGATCCATTGGCGTTTTTCGTCCGTCTTGCCGGGCTCCACCCTGTCTATCGCATCTTCGGCGGGGCTTCCGTTGATGGTCGACCATTCGAGACCGACATGCCACTTGCCGACCCAAGCGGTCTCGTAGCGGGACCTCTTGAGCAGGGAAGCGACCGTCATCCGAGTCGGCTCGATGAGCGGCGGGTCATACGACAGCAGAACAAATTTCTGAAGCCGGGTCCTCCAGGCGTAGCGGCCCGTGAGAAGACCGTAGCGAGTGGGAGAGCAGAGCGCCGAGGGCGAATGAGCGTCGGTGAATCTCACTCCTTCAGCCGCGATGCGGTCCATGGAGGGTGTGGGGATCTTGGAAGCCTTATTGTAGCAGCCCAGATCGCCGTATCCCACGTCATCGCCCACAATGACCACGATGTTCGGTAGCTTTTCGGGCGATGTCGTCCTTTGGGAATACGCTTTATCGATAGGCAAAGCCAGGGCAGGAGCGGCTAAGCCGAGGGTTTTCAGAAAACCACGTCGATCCATGGGATCCTCTTCACGGTATTTTCATCATGCTCCGGGCTTGATTTCCTTGAGAGCCCGATCCACGGTGGAACTGTACCCCCGGCCGGACGGCGATGTCAATCGCCGCGAAAACCGCGCCCGAAGATCTAGCAGATAATAATACGGGCCATTCAGACCTGACCCCTCCTCGTCGAACGCTTATCGGAGAAGGGAGTCCGGATGAGTGGCGCGGTAGCTTCCTAATTCCTCCGGATCCGCTGGGCCGATCCGTTCAACCGCGACGGAAGCGGCAAGCCAGGGCTTCTCCGTTCCCTGCGGAACGAACCAGGCCTCGAGGCAAGTCCGGCCCGCGGCAAGATGAACGGTGAATTCGGCCGCCGGCGCCTCCGGAAGAACCGGGACGGACCGGTCGACGTTGCCGATCCGCAGCCGGGCTCCGGCCGCGCCGGCGACCGCGGCGCCATCGCGGTTTTCCAGGATCTTTTTCCCGGACTCGAAAGGCCAGCGGAAGACTCGGAACGCGTATTCCCCCGCGCGCTCCGCTTCGATCACCCAAACCTGCCTCCCGCCCCCGCGGTGCGCGTCATGGGCGTGAAGGAGCGCCGGGTTCTCGCGGTTCGACCCTATCACGATGTCATTGTAGTCGCCGAACTTCGCGGAAACGTCGTTCCACCAGGCTTCGTACCTCGCACGGAGCTCAGCGACCGTCTCCGGGTGCCGGCCGGCGATGTCTTCCCGTTGTCCCGGATCGGCCCGAATGTCGTAGAGCTCGAGATTTTTCAGGGAGCCGATCTCCGCCGCCGGTGGCACAGCGACCTCCCCGTCTTTCAACGTGGGGCTGACGAGCCGCCAGCGCTCGGTCAGTACCTGGAATTCCTTGTATTTCACCGGAAAGTCGACCCGCTGGTTATGCACAAAAAGAGTGCGCTCGGCCCACGCTGTCCCCGGATCACGGAGCAAAGGGAGGAGACTCGTTCCGTCGAATGAGGTCCCGGCCGGCGGCTTGATCCCGCAGCAATCGAGGAGCGTCGGCAGCAGGTCGAAATGAGCGGTCAACCGGTCCACGTCCTTGCCTCCCTCGATCCCGCCGCCCGGCCAGCGCATATAGCAGGGCACCCGGTGGCCGTTCTCGTATCCCCAGATCTTGCCGCCGCGCATCCCGGCGCTATATCCCTCGAGGACATAGCCGTCGTCGTCAATGACGATGCCTCCGTACCAGGGACAGGGGCCATTATCGGACATGAAGATGAAGATCGTGTCGTTCTCGAGCCCCAGGGTTCGGATCTCGGCCGACAACCGGGCCAGGTCTTCGTCGAATTTGGTCAACATGCCGTAGTAGCGCGCCAGGCGGTCAGACACCTGGGACCGGTAAGGCTCGGCATAACGATCATCGACGGTGAGAGGCGCGTGCGGCAGGTTTGTCGGCACATAGCAAAAGAAGGGGCGGTCTTGGTTGGTCCGGATGAACCGGATGGCTTCGTCGAACCAAACGGTGTTGCAGTACCCTTCGTATTTTTGGGCCTTTCCATTCCGGATGTACGTGTCGTCAAAATAGTCGTTGCCCCAATGATCCGGTGCGGCGCCGACCGCGCCTCCGCGATGGACAAGCGTCTCCTGGAAGCCGCGGTCCTGCGGCCGGAACGGATAGTTCTCTCCGAGGTGCCATTTGCCGAAGATGCCGGTCCGGTAGCCGGCGGACTGAAAAAGATCGGCCATGGTCGTCCGGTCCCGGGCGAGCAGCGACCTCCCTCCGATGGTGTGCCAGACGCCCGAGCGGGCCGAGTACTGGCCCGTGAGGAGGGATGCCCGCGTCGGAGAGCAACAAGGATCGGTATGGAAATTCGTCAGCCGAACGCTTTTGGCATGGAGGGCGTCCAAGGTCGGCGTTTTGACGGTCCGGTTCCCGTGCGCGCCGATATCGCCGAATCCATGATCGTCCGTCATGACCAGGACCACGTTCGGCTTCCGCCGGGATTTCCCCGCGCAGCCGGTCAGGCCGAGGGTTGAAAAAAGCGCCAATGACCCCGAGGCGGCCGCGGCCGTCCCGGCGTCCTTCAGGAATTGGCGGCGTGTCCGAACGCGTCTTCGGCTCATGATGGATCTCCCGTCTTGTGCGTATGGGCAATGTATCTTCGGCCGATGGGCGATGTCAATCCCGACAGGATCTATATAAACCGGGACCGGTTATCAGTTTCTCCCCTTCAGGCTTATTTGCCCGCCGGCCGGGAAAAGAACGCGGCCATCAGCATTCGGCCATGCCCGGCAACGTTTGTGCCCTTGGCCATTAAGGTTCGCTGCGGGGTATCGTTTGTACCGGCGATGACGCCAAATCAGAAGGGCTTGCGCCTCACGATCTTGAAGACGAACGCATAGGCGCAGGGCCTCGTCTTCGGGGTCTCGATCGTCATCCCCTCCTTCGTCAATTCCCAGGCCAGGGGCCGGCCGTCGCCGAGCATGGTGACCGAGACGATCTCGGAAGCGTAGAGGCCGTTCCAGAAGTTCCTCCCGGGATCCGGGCCGCCGGCCAGGCTCTTGATCCGGATCTTCTCGCCCGGCCAGCCTAAAGCCGTTGCATAGAGGACATTCCCGTTGGCCGTGAACCGGATGTCCTGCGCTTTGTAGCGGAGGTTGTCCATCTCGTTGAACGGGCCCTGCCCTTCCAGCTTCGTCGGGCCTTCTCCGGCGATGATCCAGGGCATCGTGCCGTAGATGGCCTCGCCGTTCGTCTCGAGCCATTTCCCCAGGCCGAGCAGCCGCTCCTTGGCTTCCTCGGGGATCGTGCCGTCCGGCTTCGGCCCGACATTGAGCAGAAGGAACCCGTTCTTGCTCACCCGGTCCACCAGGTTGTGGACGAGGTTCTCCGTGGTCTTATAGCCCGCGCCTTTGACGTAACCCCACGCGCCCTGGTTGTCCACGGACGAATCGGTGATCCACTCGTGGTACGTCATCTCCCGCTCCTGCCCGAGCTCCAGGTCGTTGATGCCGACGCCGGGCGGAAGGTCATGGTCCTTGTACGTGACGACCACCTCCCGGTTCTGGGCCGCCGCTTTGTTGAAGAAGCGGGCCAGGAGGTCTTTCTTGTAAGCCTCGGGAATGAACCCGAGGCCGAAGTCGAACCAGAGGAAGTCGGGCTCGTACTTGTCCACGACTTCGAGGACCTTGTTCTCCCATAACTCCAGGAATGGCCGGTCGGGCTGCGCGCCCTTCTCGTGGATCGGGCCGTAGAGGCCCGAGTAGCGCGCGTCCGAACAGTCAAAGCGTTTGTCCCACACCGGGAAGAAGTACCAGTTCTCGGCGTGATGGAACGCGGTGACGAACTTCATGCCGCGCTTCTTGATCGCCCGGCTGAGCTCGCCGACGATATCCCGCTTGGGCCCCATCCGGGCGGCGTTCCATTCCGAGTACTTCGTGTCCCACATCGAAAAGCCGTCGTGATGCTCGGCGACGGGCCCGGCGAAGCGGGCCCCCGCTTTCCGGAACAGGTCCGCCCATTCGTCGGCGTTGAACTTCTCGCCGGTGAACATCGGGATGAAGTCCTTATAGCCGAATTTTTCGAGCGGGCCGTACGTGGCATCATGATAGACCCGTTCCGGGGAGTTCGGGTCCATATACATATGGTTGGAGTACCAGGTGCCGTTCGGTCCGACCGCCGGGACGGAATAGACGCCCCAATGCGTGTAGATCCCGAACTTGCCGTCCCGGAGCCATTGCGGAGTGGGATTTTTCCGGAGCGACTCCCAGGTCGGCTGGAACGGTTTTCCGGCGGCCGCGCCCGCCTGGGGGGGGGCTTCCGAGGTCCGGCCGACGAGGGCAGCTCCGGCGGCGAAGAGGAGAAATACGCCGAGCCCGGTGGTCATGCGTCCGTTTTTCATGAAGCCTCCTTTCTAAAACCGTTACTCATGGATTCCCGGCAGGAGCCTTGGACAGTCGTCTGGGCCACGATACGCGCCGGATATTCCCGTATTTCGTAGCCGTTCATTGTCTTCACCACGGTATAGTCCGCCTGCTCGACACGAGAACCAAAAAATCCCCCGATAGACCAGAGCGCAATGACGACGACGAGAGCGATGAGCATATAGATCATTGGCTTACGCATTGAGATACGTTATGGTCAATTGTAAACAGGTGGCGAACGTTACCCAGAGAAGATACGGGATGTTGACATAGACCACCCAACGAATACCGGGCGAAGCGTGCCAGATGCCGTAGAGCGCCCAGATAAGCGTCCCAAGAACGAGCAAAATATCTATCGCCGCCAGAAAATTGTTTTTAAGCCCAAATTGCAGGGGCGTAAACGCGAAGTTGAAAATCAGGTTCAGGGCGAAAGGCAATGCCTTGATCAAAGCGATTTCTTTTTTGGCGGCCATCCAAAATACCTTGCCAAAGGAAAGTGCGATTAAAACATAGAGAAAAGTCCATACCGGACCGAAAATCCACGACGGTGGCGACCACGAGGGTTTGATAAGTTGCGAGTACCAGCTGTATGTGTTCATCGAGTTATTTTAACATTATTCATTAGATTATCACCTTCGCCGCCGAATTTATTTTTGAATTCAGAGCCCATATCCGCCTCCCTCGACCCGGCAAGATCCTAACACAAGGGCAGGGGTAAACTTATTTTCGTTTTCCTGCTTTTTTCAGAGCTTTGTCAGCCGCCAGTTTACCGGTGAGGATCGACATGGGCACGCCAGCGGGGCTGTAAGCCCATTGACCGGCCTGATAGACGGAAGGCAGAGGCGTTTGAACAGAACGAGCGGAGTACTGGATCTTGTTCACAACAGGCATGTCTTTTTGAAATGACCATCCTGTTATGGCTCCCTCGGAACTTCCCACCCTTTTTTCGATGCTCAGGGGTGAAAATGAAAAGCGTACGATGATCTTATCTTTTAACATCGGGTAGACGGATCCAGATATGACCCGCAAAACACGATCCTCAAGTTCGGAAATGAATTCATCAAGCCAGCCGGCTTCTTGGATGAGCCTGAATAGATCATGTTCAGCCAGGAAACTGATAATAAGGCCTGTCTTGCCCTGAGGGACCAATTCCGGATCTTTAAGTCCGGGCACGGATATTTCGTAGGTGTTCAGCCGGGTAAATTTATCCAGCCAGGCCAGGATCTGCTTTTTCTCGATCTTTTCGAAGTTTTTCAGCAGATGATCGAGCTCCCCCCAACGAGTTTCCCCTAAACCGATCTTCGAGGGGGTATAGAAAAAATGTCCGTTTGCGATCCGCCTGAAACTCTCAAGAGGTTCATCGACTCCCAGGAATAATGAAAAAACAGAATCGCCGCCCCGGTTTTTCAGCATCATGTTCTTCGCATTGTTAAATGCTTTCGTGATCCTAGGTAACAAGTCCTCTGTTTCTGTAATTTTATAGAGTGTCTTCAGATCGGCAGCCCAGATCAGATTGCCATATTGATAGGTCATTTTATTCTGGTCTTTGAGAAGGCGCTTATTGGCCGCCACTTGGACGATACGGGTCTCGGTCTTTATCTCCCCCCCCCATTCCAATATTCTGTTTTTCAGGGCTTCAGAAAGTTTTCCCACGCCTCCCTTCGGATAGAAATAATCGAGATAAAGGGAGAAATAGCTTAATGCGAAAAAAACCGGCGTATTTTTAAAAAAGTGCTGTGAAATCATATCCCGGAGAGAGTGATTTTTTACAATTGTTTTCAAATACTCCTCTACCGGAATGTTCATGCTGTTTATTCTTCTCACGGTCAAAAGAAACCTCGGCAGCCACGGTAATAGTTTCTTGAAGATGAATTCCCGGTCACGCTTCAGATCTTTGAACAGCGGATTCTCTATGCCATAGAGCACATCCATGTGTTTCATCACGGTCCGGATGACCCTTAGGACCTCATCGATCTCCCCTTCACTTTCCGGAAACGCTTCCGCCAGGAGATCCCTGTACTCTTCCAAGCTGCTCAGGTCTTCGATAGGAATGATCTTTTTTTCTATCCCCAGCGAAACCTTGCTTCTCACGACATCGAGCTGAATGCCCAGGTCCTCGAGCAGAGGGAAGACAATACCTGCATCTTCGAGGGCTCTGACTCCGGCGTCAAAATGAAATCCGTCGCGAACAAATGAATTGACAAGGCCGCCGCATTCCCTGTTCTTTTCGATGAGCAATACCTTTTTTCCGGCCCGCGAGAGATAGGCGGCCGCCGTCAATCCGGCAATGCCTCCTCCAACAATGATGGTGTCGTAGATGTTTTCAGCCATGCGGATTCAACTCGGGATCTTCATTGAGGACATGCCCGTCGAACATTCACTTTTTTAGCGCGGACAATCCGCCTAAGTCGAGGCTTTTTTCCCATAGTTCATAGGCGACTTCTTTGTCCAGGGCCGGCGGCGCCGGGACCTCTTCGGTGGTCAAATTATAGAATTTTCCGCTGACGCCTTCCATTACTTTTGAAGCTCCAAGATAATACAGCGCCTCTGCCGATATTTCAGGCGACCTCAAGGTTCTATCGATCATATTCCTTTTAAACCACCGGTAAACCGGTCCGTTCTCCTGTCCCGTATCGGTCTTAACGGCTCCCGGATGCACGGCATTGATCGATACTCCGGTTCCTTCGAAACGCTCGTTAAAGATCAACAACGATAGAAGCTGCGCTGTCTTGGCAGAACCATAGCTTTTTAAGCCCGTATATCTGCGCTTTTCCCAATTCAGGTCGTCCAGTCTCAATCCCCAGGCGGCAAAACGGTGGCCTTCGGAATTCACCATGATTATCCTGGCGCTTTTCTGGGCCTTCAGCTTATCCATTAACAGATAATTGAGGATGAACGACGCTAAATACTGGATCACAAGGACCTTTTCAAGTCCATCGGCCGTCGTTTCTCTCTTCGTAAGATAGATACCGGCATTATGGATAAGGACATTGATCTCGGCTTGAAGTTGATTCAGCTCCTTTGCGGCTCTCTTGATCTCGTCAAGCGCGCTCAAATCCGCCCTGATATACTCACACCTCACGCCGAAATCATTGACGATCTCCTTCTTGAGGGCTTCAGATCTTTCGGGATTTCGATTGACACAAATAAGGTCGGCGCCCATGGAGGCATATTTTCTTGCGGTCAGATATCCGATGCCTGATGTCGCGCCTGTAATAACGACCAGCTTGCCGTCGTAGGTATCATCGCATTTTATCGGATCAGACTTGTTGTTCCTGATCATCGCGAAAATATTGGACCATTTGTATTCCCTAAAATACTTGAGCATCCTTTTATTTTTCATAGAGAGCCGTGACCTGGCGAAATCCCCTAAACTTCATAGAGTTCTAAACGGACCTGAGCTTTTAAAAATACATGCCGACAGCAAATATATAATCCTGGTTCCGTAGAGGAACGGGATCTGCTCCTGAAGCATTAGGCATGGCTAAAACGTTCCACCCGATCGTCATGCGGTATTCCATGAAAAAAACCTTATGGAGCAGCTTGAATTCCGCGCCGGCTCCATAGACGAATGAATAGTCGAAGGTATCGAGCCCTTTCATATCTCCGGATTCCGCCACGATGATGGGAGGACCTCCAGGATTGATCGTGCTGGTAATATTGTATTTGCCGTTCATGAGCAAGGACAGGGCGATCCCGGCGCTGCCGTAGATCTTCACCTCCTTGATTTTGACGAATCTGTATTTTATGGTTATGGGCAGCTCGAAATAGTTCACATCATATACAGAAACGGTGCTTAGGCTAACAGGCACCGTCGCCGTGACGCTCTGCCGCGAGCCTTTCATCGCGAATAAGAACTCCTGCTGGATGCCCACTGATTCAGTTATCGGAAATTCGACGAACAGGCCGCCGGCAAAACCATTCCGGGGCCGAGTAGCAACTGTATAAGTATCATCGGCAGCGGGGGTCCCATACTGAGTGGCGAGACTGTAGCCCGCTTTCAAGCCAAAACGAACTCCGGTCTGGGCATATAGGGATCCGATAAAGGAAAGGGATAGAAACAATACGAAGCAAATAGCCTTTTTCATCATGCCCCCTTTGTTCAATGAACTCATGACTTGATATCTCATCGTCGTCCGTTCAACCGAACTTCCTCATCATGAACTTCCTGTACGCTTTGCCGAACCTTGGAATATTGTCGAATATATCTCCCCACAGGTCATAATAATCTCTCTGCTGGATAATTCGGCCCTCCTCATTCAAGGTCAGCCGGCTCGAGCCGTATAGAACGGAACTCGGGTTCTTCTTAAACTTAATGGTCATTTCCCATTCCATAAGGATCAGGTTCCCCTCCATGACGGCATTAACGATCTTCATTTTCAGGTCTTTCGAGCGCTTTGTCAGACGTTTCGTCA
>JBFYOD010000155.1:0-2772 GCA_041303965.1 Candidatus Aminicenantota bacterium
ATTGTTCGTCGTCGTCCCGACCTTGCTCGTCTTCGTCATCGCCTTCCGGCCGGCCAATCCCTACGGCGGGATCGGCGGCGGCTGGACGCTGGACACTATCCGTTCGCTATGGACGCCGAGCAATCTGGCCATCGCTTGGCGAACGCTTTGGATAAGCCTCCTGACGACGGTCATCTGTCTCGTCCTGGCCGTTCCCACCGGCTATTCCATCGCCCGGGCTTCGGAGAAATGGCGGAACCGGCTGCTCATGCTGGTCATCATCCCCTTTTGGACAAGCTTTCTCGTCCGCGTCTTCGCCTGGAAGTCCCTTCTCCATCCCGAAGGATTGATCAAGAAAGCCCTCGAAGCGCTGGGGCTCGTCGGAACGGCGTCGACGCTCCTCTATAACCCGACGGCCGTCGTCCTGGTCATGGTCTACACGTTCCTGCCATTCACCATCCTGCCCATCTACGCGGCCGCGGAAAAGTTCGACTTCCGGCTGATCGAAGCGGCCCGCGACCTGGGCGCCAGCTCCGCCCAGGCCTTCCGCAGGGTGTTCCTCCCGGGCATCAGTCGCGGCCTCTTGACCGCGTTCCTCGTCGTCTTCATTCCCGCCCTGGGTTCCTACATCATCCCCGATCTCGTCGGGGGCCCGTCCGGAGAGATGCTGGGGAACAAGATCGCCCAGCGGGTCTTCACCGACCGCAACTTGCCGCACGCGAGCGCCTTGTCGGCCGTCCTCGTCCTGGCCGTACTCGCGCCCCTCATTACCGTCCTGACCCTCCAGCGCAAGAACAAGAAGTCCGATATCATCATGGGGGAAGCGCCGTGAAGAGGAGCCGCTTTCCGCTGGTCGTCACGGCCCTCGTCCTGGCCTTTTTCTACCTGCCCATCCTCATCCTCGTCGTCAACTCCTTCAACCCGGCCCGCTTCTCCAGCCGCTGGCAGGGTTTCTCGCTCGTCTGGTATGCCCGGCTCTTCGAGTCGCCCGAGATCTGGCAGGCCCTGAAGAACACGCTCATCGTTGCCGTCTCGGTCACGGCCGTGTCCGTCGTCCTGGGGACGGTTGCGGCCTTCGCCCTCCATCGCTACGGCGCAAGCCGCCTGCAGCGGGTCCACTACACCCTGATCTACACGCCCCTCGTCGTGCCCGAGATCTTGATGGGCATCAGCCTGCTGATGTTCTTCGTCGCGGCGGGCGTCCCGCTTGGGTTGTTCACGATCTTCCTGGCCCACGTCACCTTCTGCGCGAGCTACGTGGCTATGACCGTTCTCGGCCGGCTCCAGGATTTCGACTTCTCCGTAATCGAGGCCGCCCGCGACCTCGGCGCGAGCCCGTGGCAGAGCGCCCGGAAGGTCCTCATCCCCATGCTCATGCCGGGAATCGTCGCCGGGGCCCTGCTCGCCTTCACCCTGTCGGTCGACGACTTCGTCATCACCTTCTTCGTCGCCGGGCCCGGCTCGACGACCCTGCCTCTCCGCATCTACAGCATGATCAAGTACGGCGCGCCGCCGATGATCAACGCCCTGTCGACGCTCCTCCTGGCCGTAACGCTGACAGCCGTCCTCGTCAGCCAGCGGCTCGTCCGGTTGAAAAGATAGCCGGACTGGGTTATATAGGGACCTCGAGGAAAAACGGGTGAGAACGAGAGGCGGATCTTTTCGCGCGGCGGCCGCGGCCCTTCTCGTTCCGGTGTTCGCCGTCCTCCTTGTCGCTCCGGCAGGCTGCGGAAGATCGAGGCCCGTCCTCAGCGTCTACACGTGGTCCGATTACATCAAGCCCGAGCTCATCCGGCGGTTCGAGCGCGAGCACGGCTGCCGGGTCGTCCTGGACACCTTCGAGTCGAACGAGGCTATGTACGCCAAGCTCAAGGCCGGCGCTTCGGGCTACGACTTGCTGACGCCCTCGAGCTACATGGTCAGCCTCATGCACGAACAGGGCATGCTGCTGCGTCTCGACCGCAGCCTGCTGCCCAACCTCGCCCACGTCGACCCGGAATATCTCAAGATCGCCGTGGACGGGACGATGGACCATTCGGTCCCCTACATGCTCGTCGTCAGCGGCATCGCCTATCTCGAGGGACGCGTCGAGAACGTCGTCCCCTCCTGGCGGATGTTCGGCCGGGCCGACCTCCGCGGCCGAATGACGATGTTCAACGACATGCGCGAGACGATCGGGGCGGCCCTCAAGACCCTGGGTTACAGCATCAACACGACGGACGAGGCCGAGCTCGCCGAGGCTGAGGGCATCCTTCTCGAGTGGAAAAAGAACCTGGCTAAGTTCGAGAACGAACAGTACAAGATCGGGCTGGCTTCCGGCGAGTTCCTCCTCGTCCACGCCTGGAACGGGGACGTCTTTCAGGTCCGCAAAGAAAACCCGGACGTCCGGTTCGTCGTCCCCGAGGAAGGCACGATCATCTCCTGCGACGATCTGGTCATCCCGGCCGGCGCTGGGGAACCCGCCCTGGCCCACGCCTTCATCAATTTCCTCCACGAACCGTCGGTCGCGGCCGAGAACACGGAGTTCATCTATTATCTTTGCCCCAACAAGGATTCCTATCCCCTGCTCAAACCGGAGATCCGCGACAACCCCGGGATCTTCCTGAAGCCCGAGATCCAGGCCAAGAGCGAAACGATCGCCAACATCGGCGCGGCCAACGCCCTCTACGTCAAGGTCTGGGACCGCCTCAAGTCCGCCCGCTAATTCGGGGACACAATACCCATTTCCGAATTTAAATTCGGAAATGGGTATTGTGTCCCCCTTTTAAAAATTGAAGGTGTAGTTGAATTTCA
>JBFYOD010000156.1:0-2879 GCA_041303965.1 Candidatus Aminicenantota bacterium
GTGGAACGACAAGGAGCTCGGCGGCCGGCAAGCAATTATTTCTCGCAGAACCCGCCCCCGGAATTCGCCGAGGCCGTGGTCACGGCCCTATCCGAGAAGGCCGGCACGGCCAAGACGGAGATCTGTCTGCGACAGAGGCCCTGATCTTAGCGGCGCTTAGGATTTCTTGCCCTGCTTTTTCTTGGCGTAAACGCCCAGGGACACAAGACCTGCCCCGAGCAGGATGATAGCCGCCGGCTCAGGCACGGCATAGCCGTTGGCGGCGGTACTTTGGGCGCCGGGGGTGCGCGCCAAATTGTTTTGGATAGGCGCTGGATTCCCGGTCTCTTTTGTCCGATACTGGCCACGATCCTGTGCGGCGGCGAAAGCCGACAGCGCGAAGAGCAGTAGAATCAGTGTCTTTTTCATTTTGTCCTCCTCCTCCGTCTTACTTCCATCCGTTATGGTATGGCGCTATTGATCCATAACGCTTTGTTTTTATGCGGGTATCGTGCCAAGAGCTCTCCTTGAGGGCTTTGCTCGGAAGCGGGAGGAATTCGTCCTCTTGGATAGGAATTGTCCTGTTTCGCGTTCCGGAAGATAGCGAGGGCTTAATGCATCAGCCGTCGAAGAACACAAATGGGTTTCTTGTCCCCCGGGCCGGGCCGCTAAGGGAAGAGGACGTCGAGTGCGGCAGCTGCTTTTTTGAGCCGAAGGTCGCGGGTCCATAAGGAGATCCCGGCGAGGCGCGCCGAAGCCAGAAGATGAACATCGATAAAGCCGAGGCCCATGCCGATGCCTATATCGCGCTTCGCCGGCGGGGGATGGGGCGGAGGTCTTTCGCCGTCCCGCCGAGCTTTGCCAATCTCTTGGCGCTCTCCCGGGCGATCAGGTATTCGAGGCCCATCTTGACCAAGGCCGTTTTCTCCTTGATCCCGGTCAGCTCGGAAGCCTTGGACAGGATCTCGTCGTCGATGTTAATCGTCGTTCTCATATGCATAGGTATGCAGTTTCGTACATATTCGTCAAGTCCCTCCTGTTGTTAATTTCGTTATCCTAGACGGCCCGGGGAGCGGGAAACTCTCACTCCCCTTTGAAAGTATCCTGCGCGGGCCCCCCGATTCCCCTATGGCCTGTCAACTAGCTTAACATTGTGGCCGGGTACTCCAGGGGCGGATTATGGCATAGACTTTGCAGCGTGAACCGTTTATGATTCGCGATCAGGACCCAGCCTTGATAGGAAAGGAGTCGCGCATGACCTGTAAGACGGGAAAGGACAAGCTGATCTCGAGAAGGGGATTCATCGGGGCCTCGCTGGCCGCGGCGACGGCGGCGGGATTGAGGGCCAAGGAGCGCGTCATCGGCCAGGTCGCGGCCATACCGGCCCAGACGGTTGCGCAAGACAAGCCGGCGCTCAAGATCAAAGAATACCGGAGGCTCGGCCGGACGGGCTACAAGGTGTCCGATATCAGCATCGGCGGCGGGCCGCTGAGCAACGCCAACGTCCTCCGCGCGGCCATCGAGGCCGGCGTCAATTACGTCGACACGGCCGAGCATTACGAGCGCGGCGGCTCGGAGCGTACGATCGGCGAGGTCCTCCAGACCCACGACCGCAAGTCCCTGTTCATCACGACCAAGCTCAACATCGTCTTCGACAAAAGGATAAGTAAGGCGGACCTTCGCGACCGGTTCATGAAGTGCCTGGAGCGCATGAAAACCGACCACGCCGACTGCCTGATGATACATATGTGCACGCTGGCCGAGGTCAAGTACGAGCCCTACCACGAGCTCATCGGCGAGCTCAAGGCCGAGGGCAAGGTGCGCTATTCGGGGCTCTCGAACCACGGCGCCGACCTCAGTCTCTTCGGGCGCCTCGACGACCCCATGGACAAGGTCGTCATGGCCGCGGCCGAGGACGGGCGCTTCGACATCATGCTCTTCGTCTACAACTTCCTCCAGCGGGAAGCGGGGGAGAAGGTCCTCAAAGCCTGCGCAGCCAAGGACGTCGGCGTCACGTTGATGAAGGCCGACCCGGGATTGATCGTGGCGACCGAGAAGGAGGTCCTAGATTCGTACGAGGCACGGTACAAGAAGGACGGCAAGGAGGTCCCCGAGTCGATCGTGAAAGCCAAGGCGAGGGCGGCCGACCGGGCGGCCGTGACCGAGGCCTTCATGAAGAAGCACGGCCTGGCGGGGGAGCAAAAGACGCGCGACGCGGCCATCAGGTTCTGCCTCAACAACCCCGGCGTCCACACCGTCTGCCCGAGCATCAACAGCTTTGAATCGCTCGAGGCTTTCGTCTCGCTCTCGGGCCAGAAGCTCGATATCGGCTCCGCGGCGCTTCTCGACGACTGCCGGGAGGCCTACGGCTCGTCCTACTGCCGCCACGCCTGCGGGCTATGCGAACCGTCCTGCCCGCGGGGCGTCCCGGTGAACACCATCATGCGCTACGAGTATTATTTCGCAGCGAAGGGGAGGGAGAAGGAAGCGATGGGCCTCTACGCCGCGGTGAGCGACCGGGGTCTCGACGCCGGGGCATGCGCCGGCTGCGCCGGGCCGTGTGAAGCGGCCTGTCCCTACGGCGTCCCCATCCAGGCCAAGTTGCTCATGGCCCATGAGAACCTGACGCCGTAAGGCGAGCTAAACGCTTTTCGCCAGCTTTTTGCGGCCGAGGACGACCAAGTTCTGGATGAGGTCGACGGTGACAATGACGGCGATGAAGAGCAGCATGAATCGCAATCCGAACTTGATCTTGGGCAGGAGCCGCTCGGAGATATCGACAGCGAAGAGGTTGTCAAAGGGCTGACGGAGAAGCATCCCGATCAAGGCGAGGGAGACGACGTTCGAGACCGTGTCCACCCATCGGGAGCGGGTGAAGAGCTTGACGAGAAGGGTCATGG
>JBFYOD010000157.1:0-4425 GCA_041303965.1 Candidatus Aminicenantota bacterium
CCGCCGCCATGTCCGTGAGCGACATCTACGCCATGGGCGTTAAACCCCTGACGGCCCTCTCCCTCATCGCCTTCCCTAACGAAAAGCTCAGCCCCCGGATCATGAACAAGCTACTCCAGGGCGGGATCGACAAGCTGCGCGAAGCCGGAGTCGCCGTCCTCGGCGGCCACAGCATCAAGGACCGGGAGATCAAGTTCGGTTTCGCCGTGACCGGCATCGTCCATCCCAAGAAGATGACCGTCAACAGCAAGGCCAAGCCCGGCGACGTCCTCATCCTGACCAAGCCCATCGGAACGGGCACGCTGAGCTTCGCCCGCCAGATCGGCCGGGCTCCGGCCGATGCTCTGGCAGAGGCCGAACGGTCGATGCGCGAGCTCAACCGCGCCGCCGCCGAGGCCATGATAGCGGCCGGCGTCACAACTGCGACCGACATCACCGGTTTCGGTCTGGCCGGCCATCTCGGCGAGATCGCCGCCCAGAGCGGCGTCGAGGTCGAGGTCTACGGCGAGGCCATCCCCGTCTTCACGGGCGTCATGGACCTCATCCGCCAAGGGGTCATCTCCGGGGCGGTCGAGCGCAACCGCGAGTACGCCTCGGCCTTCGTCAAGCGGGCTAAGGACGCCGGCGAAGACCTGGAGACGCTTCTCTACGACCCCCAGACCTCGGGCGGGCTCCTCATCGCCATCCGAAAAACCAAGGCCATCACGCTCCTCGCGACACTCCACAAGAAAGGCGTCGAGAGCGCCGCGGTCATCGGCCGGGTCACCCGTAAGGGCCCGGCCAGGATCGTGCTCCGGAGGAAAGCCCCGCTCTCCTGAAGATGCCGGATATGGACCACGTCATCGTCGGCACGGCCGGACACATCGACCATGGCAAGAGCGCGCTCGTCAGGGCTTTGACCGGGACCGACCCCGACACCCTGCCCGAAGAAAAAGCTCGCGGCATGACCATCGAGCTGGGCTTCGTCTTCCTCGACGACCCGGCCTACGCCAAGCAGATCGTTTTCATCGACGTCCCGGGCCACGAAAAGTTCGTCAAGACCATGGCCGCCGGGGCGAGCAACATCGATGCGGCGCTCTTCGTCATCGCCGCCGACGAGGGCATATCGGTCCAGACCCGGGAGCACTTCGACATCCTCAAACTCCTCGGCGTCAAGCTCGGCGCAGTCGCACTGACCAAGAGCGACCTCGTCGACGAGGCCCGCGTCGCGGAGCTCACGGCGGCGGTCAGGAACTTCGTCCGCGGTTCGTTCCTGGCCGACGCGCCCATCCTGCCCGTTTCGGCCCTGACAGGCGCGGGAGTCGAGGCGGTCAAGGCGGCTCTTCGCGAGATCGGCCTTCGCGTCGCCCCCCGCCCCGACAGCGGGATATTTCGCATGCCCGTCGATCGAGTCTTCACCATGCACGGCTTCGGGACCGTGGTCGCGGGGACGATCCTCGGCGGCATGGTCAAAGCCGGCGACCGCATCGAGATCTACCCCGAAGGCCTCAAGAGCCGCGTCCGCGGCCTCCAGGTTCACAAGTCCAAGGCCGACTTTTCCGGCGTCGGGAAGCGGACCGCCCTCAACCTCCAGGACGTCAGGAAGGAGGACCTGCGGCGCGGCCAGGTCGCCGCGGCCGAAGGGTCACTCGTCCCGACGGCCCGTCTCGACGCCCGCCTCGACGTCCTCGAAAGCGCGGACCGAGAGATCAAGCACCGGGAACGCGTCCGCCTCCATATCGGGACCGACGAAGTCATGGCCAGGCTGGCCATCCTCGGCGGCCAGACCGTCATGCCCGGCGCGTCGTCGCCCGTCCAGCTCATCCTTGAGCGCCCGACCGTCGCCCTCCCCGGAGACCGCTTCGTCATCCGGTCCTTCTCCCCTCTCGTGACCATCGGCGGCGGGCAGGTCCTCGACGCCAATCCGGGAAAGCACAAGCGGTTCAGCGGCCGCGTCCTCGAGGGGCTCGAGAAGCTCGGCGGGACGTCCCGTGACGCCGTCGAACAGATGTTCGTCCAGTCGGACGGCACGCCCCAGGGCGTTCACGAGATCGCCCTCAAGCTAGGTCGGGGCGAGCCGGAGGTCGCCGCCGTCGTCGCGGAATTGGCGGCGGACGGCAGTCTTGTCATCGTCGCCCGGGAGAAGCCCGAGAGCTATCTCCACAAAACCGTCTACGCGCAGCTATCGGAAGGCCTCGTCGACGGCGTCAAAGCCTACTTCGACGCCAATCCCTTCCGCCCGACCATGCCCTTCTCGGACGTCCGCGCGGAATTCCTCGAGGAGAGCGACGCGCCGACCCTCAAGCTCGTCCTTGACGAGCTCATTGGGAAAAACGTGCTCTTCCGTAAAGACGCCGAAGTCGGGCTCGTCGGCCGGGACGTCAAGGTCGATCCGGTCGAGGACGAGCTCAAGGCCCGCATCGAAGGCGTTTTCCGGAGCGCCCGCTTCGCCGCCCCCCTCGAGGAGGAGGTCCGCGTCCGCCTCGATATCAACCCGTCCGCGTTCAAGAAGATCCTGGACGGGCTGATCCGCAGCGGCGACCTGGTCCGCCTGGCGCCCAAGGTCACCTATCACAAGGAGACGCTCGAAGCGGCGCAGGCCGCGGCACTAGGCCTCGTCGAGCGGCGCGGCAGCGTCACCATCGCCGAGCTCCGGGACCGTCTCAACCTGTCCCGGAAATATGCCCAGGCGATCCTCGAATATTTCGACCGGACCGGGCTGACCAAGCGGGTCGAAGACCGTCACGTCCTGGCCAAGCCATGACGAAGATCCTGCTCATCGACGGCTACAACGTCATCAACCGCGTCCCGGAATTGAAGCCCAGCCTCGAGATCGGCCTGGAGAACGCGCGAAGCCGGCTCGCCCTTCAGATCGCGACGTGGAGCCATGAACACCCGGGGTGCGAGTGCGTCATCGTTTTCGACGGCGATAAAAAGTTTGCGGGAGGCCGCGATCAGCGTTTGGCCGGGATCCGGTGCATCTTCTCCACGGCTTCCCATGGCGGCGACGACGAGATCATCCGGTTCGTCAGGGGCTATAAGGGGAGGACATCCGATATCACCGTCGTATCGGACGATAACAACGTCGGCAACAACTGCCGCGCCCATGGGGCGTCCGTCCAGCCGTCGAGCTATATCATGACCGGAAAATCGCGTCAGGCGCCGGGCCTAGTGAAAGCCCAGGACGACGGCAAGGGCATCAGCAGGAAGGCCGCCGCCGAAATTGACAAGGAATTGAGGAAGAAATGGGGGCGTTGATAGCGAACGGCTAGTCCAGCCGCTCATAAAAACAGCCCCGATTGGATCAGTTGGCTTAGCGGTCGAGCAGGATCAGGAGACCGCTCACGATGGCAAGGATCGCCATGATCAAGGACAGACCCTCAAAGTTGAAGTGGAGCAAAGGGATGAGCCCGGTCATGATGAGCCAGATGCCCAGCAAGATCATCCCCAAGTTCTTAGGTAGTCCTAGCTTCTTCATTTTGTAAACCTCCTTTTTTGCCTCTTATCGTCTTGGGCCTATCCGTTCTTGGATGGCACGATGTGATGTCAGTTAAATTCCATGGCTGCGTGCAGTGTTAATTGGCTAGGTACGCGGACTTCAGGGCTCCAGGTTCATCTTCCGCAGCAGGTCTTGAAAGGTCGGGTGGGACCGCATGCGATCGTAATGCGGCGAAATCTTCAGTGATGTCACGATGACCGGATCACGTTCTTCAACAGCCCTGGCCACCCACTCCAGCGTCTCCTCGCGTTCTCCCAGACCACCATGGACAGTTGCTAAAGCGGTCGCGGGCACATAGCTCACCAGCTTTCGCTTCGTCAGCTCCTCGAGCAACTGCCGCGCCTCGGCCGTCCGGCCGGCCACACCGTAGATCCTGCCCAAGGCTCCCAACGTCATCGCAGTGCCCCCGGATAGCTCATTCGCCTTCTCGGCAGCGATCATGGCCTCGTCAAGACGCCCGCTCAGCGTGTAGGCCATTGAGAGGAACCAGTAGGAGAAGAAGAAATTGGGATCCAGCTGGATGGCGTGCTGAAGTTGCACGATGGCTGGCTCGAATTGCCGAGTGAGGTAAAAGAGACACCCCAGCAGCGAGTTGTAGAACGGATCGGGGGGATCCAGCTCCAGCGCACGCCGTATTTCTAGCGTGGCCTGGTCTACCCGCCCCAGTGGAAGAAGGAACCACATGGCATAACACCAGGCGTAATCGTATCGGAGCGCCGAGGAAGATGGACTCAACTCCAGGGCCCTGCGGAATTCGCGCTCGGCTCCGTGCCAATCGAACTCGCCGCTGCCGAGGACGGTTCCCAACGCGCTGTGGGCATCCGCGATCGTATCATCGAGTCTAAGGGCCTCGAGCGCCGCCGCTTTGGCCATGGAGAACGCCGCCCGCGGATCCATGGATCCCCAAAAGGCGCTCCAAAAGTAGGATTCGGCCAGCATGACATGCG
>JBFYOD010000158.1:0-3047 GCA_041303965.1 Candidatus Aminicenantota bacterium
GTATCAAGACCGGCAGGAGGATGCAATCCCCGGCCAGCCCTGCAGCAAGGGTGGCCAGGCTCAGAATGCCGAAATAGCGGATCGGCGGAGACGAGGCGAAGAGGAAGACCGAAAACCCGACTGTGAGGATGGCCATGGTCAGGACCATGCCGGGGGCGGCTTCATGGAAGGCCTCACGGAGGCCGCCGGTCTTTTTATACCAGAACAGAAGGTGGAAGGTGTTGTCCACGAGGATGCCGAGCATGAGACAACCGATGGGCACGGTGGCCATGTTGAGCGTCAGCCCAGACCAGCCCATCAGGCCGATGACGCAGGCGACGGGAATGACGTTGGGAAGAACGGAAGCGGCGAGAAGGCGCGCGTTCCTCAGAAAGGCGGCCATGACGAGGAAGATCAGGGCGAAGGCGAGGGCCAGGCTGCCCACGAACGCCTTCTTGAGCTCCTC
Organism: Candidatus Aminicenantota bacterium; assembly: GCA_041303965.1. Lineage (GTDB taxonomy): Bacteria > Acidobacteriota > Aminicenantia > Aminicenantales > Saccharicenantaceae > RBG-16-66-30. Next base: position 446 of record JBFYOD010000158.1, read on the forward strand.
GGCGACGACCGCGTACAGTGTCACGTAGCCGTTGACGCTCGGCCGGACACCCGGCGTCTTCGCCGCGGCCAGGCCGGCGATCCTGTCCGCGAGCGCAAGCCCCTGGCCGGTCGAAAGCGTCGGGATGAAGAACGTGACGCGTCCCGTGCGGCCGTCAGACGACACGTAGCGGGACTTCGGCCGTTCCGAAGAGGGAAAGCTGAGATAGCTCACCGCCCCGTCGACCTCGTCGAGCTCGAGGACGGCCGATATCCAGCCGTTGAGCTCCCGGGGGTCGGTCTTGCCGATCTCGACCGTGTATTCGAGGGGGACGTAGCGGCTGACGTTGCGTTCGACGAAATGGTGGTCGATGACGCGCGGGTTGGTTGGGGATATGATATCGAGGCTGTAGATGTCGGCCTTGAGCTTCAGAATGCCCGGGACCATGGCCGCCGCCACGCCCAGGAAAATGAGGAGGATCGACCGCCGCGAGAAGACCGGGAAACGCCGGAAGATGCGCTCGATGTCGGCGCGCGGCTCGAAGACGTAACGCCTGGGGAAAAAGAGGAGCAGGGCCCAGGCGAAGCCGCCGGCGATCCCCGCGGTCCCGAGAACGGCGAAATCTTTCAGGAGCGGGATGCGGCTCGGCCAGAAGGTGATGAAGCCGATGGCCGTGGTCAGGACGGCCATGAAGCAGGGCGCCACGACCTTCCGGAAGTCCCCGCGGTGGAACAGCACGTGCAGAGAGCCGGACGTGCCGTAGAAAAGGACGAGGACCGGAAGGATCACGGTGACCATGCTGAGCGGGATGCGGAAGACCGCCGCCGCGAGCAGGAGCGTCGAAACGCCGCCGGCGGAGACGCCCATGGTCATCAGGAAAGCCTTGGCGCTTTTTAAGACGAGCATGAGGAGGGCCATCAGGAAAAGCAGGCCCAGGCCGATGAAAGAGAGGGTGTCTTTTTGCGTCTCCTCGTTGATCGCCTCGTGGAGCACCCCCGTGCCCGCGAGGTGCGATTCGAGGGGGACGTCCTTTAACACGTTCCGGACGGCCTTCAGGAGCTCGGGCCGGTTGGGGTTCAAGCGGGAAGGCGGGGTGAACGCGACGATGAAGACGGAGATGCTCTTGTCGAGGCGGTGTTTCAGGCGGTAGACGGGGGGCGGATAGATCGAAACGCCGTCGATGTCCGGGAGCTCCGTCAGCCGGTCATAACATGCCATCAGCGCGTCGTGGGCCCCATCGCTCTCGAATCCCCCGGGGTCGCGAAGAACGACCAGGAGCGCGGCGCCGCCGCCGAATCGCTCGAGGAAATCTCCGTAGCGAACGATCTCCGGCGACGAGGGCGTCACCCAGCGTTCGAGGGAATTTTCGACCCTTAGCCTCGGAAGATAGAGGACCAAGAGGACGACGAATACGGCCGGGACTGCGATACGCAAGATCTTCAGAAGCTTGTCCATGGCATCCTTCCGGGATAACGATAAGGATTCCCCGGAGCGGAGTTGTCATAAAGATGTCAAGATTCGGTAAAAAAGGGGTTAATGCCCGGCGGGCGGTGCAGGTTCGTTTTGATAGGCCGGTCGGCCGTTAGCGGGAGGCGAGAGCCAGGGCGAGGTCGAGGCGGGTTTGGGCGGCTTTGCGGTCCGCCTCACTCAGGACGAGGGCGGCGACGGCACCAGCGCCCTTGAAGAGGAACCAGCGTCCGGCCTGATTTTTTCCTTCGACTGAGCCCTCGTCCCGGCGGACGTCCACGAGGTATTCCCTGAACGCCGTCAGGACATTGTCCTCAAGTGCCCCGGCCTCGGGCGCTTTCTCGAATTTGACGATGACCAGCTTGGAAACGGCGGGAGCGACGCCGTATTTGGCCGAATAGGCCTCGGCCGCGCCCGTCCCATCTCCGGCGCCGAATCCCCAGTAATCCCCCTCGAGAAAGGGCGACTCGTTTTGGGCCGCGAGCGGTCCTTTAATGTATCGCCCGCTTCCGGTGACCATGCCCTCGCGCGGCAGCCACGCCAGGCCCTTCGGCCGGAGCGTCGCTTTCCCAGGGATTTTTGGCTCGATGGCCGCGGCGAACTCTCCGATCTCCCGGACCGTGCACTCCGGGGCCAGGATGTTGACCATAAACTCGCCCTTGACGAGCCCGCCCTGTCCAGGGCTGACCCAGTGGTCCGACTGGATGCCCGGCCAGCTCTCTTCCTCGCCCTCGAGCTTGGTCGAATAAATGCCGAAGGCGGCCTCGCCCGAATCCATCCGATAGATCTCGAGGACGAGTTCCTTTTGCGCGGGCAGGGCAGTTGTCCCCGCCGGTTTGAACTTGAAGACCGCGAGCTCGCGGAAACCGTATTGAAAGACGATCTCGGCCCCGCCGTCGATGTAGCCGTAAAGGCCGTCCTTTGCGTATGTCTCGACATCTCCGTCCCGGATCCTGCCGGGGATGCCATCTACGGCCCGCATGACGGCGGGCTTATCTTGAGCGGTGGGGGAGCCGGCGCTATTGCCGGGCCGGGCGTCGTTCCTTCCCGAGCAGGCCGCGGCGGCTAACAAGACGGAAGCCGCGATGACGCTCCGTTGACGGGTCATGATTCGCGGACCTCTTTCTCGACCGCCCGTTGAACGAGCTGGTTGAGC
>JBFYOD010000159.1:0-17016 GCA_041303965.1 Candidatus Aminicenantota bacterium
CTCTCCGCCGGCGGCCACACCATCTCCCCCTGAGGCCCCACGCGGGGGTAAAACCTCCCTTTTCCCCGTTTTTTGGTTAAAAGGTAGGTTTGACCCCCTCTTAATAGATCCAATCCCTCCGAGCCGAGCGCGGCGCGTTCTTGGTTATGTGCGCGGCCATGGCCCGGAGCATCTCGTCCCCCTTAAAGGGAGACCAGCCGTGGCCGCCGCGGTCGCCGTACTGGAATTCTCCCCCGTACGCCGGGTCTTTCGCCGTTCCGAGGAACTCCTCGAGCAGGTAGCAGGCCTCGTTGAGGTAGAAGTTGTCCATCCGCCCGACGTAGACGCGGATCTTGCCGGCAAGCTTGGGACCGATCGTCGCCCAGTTCTTCTCGAGATAGGCGCGGATATCGTAGCGTTCGCGGGCCCATTCCGCCGTCGCCTTGTCGATCTCGCCGGTCACGGGGTTCCAGAAGGGCTTCGGATAGCCGTCCTCGGCGACGGGCGCGAAGACCGCGTTCCAGATGGCCCACTGGCCGCCCGACCTGTACCGGTCGCCGATCGCCTCCTCGTAGAGATTCTCCTGGTCCATCGTGTAAGACAGGTTCCCGTCCGTCTCCCTCTCCCCTCCCCGCGGCACGCGCGTCCACTCGCTATCGATGGTATAGGCGTTCTTGTCCGCATAAAGGTCGACGATCTGGTACTTGCGGAAATCGACCGGGTCGGGGCAGAACGACCAGACGCCGCCGAAGACGTCCGGGTAGAAGACCTGGAGGGCCAGCGATATCCAACCGCCCGTCGAGCCGCCGGAGAGGACCCGCGCCCAGGGCTCGCCGATGGCCCGGAACGTCTTCTCGATATGGGGGATGAGCTCGCTCGTGATGGCGTCGCCGTAAGGCCCGACGTTTTCCGAGTTCACGCCATAAGAGTCGTCGTAGTAAGGGCAGGCGTGCTCGAAGCTGACCTGGATGAAACGCGGCGCGCCGTCGGCCGTCCAGAGCTTGAAGGCCGGGCTCGCCTCGTCCTCGCTGAAGCGGCCGGCCCGCCCCCGCGGGAAATGCCCCTGGACGTAGTGCACCGGATAGCGGACGCCGGGGTGCTCGTCGTAGCCCTTGGGCAGGAGGATGTTGGCCCCGATGAACATCGGCTGTCCCCAAAATTCCGTCAGCAGGCGGCTCTGGATGCGGACGTGCTTGAGCCACTTGGTGTCTTCGTAGGGCTTGATGGGCGGCACGACCTTGTCGAGAAGGATGGGGACGGTCGCGTTCCTCCCGGCCTCGACCTTGACCTTGACCGGCTCGGAGTAGAGGTTGCCCGGCGAGCGGCGCCAGTTCTGTCCCTCGCCCTGGTCCTGGTGGAGCTTGACGACCTTGCCGTCGCTCCGGGTGAACGTCGTGTAGACGTTGAGCCAGGCCTGGACGAAGTATTCGCCGGCCGGGATGTCGCGGAGGCTCCGTACCGGGTAGCCGAAAGACGTCTCGTCGACGAGCGCTTTCGCGCCGGGCGCCAGGCCGTCGACGTTCAGGCCGAAGACGGGCGTTCCGTTCGGCCCCGGGCTGAATTTTTCGGTCCTGGAGAGGAGGAGGATGACGCGGCCCGCGGCCGCCTCGCTCCTGACGGACGGGTCGATCGCGACCTCGAATTTCGTGTAACCGCGCGGCCCGGCCGTGCAAGCCCAGGCCAGGAAAAAAGCAACAATTATGAGAATGCCGGCTTTCAACTGCCGTCCGACGCTCTTACCCATGAAACCCTCCTTGTCCAACATGCAAGCAAAGCAAGGGCACATCGCACATCGCACCGCTTCTCTTGAAGCGGTACGCGTCCCCGGTCGGGCCGCCAAACCGGGGACATCGCGGCAGATGTTAGTCCAGCCGCAGGGGGGGTGTCAATCGGCTAAATCGGGGACACAATACCCATTTCCGAATTTAATTTCGGAAATTAGTATTGCGTCCCTCAATTGTTCTTTGTGTCCCTCAATTATTCTTGCCCTTTGTATATTCCCCCGGCGGACTGCATTGCGGCCTTGCATTTTTCCCTATAAATCTGATAATGCTCCCTCATGAATACCATCCGATATCCCAATTCGGAAATGGGTATTGTGTCCCCGATTTGAGGAGGCGACGATGGAGTGGATGACGCATATTCAATCCTGGGTGGCGCTGGGGACGCTGACCGCGCTCGAGATCGTCCTCGGCATCGACAACATCATCTTCATCTCCGTCCTCGTCGGCCGCCTGCCCCAGGAGCGCCGGAATCGCGCCCGGGTCATCGGCCTGGCCCTGGCCATGGTCAGCCGCATCCTCCTGCTCCTCTCCCTGACCTGGGTCATGGGCCTGAAGAGCACGCTCTTCGACGTCTTCTCCCGGGAATTCTCCGGCCGCGACGTCATCCTCATCGGCGGCGGGCTCTTCCTCCTGGCCAAGAGCACCCGCGAGATCCATCACAGCTTGATGGGTGATGAACCGCACCAGAAAACCAAGTCCAGCCGGCAGATGTTCGCCGTCCTGGCCCAGATCGCCGTCCTCGACATCGTCTTCTCGCTCGACTCGGTCATCACGGCCATCGGCCTGGCCGAGCACGTGACCATCATGATGGCGGCTATCATCATCGCCGTTGGGGTCATGATGCTCTCGGCCCGGGCCATCGGCGAGTTCGTCGACACCCACCCGACCATCAAGGTGCTGGCCCTGAGCTTTCTCCTGCTTGTCGGTTTCACCCTCTTCGGCGAAGGGTTCGGCCTGATCATCCCCAAGGGCTACATCTATTTCGCCATGGGTTTTTCGGTGATGGTCGAGCTCCTCAACATCAAGATGCGGAAGAGGCTGGAGCGCCCCGTCAAGCTGCACAAGGCCATCGAGGGCTGACAAGAGGGGGTCAAACCTATTTTTTACGCAAAAATGCGTAAAAAATAGGTTTGACCCCTTCTTTTTACTCTATCTCAGGGTAGCGCTTGTCGGCGAACCGGAGCAGGATCCGGTAGCTCAGCGCCGCGAGCGCCGCCAGGCTCACGAACACCACGCCGAGCACGACGTTCGCCGCCAGCTTCGCCCTTACGAGCGCCCTGACGCCGAAAAAGAAGGCCGTCATGATGCCGACGTCGGCGAGCAGGGCCAACAGGACGTTGAGGTTCTGCTTGATCGCTTTCTGCGGATTGGTCCAGTCGAGGAGCGGCCGGGCCAGATCGATGATCATGCCCACCGCCGTCAGCAGCACGCCCGCCGCGAGCGCCAGTCCCGCCGCGGCCGCCAGCTGGGCCGGCTTGAGATGGAGGACAAGCGCGCCCACGACCGAGGCCGTGACGACGCCGAGCATGGCCACCAGGTAGGAATGCAGGAATTTGGCCGCCGCCTGCTCCCTCGGCGCGACCGGAATGACCCTCGATATCCAGAACTGCGCGCCCTCCCGCGAGAAGGTCGACGACGACGTGCCGCTGAGACTGCCGCAGATGGTCATGAACAGCGCCGCCGCCAGGATGACGACCAGCGGGTTGGCCGAGGTCATGACCTTCAGGAGGAACATGGTGTCGCCCCCGCCTCCGCTCCCCCCTCTGCCCGGATCCATGGTCGCCATCAGGACGAAGAGGGCCGGGAAGAAGATCACGACCAGGATGCCGTTCAAGAGAAAGATCGGCGTCCGGTTCATGATCTTCCACTCCCGGCCGAAGACCGCGGCGACCGCCCGCCGGCCCGACGACACCCGCCGCGACATCTCGTCGCGCGTCAGCCGCCTCCTTTTACCCGTCGTCTCCGCCAAGCCCACCAGCCCGCGGTAGAAAAGCCTCTCCGCCAGGACGATCATCCCGGCGAAGAAAACGAGCGACACCCCCAGGAGAAGCGCCAGGTTGGCCAGCCCCTCCGCCGAAAATCCGCCCGCTATCGCCTTGGTCGCCCAGATGCTCGGCGGGAACCTCGACCCGACCGTGTTGAGCAGGCTGTCGGGCGAGGTGAAAAAAGCCGTCACGGCCGCGGGATCCTGCGGTCCCCTCGACCGCCCCAGCCCGACCTGGAGGGCCAGCGAGGCCACGATGAGGACGATGCTGCCGACGAGGATGAGGATGTCCTTCTTCCGGCTGACGTTGATGAAGCGCATCATGGCCACGACCAGAACGGAGACGACCGCCAGCGGGATGACCGGGAGCGCCGCGTACACGAGGACCGCGTTCACCCAGAATCCCAGCCCGCCCTTGGCCATGATCCCGAACGTGATGACGACCGGCAGGACGATGGCCGCGACCGTGAGGTACTCGTTGATCGTGATGATGGCGAACTTGGACAGCATGACCTCGTAGGGCCGGAGCGGGAGCGGGATGAGCGTCTCCAGGTCGCGCGAAAAGTAGAAGGCCGAGATGACGTAGTAAAGGCCGAAGAGCAGTATGAGGAGTTGTCCGGCCAGGAGCCCCAGCGACAGCAGCGCCCGCTCCTGGCCCATCGGCTGGAGCATGAGGTAACCGGCCTTGATGAGCAGCACGACGCCGTAGAGCGTCGGCAGCACGCCGATCGCGGCCAGCCCGAACAAGGCCACCAGCCAGCGGTCCTTCTTTTCCTTGAACAGCCTGTGCTTCAGGACGGCCAGCCCGAAGTTCGCCCTGAGCCCGGCCCGGATGACGGTCGCGACCTTGCTCATTTGTCGGTGAGCTCCAGGAAGATCCCTTCGAGCGAACTCTCGGTCTTGTCGAGGGTCCGGAGCTCCTCCATCGTGCCGCAGGCGACGAGCCGGCCCTTGTGGATGATGCCGATGCGGTCGCACAACTTCTCGGCGACCTCCATGATGTGGGTCGAGAAGAAGAGCGTCTTGCCCTGGTCGCAGTGCTCGCGGAACATCTCCTTGAGCTGATGCGCCGCCCGCGGGTCGAGCCCGACCAGCGGCTCGTCGAGGACCATGACTCGCGGCCCGGGCAGGAGCGCCGCCGTCAACACGATCTTCTGCTTCATGCCGTGGGAATAGCTCTGGATGGGATTCGTGACGACCGACGCCAGCTCGAAGATCTCGAGCCACTTACCGATCCGCTCGAGCCGCTCCGCCTTGGGGACGCCGTAGACGTCGCCGATGAAGTTCAGGTACTCGAGGCCGGTCAGCCGTTCGTAGATCGCCGGAAAATCCGGGACGTAGGTCGTCGCCTGCTTGGCCTTGAGCGGGTCCTTGGCCACGTCGAAACCCTCGACGACGATCCTGCCCGCGTCCGGCCTCAGCAGGCCGACGAGCATCTTGATCGTCGTCGTCTTGCCGGCCCCGTTCGGGCCGAGGAATCCGAAGATCTCGCCCGGCTTGACGGTCAGGGTCAGGCCATCCACGGCCTTGACCTTGCCCCGGTTGTAGCTTTTGGAAACGTCGGTCAGTTCGATCACAGATCCTCCTTCCTAACGCACACGCCTGTACTTGACGAGGAGCGACCCGGGCGCCTCCGGGATCTTGATCGACAGCCCCTCGCCGAGCTCGCGGCCGCTCTTGACGAGCGCCACGCCGTAATCCTCGTAGCTGACCTCGTAATCGGCGCCGGGCTCGAGGCCGCCGAGCTTGACCGTGATCGACGCCTCCCGCGCCGACGGCCGCCGGAAGGCCAGAACGATGCCGTCGCGCTCCTCGGGCCGGTCCCACTGGAACGCCGCCCAAGCCTCGTCCACGGTCGAGTACTCCGTCAGCGGATAATAATCCCCGTACAAATAGGCCCTCAGCGCCCGGAACTCGGCGATATCGTCGATGGCCAGGGCCGTGTTGAACGTCCCGTTGAGCTCCCAGCCCATGACGACGGCGCCGCCCATCGCGCTCCGGAAATAATATTTCTGCGGATTGGCGTTACCCGTGCCGCTCGCCGGCAGGAAGAAATGGAGGCCGTAGGTGTGGCACTGGTAGCCGCTCGGCTCGTAGTACTGGTAGTCGGTCCGCCAGAGCGCGATGCTGCGGCCGATCGTCTCGAGGTCGATCCTCCGTCCCCCCGAGGCGCAGTTGTCGATGAGCAGCCCGGGGTTCCTCTCAAGCAGCGCGTCCCAGTAGGCGTAGAGCCCCTCGGTGTGCTTGATCTCGGCCATGCCGACGCGGTCCGGCGCATCCATGGCCTTCCAGTAAGGCGCCGGGTCGAAGTTGAAATCCTGCCTGTAGATCGTCACGCCCTCGTCCCGGATGAAGTTCGCGATGTGGTCCGTGAGCCAGGCGAGCGCCGCCGGGTTGCCCAGGTCGAGCAGGCGGTTGGGATTGCCGGGGAGCTTCGTCAGCCAATCCGCATGCTCGAGGTCGAGCCGCGTCCCCTCGTAGACGCGCTCGGGCTCGAACCAGACGACGAACCCCTGCCCGAACTTCTTGGCCGCCTCCGTCACCGGCTTGAGGCCCCGGGGGAAGTTGGTCTTGTTGACGACCCAGCTCCCCACGCCCGACCACCAGTTCCGCGTCACGTTCTCATACCAGCCGGCGTCGATCCAGCAGGCATCGGGGACGATGCCGAACTGGTGGAGCCGGTCGATCATACCGATGGCGTAGCTTTCCGTGGCGCAGACGTATTCGTTGCACGGGAACGGCCCGCCGAAGCCGACGCCGTGGTTGATGGGCAGGGGGACGGGCTTTCCGCCGGCCTGAGGCGTGTGATGGGCCAGGACGAAGCGGCGGAAGAGGTTGTGGCCGTCCATCCGGTCAGGGCTTTTCCAAAAGAGAATAGCGACCGACGGCGTCCGTACTTCCTCGCCGGGCAGGAGCTTGAAATGCGTGGCGGTCATCCCGGCCGTGAGGTCGAGCGCGCGCGGGCTCTTGCGGCCGACGACGGCCTGCCAGCTCCCGCTCCAGCCGATGGCCGCGACGACGCCGCGCCCGGCCGAGGCGATGTTGAAGAACGGCAGGGCGTTCGTATCGGAAGAGCGTCCGGCCGTGGGGCCGAAGCGGACCACCGCCTTTTCGGCGAGCGTATCCGTAACGGGCGCGAAATCGGTGCGCAAGGCGTTGCTGCCCAGGGCGCGATAGAGCATCACGGGACCCGGTCCGGCGGCGAATTCGGGGAAGGAAACGGCGCAGGCCTGGACGTTCTCAATGATCGGCGTCGCCGCCTTGCTTTCGTTCTTGAGCCGGACGACCCACTCGACCGCCGGATAGTCCTCGAAGATCGTGTAGACGACCGTGACGCGGAGCCCGGTCGACGGGTCGAAATAGACGACGGTCCTCATCGTCTTGGCGCCCTCGGTCTTCTCGTCCGAAGTCACTTTCCATTTTCCGACGAGCCCGGACGAGGCTTTGCCGCCATAGATGAAAGCGAAGGGCGGCGCCGACGTTCTTCCCGCATGGGAGCTGACGAAACCGTCACGGCTAGCCCGGTCGTGGGCCGCCGCGGCGTCCCATCCTGTGAGATGGCCGGATGACAGCGCGATCCAAACGATCGCCGAAGCAAAGACTGTCACGACATTCATCGATAGGCGTTTCATGGTCGCTCCTCCGCTTCGCCCAATTATATCCATATTTCTTTCCATTTATTCCTGTTCTTTTCCCCTTCTTACTGCCCCTGCCATTTCGACTTGTCTTACTTTTTCTTGTCCGTAGGCCCGGCCGGCAACCGCGTGCACTTCCCGCTCAACATACAGCAAAACCGGCCCCGGGCTCAACCTCTCGCTGGTCTCAGGACGCTGCCCGGGCAGCGTCCGCGGGACAGGCGGCGGACTGAGAAAAAGGATCGGTCTAAGGCGTCTGATAGACCTGAGAGGGACAGTCCCTCTTTCTCTGTTCCTCTTTCTCTTGACAGTTTATGCTTTACTATTTATATTATGTAAAGCATTATAATTTATGTAAAGGATTTCAGAATGACGACAGCCACGGTTTCTTCGAAGAGCCAGATCACGCTGCCCGCGGCCGCCTGCCGCCAGGTCGGGATCAAGCCCCACGACCGCGTCCTGGTCGAGGTCCGCGAAGGGGCGATCGTCATCGTTTCCGCGCCCGACCTGATGGCCTTCAAGGGGGCCTTGGGTAAAGCCCTGCCTCCGGACATCGAGGCCGCGAAAAAGGCCGGTTTTCTCGCCCGGCGTCTTAAGAAATCCAAATGAGAACGTGGTTCGTCGATACCAACGTTTTCCTTCGCTTCCTGACCCTGGATGACGCGGGCCATCATGCCAAGGCCGTCTGTTTGTTCGAGGCCGCGCTAAAAGGAAAATGCCGGCTTGTCACCGGGCCACCCGTCCTCTTCGAGCTCGCCTGGACCCTCAGGGCGGCCTACAAAGCGCCCAGGACCCAGGTACTGGAGATCTTGAGGGCCGTCTTCGCGACTCCCGGTTTGACCCTGACCGACTTCCCCCTCGTGGCCGAGGCCCTTTCCCTCGCCTCGAAAACGGACTCCGAGTTCGCCGACGCTTATATCGCCGCCGCCAGCCGAGCCGCCGAATGCTTCGGGGTGGCGACCTTCAACCGCAAGGATTTCGCCAAGCTCGGTATCGAACTGGCCGAGTTCTAATAGATATCGGGACACGTCCCGATTGTGCTAAAATTCCGCTATCGGGAATCGCGGGCCACATCGAGGCCGACGCCCGGGGAGGCCGCATGGACAAGACGATCCGCTTCAAGCTCAACGGCAAGGAGGTCCGCGTCGAGACCTCGCCGGAGCGCATGCTCCTATGGGTCCTGCGGGCCGACCTCGGACACACGGGGACGAAATACGGCTGCGGCGAAGGCTTCTGCGGCGCCTGCACCGTCCTCGTCGACAACAGGCCGACCTTCTCCTGCCAGTTCCCCCTGGCCAAGGCCGAGGGCAAAGAGGTCCTGACCATCGAAGGCCTGGCCTCGGGCGGACGCCTCCACCCTCTCCAGCAGGCCTTCGCCGATCACGGCGCCCTCCAGTGCGGCTACTGCACGCCGGGGATGATCCTCCAGGCCTACGCCCTGCTCCGCCGCAAGCCCCAGCCGACCGACGCGGAGATCGCCGACGCCCTGGAGGGCAACGTCTGCCGCTGCGGCAGCTACAACCGCATCATCGAGGCCGTCCGGACGGCGGCCAAAGCGATGAAGGGGGCCCGGCCATGACGCGCATCAAAGACGGGAACGACGATTATACGATGTTCGGCCCGGACGGCTCGAACTCCGGAACGGCCCTCGAGCGCCGCGAGTTCCTCAAGCTGGCCGGCGGCGGCCTCGTCGTCTTCTTCGCCGTCGGCGACGGACTGGCGCGGCAAGAGGGCGCGCGGGGCGGCGGCTATCCCGACGATCCCAACGCCTACCTCAAGGTCGGCCCGGACGGCCGGGTGACCTGCTTCACCGGTAAGATCGAGATGGGCCAGGGCATCATCACTTCGCTGGCCATGATGCTGGCCGACGAGCTCGACGTCCGGCTCGAGGCGGTGGACATGGTCATGGGCGACACGGATCTATGCCCCTACGACGCGGGCACGTTCGGCTCGCGGAGCACGAAATATTTCGGGCCGCCCATGCGGCAGGCCGCGGCCGAAGCGCGCGGCATACTCATGCGGCTGGCCTCGGAGCGTCTCGGCCCGCCCGTAGAAGAGCTGGCGACGAAAGACGGCATGATCTACATCGCCGAGGCCCCGGCCAACAGAGTTTCCTATGAGGCTCTCGTCGGAGGAAAAAAGATCGAAGTCCGACTGGACAAGAAGCCGCCCATCAAACATTTCTCCAAGCACGCCGTCTCGGGCAAGCCGACCCTGCGCACCGACGCGCGAGCGAAAGTCACCGGCGAGGCCAAGTTCTCAGGCGACATCCGTCTGCCCGGCATGCTCTACGCCGCGATACTCCGGCCGCCGGCCCACGGCGCCACGCTCAAGAGCGCGGACACGGCCGCGGCCGGGAAAGTCCCGGGCGCGCGGGTCGTCCGGGACGGAGACCTCGTCGCCGTCCTCCACGAAAAGCCGGACATCGCGGCCGAGGCTCTCGGGCTCGTCGAGGCCCATTTCGAACCCTCCGATTCGAAGCTCGACAACGCCACGATCTTCGCCCACCTGAAAAAGACCGCGCCGCGGGCCGAGACGGTCGTCGAAGCGGGGAGCCTCGACGAGGGGGCCAAGCTCGCCGCGAAAACGGTGGAGAGGTCGTATTTCGCCCATTACGTCGCTCACGCGCCGTCCGAGCCGCACACGGCCGTCGTCCGGATCGAGGGCGACAGGGCGACGGTCTGGGCCTCGACCCAGTCGCCGTTCCGGGCTCAGACCGAAGTAGCCCAGACGCTGGGCCTCCCGACGGCGAACGTCCGGGTCATCACGCCCTTTGTCGGCTGCGGCTTCGGCGGGAAGAACCAGGGCGGACAGATCGTCGAAGCGGCGCGCCTGGCCAAGCTCACGGGGAAACCCGTTCAAGTGGCCTGGACGCGCAAGGAAGAGTTCTTCAACGATACCTTCCGTCCGGCGGCCGTCTACGACGTCCGCTCCGGTCTCGACGCCGAAAACCGGATCGTCCTCTGGGACTACAAAAACTACCACGCCGGGAGCCGGAGCTCGCAGCCGGTCTACGACATCCCCCACAAGCGTGTCCGCTCTTTCGGGGGCGGCTTCGGCGGCGGGAGCGCGGGCGGCGCCGTCCCCGCCCACCCCTTCGGCACGGGCGCCTGGCGCGGACCGGGCAGCAATACCAACATCTTCGCCACGGAATCCCACATCGACATCCTGGCCGAGGCGGCCGGCCTGAGTCCCCTAGAATTCCGGCTCAAGAACCTAGCCGACGCGCGGATGAAGAAAGTGCTCACCGCGGCCGCCGACAAATTCGGCCGGACGTTCGCCAAGGCGCCGACCGGACGCGGTTACGGCATCGCCATCACGGATTATTTGGGCACTTACGTGGCCGCCATGGCCGAGGTCGAGGTCGACAAGGAGAAAGGCGCCGTCCGCGCCGTCCGCGTCGTCTGCGCCCAGGACACGGGCGAGGTCATCAACCCCGAGGGCGCCCGGATGCAGATCGAGGGCTGCATCACCATGGGCCTCGGCTACTGCCTGACCGAGGAGATCCGGTTCAAGGACGGCCGCGTCCTCGACGAGAACTTCGACACGTACGAGATCCCGCGGTTCTCCTGGCTGCCGAAGATCGAGGTCGTGCTCGTCGACAACCCGGACATGGCGCCGCAGGGGTGCGGCGAGCCGGCGGTCACGGTCATGGGCGCGGTCATCGCTAACGCCATTTACGACGCCATCGGCGTCAGATTGTTTACGCTGCCGATGACCCCGGCGCGGATCAAAGAGGCGCTGGCGAAAAGCTAGTTGCCGTCCCAGCCGGCCAGCCGGGCCCAGAGCCACCAGGCCGCGTAGGCCTTCATGTTGGCGTTCAAGGGCTGGGAGTGGGCCGAGCCGCAGGTGTACCACTCCCCGGGATGGGCGCTCTGCCAGTCGACGGCCCAGTTTCGGTCGCGGACACTGTCGCCGTTGCTGTCGTAGTCGCAGGCGTCGTTGACCAGCTTGTCGCCGAAATAGGCCCCGTCCGGGTCGTAGCTTTCGATGTCGGCGAAGTCGTAAAGGACCTTGCCGTTGGCTAGGCAGTAATCGCGGATCTGCTTGTTGCGGGTGGGGACGTTGCCCGTGAGGGCCGCGCCGTCCGTGTGCCCGGTCATGTAGACGAACTTGACGTTGGGGTAGTCGTCCTCGAGCCCGTCCATCAGGTCGAGATAGAGCTGGATGTCGGACGGCGAACCGTCCACCTGGCCGCACCAGGACCAGATGATGACGTTGATCGTCGGATTCTGGTTGAGGTACGCGCGCGTCGCGCTCTCCCATCCCGTCCGGTCCGGATTCCCGAGGTCGGCGGCGATCCCGAGGCTCCCGAAATCGCCGTAGAAGTCGCGGAGGTCGAGCGCTCCTCCGGTACCGCCGTTATTCCAGGCATACACCGCCCCTTTCCATGCGACGAGACCCGTCATGCCGTCGGTGAGCTGGCTGCCGTGCGACGTGTGTCCGTAGGCGATATGGAGCGTCTGCTTAGCCTGGTCGATCCAGCTCTGGGGAATGCCGTCCAGATCGACGCTCGCATGGTTGACGACGACGGCCTCCATGCTCGGGTCGGGGCCGTTCGAAGCAGAACAGCCCGCCGCGATCGCGAGTGCGGCCAGCAAATAAATGATCTTGCTGTTATCAAATGCTTTCATTTTGCCCTCGCTAAGCCTTTAGTGCGATGACCTTGATACAATGCTTGGCAAGGAGTTTAGTCGTTCGAGGACGGGAAGATGGCATTATAGCCGGGGGATAAACGGCCTTTTAGAGAAGCTTGGCCAACGAGCGGACCGGGGAGAAGAAACCGGCTTCGATCATCTTCCCGAGATGAGCGTCGGCCGTCCGAAGGTCGCAAATGCCACCTCGCGCCGCTTTGACCAGAATGCCCAAGGTCCCTGTTAGGGGCACACCCAACCGGGCGGCCTCGGTTCGGGCCACTCTATCGTCGGACGCGAAGCGAAAGCCCCTGCGCTTGGCGATGGCGATGCTCGATGCCTCGCCCAGACCGAGCGAAACCGAAAGCGTCTTGAATAATTCCCTCTCCTTGCCCGTTCTGAGCCCTATCTCCTCGAGCCAACCGGCTTGGACGGCCTTCGGAATAGCGCCCAACCGGGCATGCCCCGCCTGGTTCCCCCGCAAGATCTCCGCCGCGACGAAATCCGTGATGTGGGCCTTATTTCGGTAGAGGCCCTCCACAATCCCGAGCGCGCCGGCCACGGCGAAGTTCGATATAACGCATGTGTCGAAAACGATCTCAGGCATTGTCCGCGTCGCGCTCGATCTCGATCACGTCCTGGACCGGTAGAGGAATTCCGGCGTTCTTCAGATAGAGGCGGGCACTGACGGGGTCGAGCCCCAGGATCTCCGAGACCTTGCCCACGCTGATGAAGCCCTCCCGGTAAGCGGCGATCGCCGTCTCTTTACGCCGCTCGAGCAGGTCCTTTTTCTGGTAGGCGACATCGAGCGCTTCTCGGACCATGCGGCCGAGCGTCTTCCCCTCTCTCTTGGCATAGGCCTTGACGGACTTGTGCTGACTCTCGGTAAGCAGGATATTCGTCCGTTTCATCGCGCCCTCCGTATATGTGTATATATATGTGTATATTATTACGGAGGCTCGGCGTTGTCAAGGGTCGCCAGCGGACGCAAGCCGCCCCGGGAGCCAGTCCTAGGCCTTCTCAGCGCTTCCCGGCCAGATATTTGCCGACAAGGGCGACAAGCCACGACTTCAGGGGCTCGTCGGCGGGCGGGACGAGGCCCGGCCAATCCGAGTGGTCCCGGAATAGGGACTCGTAAAACACCGAGACGAGGCCCTCGAGCCTGGCCGCCCGCATGTCCGCGGGCACGCGATAGGCCCCGCCTGTCTGCGGCGAGAAATCGAGTCCGTGGCAGTATAAGGGGTAGTTGTAGGCGGGAGAGAAGAAGAGGATCTCCTTGCGCTCCAACCGGCGGACGACGATGGCGGAGATGACCGCCTGGTGGAGGAACGTCCGGCGAACGGGGGCCGTGATGGCGGCGCGCTGGAACGCAGGGTCGCGCAGGAGCTCGTCCTGGATCCGGGCCCACTCCCGCAGCAGCCCCTTTTCGGGCCTCACGGCGAACATGCCGCAATTCAGGTACGCCCGGATGGTGCGACGGTCGACCCGGGTCTCGACGGTGAAGATCTTCCCGGCATCCAATCCGACGCGCCCGTAGATCGGTCCCCAATAGGCGTCCACCGGTTCATCCGGCGGCTGCCCGGTGTTGATGAACTGGACAGGGGCGAAAACGGCGGAGATCCCCGCGCCGAGGTCCATCTCTTTTGGCGGTCCGAAAAGCAGGGTTTCCGGGTCGAGCCAGGCCAAGGAACGGACTTTCCCGGCGACGATCTCCTCGACCTTCGCGGCCGCGCGGGCCTTCGCGGCATAGGGGAAACTCGCGGTGAGCTCGTCCAGTTTCAAAGGCACCAGGGTAACGTTTTTCCCCTCGAACCCGATCTTCAGATGGTCCGGATCCGTGACGACGACATAGATCGGGCTGTCGCGGTATTCGCCCCCCCATGTCCGGATGCAGTCGACGAGCGCCGCGGCCGCGTTCACCTGGTAGGAAAAATGGATATAGGTGACGAAAGCCAACGGCGGCTGAGAGCCGGACTCGGTTTGATCCCCGGTACCCACCGCGGCCCGGGAAGCCGGGAAAACCAGCAAAAGCACGGCTAGAAAGACCCTAAACAAAGGACTGCGCAGCGGCATGAAACCTCCCCGTCACGGCCTCGGGCGACCGAGAAACGTAAATAATATTCACAGATCCAATGGAAAACCGCTATTTTTCATGCTCCTCGATAGTTCAGCAATAACCATGCCACTTTTTATTTTACCTGCCCTGTGCTATAAGTCCCGAGGGGAAAAACATGAAAACGTTGCTCGTCGTCAATCCGGCCGCGGGACACGGCCGCGGCAAAAAGTGCTTCCATAGCCTCGAGCCACGCCTCCGCGCCGAGATCCCTGGCCTCGAAGTCCGCTTCTCCGAGCACGCAGGTCACTCCGTCGAGATAGGCCGCGAGGCCGCGGCCGCCGGATACGACCGCATCATCTGCCTCGGCGGCGACGGCACGCCCTACGAAGTCATCAACGGCCTCTATTCCGGGGGCCGCCCGGCCCGCCTCCCCGAGATCGGCCAGATCCCGGCCGGGACCGGGAACTCTTTTCTTCGCGACTTCGACATCCTGACGCCCGAGCAGGCCCTCGACGGCATCCTGGCCGGCCGCCGCCGCAAGGTCGACCTCGTCGAGTTCCATTATCAGGAAGGCGGCGAAACAGTCCGCCGCTACTCTCTCAACATCCTCGGCGTCGGCCTCATCGCCGATATCCTCCAACTGACCAACGAGCGCCTGAAATTCCTGGGCGCCGCCGGCTACAGCCTGGCCGTCCTCGTCCGCCTCGTCCGCGGCATGAACAACCGCATCACGATCGAGGCCGACGGCCGCAAGTTCGAGGTCGTCGACAGCGCCCTGGCCATCTCCAACTCGAAATTCACGGGCGGAAAGATGAAGATCGCGCCGCCCGCCGATCCGTCCGACGGCCGGGCCGACATCATCCTCTTCAACGGCGTTAACCGCCGCGAGATCGTCTCTATCTTCGGCGGCGTGTTCTCCGGCAAGCACATGTCCCACCCCAAGGTCACGGCGCTCCAGGCCGCGTCGATCTCGGTCGTAGCCGACCCGCCGCTCCGCCTGATGGCTGACGGCGAGCTCATTGGGACGACGCCCCTCCGGGTCAGGGTCCTGCCGTCCGAGCTCGTCATCCTGGCATGAAAAAGTTCGGCGACCGCCTGCGCTCCTTCCTCATCTGGCTCATCGCCCTGCCGGTCTTCCTCTACGGCTGCGTCCTCGTCTGGCTCGGCTCCTTCTTCCTCCGGGGGAGAGGCCTCGAGAACCTGATCAAGGCCTGCTGCCGGACGGTCCTCCTCGTCTGCGGCATCCGCCTCCGGACGAGCGGCGGCGAAAACCTCGTCCCCGGACGTCAGTACGTGGTCATGATGAACCACGTCAACTTCTTCGACCCGTTCGTTTTTCAGGCCGCCTTCTCGGGCTCGGCCCGAGGCGTCGAGGAGGAGAGCCACTTCCGCTGGCCGGTTTACGGCGGAACGATCCGCCGCATCGGCATGTTCCCCATCAGCCGCAAGAACACCCAGCAGGCGGTCGAGAGCCTGCGCCGGGCCGCGGTCTGGGTCCGCTCCCGCCCTAATTTTTCCTTCGCCATACTTCCGGAAGGAACGCGCACCCGAGACGGGAAGCTCGGCCCGTTCAAGCGCGGCGGGTTCCTGCTGGCCATCGAAACGGGCCTCGACATCCTGCCCGTCGTCCAAACCGGCGCCTACCGCATCGCCCGCAAAGGCAGTCTTCTCATCCGGCCGGGGCTGGTCGACATCGCCATCGAGCCGGCGGTTTCGACGGCAGGTTACACGAACGAGAACGCCGCAGGGCTCATCGAGCGTGTCCGCGGGGTATTTTTGGAACGACTCGGCGCTTAGAGGACCGCCCCTCTTCTTCGGCCAGGACGTCCATGATGTCCGCCGCCGGCATCCCCCTCCCCAGCGATCCGGCCATGATGCGCATGGCGCGCTCGGTGTGAGCGAAGAAGGCCTTGAGCCCCTCGCAGAGCCAATTCAACCCCGGCTCGCCGTCCGGCGCGTCGAGGACCCTGTTCTTCGGGCATTCGCCGCCGCAGGTGAAGAGGAAGCGGCAGTCGCGGCAGACGCGCGGCAGGGTGTCCGCTTTGGCCCGGCCGAAGGCGCGCTGTTTCTCCGAGGCGACGAGCTCGGCGAGAGGCGTCTTCGTGATATTCCCCAACAGACAGGCCGGTTCGACGAAATGGTCGCAAGAATAGAGGTCGCCGTTGTGCTCGAGGGCCAGGGCGTCGCCGCATTCGCGACGAAAGACGCAAACGCTCGATTCGCCGTGGACATAGGACGCGAGCACGTTGTCGAAAAAAGTGACGAACATCGTGCCGACGTCCCGCCGGACCCATTCGTCGAATATGGCGATGAGGAACTCGCCATACCGGGCCGGCTCGACCGAGCGCGAGGTGAGGCGCTTCTCCTCCTGGTCGCCCGTCTCGTTCTCCCTCTCGACGATGGGGATGAGCTGGACGTAGCGCGCCCCGAGCCCGTCGCGGAAGAAGCGATAGACATCGAGCGGCCGGCGGCTGTTCGCGGCGTTGACGGTGCAGAGGACGTTGAACTCGACCCCGTGCTTCTGCATCAGCCGGACCGCCTTGACCACCCGGTCGAAGACGGACCTCCCGGCTTTGTCGCGGCGATAGGCGTCGTGGAGCTCGCGCGGGCCATCGAGGCTGACGCCGACGAGGAAATCGTTATCGTGGAGAAAGCGGCACCACTCCTCGTCGATGAGCAGGCCGTTGGTCTGGAGGGAGTTGGTGACGCGTTGCCCGGGCTTGGCGAATTTTTTCTCGGCTTCGACGGCCCTCCGGAAGAATTCGAGGCCCATGAGCGTCGGCTCGCCCCCCTGCCAGGAAAGGTTGACTTCGGGCGCGCGGCAGGCTTCGATCGTCTGCCGGACGTAGCTCTCCATGACCTCGTCGGACATGCGGAAGTCCGAGCCGGGATAGAGCCGCTCTTTTTTCAGAAAAAAGCAATAGTCACAGGCGCAGTTGCACCG
>JBFYOD010000160.1:0-11769 GCA_041303965.1 Candidatus Aminicenantota bacterium
TCACGGCCCAGGCGGGGTAGGGGACGGCGCTGCCCTTCACGGCGTGCCAGAGGATGCGGTTGAGGGCGTCCTCCGGGCAGGCGTCGATCCGCTTGAAATTCAGGCGCGCCGATTGGATCGCGTGACGGCGGAGAAGGGCGTCGGCGATCTTGTCTTTCGGCGGGTTCATCGTGTCGAGCGGGATGTTGGTGGGCACGGCGTCGAAAGGCGTGAGATCCGGCGTCCCGGCGAAGCAGTCGAACATCGGGGTCGCCGTGGCGTCGAACTGGTTCATCGGGGGCAGGCCGAGGATCTGCTCGATCGTCCTGAGGAGGCTCGTCGTGTTGTACTGGGTGCTGACGACGGCGCCGCGCTTGGTGTAGGGGCTCACGCAGTAGGCCGTCGTCCGGTAGCCGCTGACGTGGTCCCAGCCGTTCTGGGGGTCGTCCTCGATGCCGAAGATGACGGTCTCCTTCCAGAAGGAGCTGTGGCTGAAGGCCTCGACGATGCGGCCGAAGGCCAGGTCGTTGTCGGCGACGCAGGCTTCCGGCTTCGGCGATCCCTCCGACGTCCCGCTGGTGTGGTCGTCGGGCAGACAAATGAGGATGAGCTGGGGCATGCGACCCTCTTTGTCCCACGCGGCGATCTGGTTGACGATGTAGCGGGCCCGCCAGACGTCCGGGACGGCCATGTTCCAACCGAGCGTGTCCGTCGGCGAGAAGGGACGGACCGTCTCGATGGCCGGGACGCTCCCGATCTTCACCTCGCCGCGGCCGTTGAGGTACTCGTCCCAGTAGTCCTTCCATTCGGGATCGCCCTTCCGGGCCGGGTCCTTCCAGCCGCAGTCGTGCATCGTGAACTCGCCGAAATTCCAGAGGGAAACGCCGTGCTTGAGGGCGTTGTCCCAGATGAATCCGCTCGGCGCGTAAGCCAGGGCGTCGATCTCGTCCGGGCCCATGCCGTCGGGGTAGCTCCGCGGCCAGCCGGCGAAGGATTTCTCGAGGTAGTCGGTCCCGAAGGCCGTCGTCGACCACTGGTGGCCGTCGGCGCTGAGGATGCCGCTGCAGTAGGTGTTGTCGAGAAGGGCGAATTCGCGGACCATCTTGTGCTGGTTGGGGGTCACCTTTTCGCCGAAGATGCACAGGGACGTGTCGCCGTTGCCGATCCCCACGTCGCCGAGGATCTGGTCGTAGGTCCTGTTCTCCTTGATGACGTAAACGACGTGCTTGAAGACGCTCGGTTCGCCGATCCTTTCGGGGACGGGCCGGGGCGGCTGGTTGCGGCGCGGCTGCCGGAGGGCCTGGGCGATCCGCTCGCGGTGGAAATTGGCGTAGACGACGTCGGTCATCTCCCATAATTCTTTCTGCCGCGGCTCACGGACGATCGAGACCGAGCCGTGGTACTGGTGGGAGTTGAATCCGGGGGCGCCGGTCGGCTTGTAAGGCGTGGGTTGGACGGCGTGCCCCTTGATGTTGGCGACGCAGATCGTCTTCCGGGAGGCGTCGAAAGCGAGCGCTCCAGGGAACCAGCCGACGGGGATCAGCCCTTTCAACGAGGATCTTCGCTTTTTCGGGTCGAACTTGATCGCGGCAACGGCATTCTGGGTGCCGTTGGCGGCATAGAGCGTCTTGCCGTTGGGGGAGAAGACGAGGGCGTTGGGCGAAGCGCCGAAGAGGTCGGCGGGGCTCTCCTTGGCCCAGATCGTCTCGACGACAAGGTCGGTCGCCGTGTCGATGACGCTGAGGTTGTCGGACGCGGCGTTGGCGCAGACGATGTAACGGCCGTCGGGCGAGAGGGCCAGGGCCGACGCATGGAGCTGGACGAGGATCTCGGCTTTCGTCGTTCCGGCGGCGAGGTCGAGGACGCTGACGGAGCCTTCGCTGGCGATGTGTCTCGCCGGGTCCACCCTGACCTCGGTACCCTGTCCGGCCGGGCCGGTGATGTCGCCGGGTTTCGGCCGGCGGCCGCCCCAGTTGCTGACGTAGGCCTTGCCCCCGGCGAGGACGACGCCGAATGGCGCGACACCGACATCGAAGGTCCGCAGGACCCCCCCGCCGTCCGTGTCGATTTCGAGGAGGCGGTTGGACAGGTTGGCGCAGACGTAGAGCCGCCGGCCGTCGGCCGAAAGCGCCAGCCCGGCCGGGATCTCCTCGCCCCGGCGGGGCGCGCCGGACGGGGGAAGGGGGATCGTGTGCGACGGCTCGACGGTCCCGTCCGGGTCGACCGAGAAGACCTTGATGCTGCCGTCGACATTGCTCATATAGATCCTGCGGCCGTCGGGGGCGAAGATGAGGCCGGCGTAGCTCAGCTGGCCCTTTTCATCGGGATCGAGGATCATCGGGGAGACCGTCTGGGGTCGCTGCTCCTCCTGCGCTTCGGCCGGCAGGACGACCCGCTGGCGGACTTCGCCGGAGACGGGGTCGAGAATGACAAGCTCGTGGGTCTTCCCGGATACGGCCAGGAGCTTTTCGTCGGGGGAGAGGGCCAGCGCCTGGGGCCGCATGTTCGGGAGGGTGATGTGCATCCCGATAGGCGTCACGATCTGGTTGACCGGGACGACCATCCGGCCCGGGCTCTTCGGCCCGACCGTTTCCTTGTCCTGCAAGGGTGGAGACGGTGTTCGTCCCGCCGAGGAGGCGAGGAGGAGGACGATCGCGGCGCTGGCGGCCGGGGCGCGGAGGAACCGTTGTGCCATAGGACGCTCCTATTTGATAAGGCGTTTTCTCATCATCCTGATGGAGACCGTGAAGACGACCGCCGCCAGGACCGCGAGCCCGGCGAGACTCCAGCCGAGCCCGGCCGCGGGCTCGCCGGTGAACACTGCCCGGGAGATCCTGACCGCATGGGTCAGGGGCAGAAATTCGGCCAGGGTCTTCATCCAGCCGGGGAACCGCTCGAGGGGAAAAAATACGCCCGAAAAAAAGAGCATAGGCGTAATGACCAGCTCGGTGTAGTAGCTGAAAAAATCGAAGCTCGGGGCGACCGAGGTCACGATCATGGCCATGGAGCCGAAGAGGATGCCCATAAAAACCATGAACGCGAGAAGGAGAAGGAGCCGGAACGGGGAGGCGGGGGCGACGCCCATGGCCAGGGCGACGGCCATCATCAGCGAGCCGCTGACCAGACCCCGGAACGAGGCCCAGACGATGTCCCCGGCCACGGCCTCGTCGGCGGAGACCGGTGTCGCCACGAGCGAGTCGTAGACTTTTTCGTGGACGATCTTGATGAACGTTCCGTAGAGGCATTCGAACGAAGCGGACATCATGACGGCGGAGACGAGCACGCCCGGGACGAGGAAGTGGAGATAGGGCTTTCCGCCGAAGGCGCCCATGTAGGCCCCCATCCCGACCCCGAACGTGATGAGGTAGAAGAGGGGTTCGACAAGGCTGACGAGGAAGGTCGGGACGATGAACCTCTTGTAGGAATAGAGGTTCCTCAGGAAAACGTAGGCGATCCGGTAGGATAACCTCATTCGTGGAGGCTCCGGCCGGTGAGCTTGAGGAAGACGTCTTCGAGGGTGGCCGGCCTGTTCAGGTAATTAGGAAGGTCGAGCTCGACGAGCTTTCTCATCAGGGGGTGGCCGTCCCGACAATAGAAATAGAGGGTGTCGCCGACCCGCTCGTGGGCGCAGGCGAACGACGAGAGCTGGCCGAGGAGTTTTTCGTCGTCCTCCTGTGGGATGCGGACCTCGACGACCTCCCGCCCGATCTCCTCTTCGACGAGCCTTCCCGGCACGCCCTCCTTGAGGATCTTCCCCTGGTACATGACGACGATCCGGTCGCAGAGCTGTTGGGCCTCCTCCATGTACTGCGTCGTCAAGATGAGGGTCGCGCCCTGGGTTTTGAGCTGGCGGAGCCTCTGCCAGATGAGGTGGCGCGCCTGGGGGTCGAGGCCCGTCGTCGGCTCGTCGGCGACGATGAGCCTGGGCCGGTTGATCAGGGCCCGGGCGATGAGCAGCCGCCGCTTCATGCCCGTCGAGAGCTCCGAGATCTTGCTCGCGGCCTTGGCTTCGAGCTCGACGAAGCGGAGGAGCTCTTCGATCCGGGCCCGGGCCTCTTTGCGGCCGATGTCGAAGAAGCGGGCGAAGATGACGAGGTTCTCCTGGACGGTCAGGTCGTTGTCGAGGTTGATCTCCTGGGGTATGACGCCCGTCATTTTCTTCAGGGCGCGGTTGCCGATCCCGGCGGGCAGGCCGCCGACCGTGAGCGTCCCCGAGGTCACGGGGGAGACGCAGTGGATCATCCGGACGGTCGTCGTTTTCCCCGCGCCGTTCGGGCCGAGGAAGCCGAAGCACTCGCCCTCCCGGATCTCGAAATCGATGCCGGCCACGGCGACGAGGTCGCCGTATTTTTTGGTCAGCCCGGAGGCCGTCACAAGGGGCGCCATGCGTTGGCCTATCCCATGCTCTCCAGAAGGGTTTTGAACCTCGGGTGGCCGCGGAGCGGATCGAGGTCGCCGTCGTTTTCGTACCAGCCCTTCTGAAGGAGCCCGCCGGCGACGGCCCGTTCCAGGCAATCGATGGCTTCCTCGACATCGCCGTTCAGCGAATGCAAACACCCCAGGTTGTAGAGTAGCATGGGGTCGTCGGGGTCGATCTTGCGGGCCCGCCGCGCCCAATCGAGACCCTTGTCCTTCATGCCCAGGGAGACGAGACCGATACCGCCCATGTACAGGGCCCGGGCGTCGTCGGGATGGAGGTCGATATGACGTTCGACGAGAGCGACGCCGCGTTCACGGGCAGCCCGGGCGTCCTCCGTGCGGCCGAGCCGGTCGTAAACGGGCCCGACGAGGAGTCGGGCGTAGTAATCCTCGGGCCGGACGCGCATGGCTTCTTCGTAGAGCGCCGCCGCCTTGGGGAGGTCGCCGCCGGCGAAGGCGTGACGGGCGTAGAAGTACCAGGCCTCGAACAGGCCGGGGTCGAGTCGGATGGCCTTTTCGAAAGCCGCCTGCGCTTCTTCCTTGTGGCTGCCGAGGGACAGGGCGACGGCCAAGGAGGCCTGAGCCTGGGCCGATTCGGGGGCCAGCTCGACGGCCCGGCGGCCGGCCGTTTCGGCCTGCAGGCGCACGGAGTCCTTCCGTTCGGAATAAAGATAGATGTAGGACCAGCAGTCGGCCAGGCCGGCCTGGGCCAGGGCGTATTCCGGGTCGAGCTCCGTCGCCCGGGAGAAGAGCTGGAGGGCGAATTCGATGTCGTGCCGCCCGTAGCGGTAATAGAAACTCCGGCCTTTCAGGTAGTAATCGTAGGCCTGGACGTGGCGCGTGGGGATCTCGGATAGGGCGCCCTTCTCCTGGGGGCTGAGCGTGACCTGGAGGGCGCGGACGACGCTGCGGGCGATCTCCTGCTGGATGGCGAAGATGTCGCGCATCTCCCGGTCGTAGGATTCCGACCAGAGGTGGAAGCCGCGGGTGGCCTCCACGAGCTGGACCGTGATCCTGAGCCGGTTCTCCGATTTCCGCACGCTGCCCTCGAGGATGGCTCCGACATGGAGTTTGTTGGCGACTTCCCGCAGATCGATCGTCGAGTCCCTGAACTGGAACGAACCGGTGCGCGAGGCGACCCGAAGGCCTTGGACGCGGCACAAAGCGTTGATGATCTCCTCGGCGATCCCCTCGCAGAAGTAGGACTGGTCCTTTTCCCGGCTCATGTCGGCGAAGGGGAGGACCGCGATCGACGGGACCTCGTCGCCCGGGGCTCCGGCCCCCTCCTGCCGGAGGAGCTCGAGCTCTTCGCGGAGGTCGCGGGCCGAGGCCATGCGGTAGCGGGGCTCCTTCTCGAGGCAGTGGCGGAGGATCCGGTCCAGGTGGCGCGGCAGGCGGGCGTTGAGCTCCGTCGCCGGGCGGGGATCTTCCTTGAGGACCGCGGCGATCGTCGCGGCGTTGCTCTTGCCTCTGAACGGGAGCCCGCCCGTGGCCCATTCGAAGAGAACGACGCCGAGGGAGAAGATGTCCGTGCGATGGTCGAGGGGTTCGCTCCGGAGCTGCTCGGGGGACATGTAGGCGATCGTCCCGACGAACCCCGAGTCGAGGGTGGCCGTCCTGTCGTCGTCCACGATGACCTTCTGGAGGACGGAGGGAAGGATGCGGGCCAGGCCGAAGTCGAGGATCTTGAGCGTTCCCGTCGTGTCGACCATGATGTTCCCGGGTTTGAGGTCGCGGTGGATGATGCCGCGGGCGTGGGCGGCGGCGACGGCGTCGGCCAGGGGCAGGGCGATCTCGAGGAAGCGCTCGAGCGTGACCCCGCCGGGCGAGACGAGTTTGGACAGGGACTGGCCGTCGACGAGCTCCATCGTGAAAAAGATGGTGCCTTCCGCCTCGGCGACGGCGAAGATGGTGACGATGTTGGGGTGGCTGAGCGCGGCCACGGCTTTGGCCTCGCGCTCGAAGAAGGCGCGGCGCTCCGGGTCGTTGACGAACCCCTCCGGCAGGAACTTGATGGCCACGTCCCTTTCGAGCTTGAGGTCCCGGGCTTTCCAGACGACGCCCATGCCGCCCTCGCCGAGCTTTTCGACGAGGCGGTAATTGCCGAGGACGAGGCCTTTCTCCGGATTCATTGCGCTTTTTCTCCCTATGACACTACAAGAATCACCGAATGCGTGTCAACCCAAGTGAGGGTGACGGTCCCTCTTGAACGGCTTGAGACCGGCGCGTCAAGGTGATAGTATAGGGGAAGCGAAACAACCGACAGAAGGAGAACTCCATGAGCGAAGTGACATATACTTGTTCTGTGTGCGGCAAAGAGGTCAAGGCAGAGAAGGGAAAGCCCGTGCCCCTCTGCTGCAACAAGGAGATGGGACCGCTGCCGTTCTGCACGACGGCCCCCAACTCCGAGATGGCCCGCAGCGCCGCCGCGGATGAACCCTGCGACGACGGGACGCAGGCCAAGAAAAAATAGCTCGCCTGCCGGTCAGACCTTCTTGTCCTTGACGACCAGACGGTCGTAGACCCACAGCCCGACGATCGAGGCGACGCCGATGGCCACGATGATGAGCCACATGGTCACGGTGTCGACCGGCCGGCCCTCCTTGAGCGGTATGCTGATGTAGCGCTCGAAGAGCCGGCCGCCGATGGGGCCGCCGACGATGCTGGCCAGGGCGATGGGCAGGCTCGTATAGCCCAGGTACAGCCCTTCCTGCCCCTTGGGGGCGATAGCCCCGATGTACTCGTAGATCCGCGGCGAGGCCATCATCTCGCCCACGGCCATCGAGGCGATCGAGACGATCATGAAGATCCCGGCGATGGGCAGGCTCAGGCCGAGCAGGCCCGTTTTTTGGGTGGCGTCGGCGAAGAGCAGGGGCGGCAGGACGTTGACGAGCATGCCCAGGGTCACGACGATGGCCCCGAGCATGATCGTCTTGATGGGCAGCCACCTCTTGACGAGGCGCGTGATCAGGAGCTGGAAGCAGACGATCATGATGGGGTTGGCCAGCGTGTAGAGCTCCATGGGCGCGTCGGGGTCGACGTAGCGCATGAACAGGGGCATCAAATTGTAGAGCTGGATGTAGAGGAACCAGAACATGCTCAGGACGAGGATGAGGAAGACGAATTTGAGGTTCCCGAGGACCACGAAGATGCCCGCCAGGGCCTGGCGCAGCGTCTTCTTTTGGACCTTCTGGCCGTCCTTGATGCCGTCGCTGACGTACTGCGGCTCCTTGTAGACGAAGAGGGTGATGACCAGGCCGACCAGGGCGAAGGCCGTCGCGGCGTAGGTGAAGATGGCCGGGATGCCCAGGCTCGTCCGGATGAAATAGGAGACGCTGCGGCCGGTGATCGACCCGATGTTGATGACCATGTAGAAGATGCCGAAGGCCAGGGTGGCCCGCGTCCCGGCCGTCTTCTGGACGGTGCCGGCGATGCAGGGCTTGACGATCGAGCCGCCGAGGCCGATGAGGACGATGCCCAGGACGACGGGCACGGTGAAGTCGACGGTCTCGGCCGCGCCCCTGCCGATGATCCCGGGCCAGAGCCGCTGGAGGTTGCCCATGACGAAATAGCCCATGGAGATCAGGACGAACGAGACCGAGAGCGAGCGCTTGAAACCGAACTTGTCGGCCAGCGTCCCGGAGAGGATGGGCATGAAGTAGATGATCCCCCAGAGGAGGGAGCCGTTGAGGAACGTCGCGAAGCTGGGGGTCATTCCGAGAGATTCCTTCAGGTAGATGACCATGAAGGAGGCCATGGAATAATAGGCGGCCCGTTCGAAGAGCTCGATCGTGTTGGCCGTCCAGAACGTGGCCGGGAACTTCGGCTTGACGGTCGGTTGTTCAGTCATGGTCGGTTTCCTCCCGCCGGTAAAATAAACCAGGCCCGCCGCCCGAATCAAGAAGTATTTTCCCAGCGGCCGCTGACGGGAGGGGAGGATCCTCGGCCCGCGGGCCGGATGTCATCAGAATAGAACCAGCGCCTTTTCCTCGACCCGCCGGATCAGCTCCTCGCAGCTTTTCCTGTCCGGCGCTTCTAGGACGATGATGAGGACGGACCGGGCCAGGACGGCCGCGGCGTAATCGCCGGTTTCGAGCTTCTCGAGCGTCCGCGGGCTCTTCGCATCGAACGTCTTCGCAAAGAAGTCCGTGCCGAACTTCTCGTAGATGCGGCGGGCTTCCGCCTCCGAAGGATAGGCGACGACGAGAAGGAGGGCCGCTCCCCGGGGCGTCCGGTAGCGGGCGAAGACGGCTTCCGTCCCCTTGCCGAGTCCCAGGGCGGTCTCGTCGGCCAAATAGTAGTGGGCGTTGAGGGCCGCCTGATCGAGCAAAACGACGACGCTCGTCTTGTCCAGGCCTTCGGCCGGCAGGACGTCGGCGATCCGGCCCTTTTCCGAAGCTCGGCCCGTCGCGGCGAGAAGCAGGACGCCGAGAATGAAAAATAAGCAAGTTCTTCGCATCGTTTACACCAGATACTTGTCGACGAGGTTGATCAGGAAATAGGCCAAGCCGGCGGTCAGCCCGGCGCCGGGGATGGTGAAGACCCAGGCCCAAACGATCTTGATCGTGACCCCCCAGCGGACGGCGGATAGCCGCTTGGCCGCCCCGACCCCTGAAATGGCGCCGGTGATGACGTGGGTCGTGCTGACCGGGACGCCGGCGTGGGTGGCGACGAAGATGCTGATGGCGCTGGCCGTTTCGGCGCAGAAGCCGTCGATCGGGCGGAGCTTGGTGATCTTCTGGCCCATGGTCTTGACGATCCGCCAGCCCCCGGAGAGCGTGCCCATGGCGATCGCGGCGTGGGCGGAGAGGACGACCCAGAGGGGGATGTGGAACGTCTTGGTCCAGCCGGCCGCGTAGATCAGGCTGGCGATGATGCCCATCGTCTTCTGGGCGTCGTTGCCGCCGTGGCCCAGGCTGTAGAGGGCGGCCGAGAGGAGCTGGAGGCGCCGGGCCGCCTTGTTGATCCGGGTCGGATTCTTCTTGTGGACGATCCAGGTCGTGAGCGTGATGAAGAGGACGCCCAGGACGAGGCCGAGGATGGGGGCGACGAAGATGAACAGGACCGTCTTGACCCAGCCGTGGGCGATGATGACGCTCGGGCCTGCCTTGACGATGGCCGCTCCAGCGTACCCGCCGATCAGGGCGTGGGAGGAGCTCGTGGGCAGTCCGAGGATCCAGGTGAAGAGGTTCCAGCCGATGGCTCCCAGAAGGGCGGCGAAAATGACCTGGGGCGTGACGATGCTGATGTCGATCATCCCGGCGCCGATCGTGTGGGCGACGCCCGTGCCGAAGATGAGGAAGGCGACGAAGTTGAAAAAAGCGGCCCAGATGACGGCCTGACGGGGCGTCAGCACGCGCGTGGAGACGACGGTGGCGATGGAGTTGGCGGCGTCGTGCATGCCGTTGGTGAAGTCGAAGGCCAGGGCGATCAGGATGATGAAAACGACGAAGAGGAAACCGGCGCTGGGCATGAAACTCAGGTCGACTTGACGATGATGCCCTCGATGACGTTCGCCACGTCCTCGCAGCGGTCGGCGGCGACCTCGAGCCGGGAGTAGATCTCCTTGAGCTTGATGAGGTCCTTGATGTCCTCGACCTTCTCCGTCTTCTCGAAGAGGTCGGCGATGGCCTCGCGGCAGACGACGTCGGCCTCGTACTCGAGGATGTTGATCTGCTTGCAGAAGGCGTGGACGTGTCCCAGGGTCTCCAGGCTGTCGATGGCCTCGAAGATCTGCTGGACGGCTTTACCGATGATGTCAACGAGTTTCTTCACCTCGGGTGTCGGCTGGGCGACCTTGAAATAGTACATCCGGCTGGCCACGCCTTCGATACAGTCGAGGACGTCGTCCAGGCCGCTGGCCAGGTCGTGGATGTCCTCCCGTTCGAGGGGCGTGATGAAGGTCTCACGGAGCTTGGTGAAGATCTCGTGGGTGATATTGTCGCCTTGGTGCTCGATCCTCTTGATCTTCTCGTATTTCCCTCCGACATCCTCGAAGTGGTCGACGAGGTCGTGCAGGGCCAGGGCGCCTTCCCGGAGGTTGGCGGCGTCTTGGCGGAACAGTTCGAAGAATTTCTGTTCCTTGGGAAACATGCGGAATTTCATGGCGTTTTACTCGGGTCTTGGTGTTCCGGAAAGCCCATCCTAACGAAGCCCGGGAATATTGTCAACCGAGCCGGCGCGGTGGATACGACGGAAGCAAGGCCGGATGTGCTGGCTATGATTTATTCCTTTGTTGCTCTTGAGCCGCGAGGACGCCCCGGACGTAGCCGACGGATTCGGCCAGGCCCGGCAGAGGGTCTTTGCCGTCCTTCTCGTATTCGAAAGAAGCCGTCCCCCGGTAATCCATCGCGGCGAGCGTCCGCAGAAAGCGGGGCAGGTCGATGACGCCCCGGCCGGCTTCGACCGGCCCGCCGTCCTTCGTCGGAGCCGTGACGTCTTTGAGATGGACGTCGAGAAGGCGCGGGCCGCAGGCGCCCGCCGCCTCCGATGGGTCGATGCCCGAGCGTTGGCAATGGCCGATGTCCAGGCAGACCCCGACGCGCGGGTCCAAGTTCTTCACCCGGCCCAGGATGCTCGACGGCGTCGGGTAGAGGAGGTCTCCCAGTCCGTGGTTGTGGATGGCGAGCTTGATGCCCGTCTCGCGGACCTTCCGTTCGGCGCGGCCGAGGAGCTCGTGACCGGGGACGCCAATAATGACCTCCATGCCGCCGGCCCGGGCATAAGCGAAGGCCTGATCGACCTCGGCCTCGGTGGCCATGTAGACGACCCCGCAACCGTAGGGGACGTGGCCGGTTGCCCTGATCTTCGCGGCCGCGGCCCGGATTTCCGTCTCGGAGCTCTCGAGCGGGAGGTGGACGCTCTTGACGGCGATCCGGAAGAGGCCGACCCGCCCGGCCATGGCCAGGGTGGAGTCGAGGTCGAATTCCCGGAAGGTGTAGGAAGCGACGCCGAGTTCGAACCGCCGGACGGACGCCGGGGATGAGGATCGTCCCATGAGGCGTTCGTACCGGCTGGCCCGGCCAGCGCCAGACCCGGGGACTCCCATGATCGCCGCGCCGGCCAAAGTGCCCATGGAGCCCTGGACAAAGGCCCGCCGCGTGATTCTCTTCATCCGCGCGTTCTCTCCCTCGATGTGAGGGCCTAATATAACGGCTTTTTCCGTCCGCGGTCAATCTCCTGCAGCGGCCGGGACCCCGGCCTGGCCAGGGCCGCGAGTCCACTTGCGCAGCAATCGTCCTTGGAGATAGGCCACGGGCGGTCCCTTGACATCCGCTCCGGGCCTGAATTAGCATCAGAACGAACCAGGTACAGCGCGCATCCGCGGATAGGAAGGAGACCAGTCCAGTGAAAAAACAGCAGGGATCGACG
>JBFYOD010000161.1:0-14221 GCA_041303965.1 Candidatus Aminicenantota bacterium
AGGTTCAAGGCTACGGACCCCGGATCCTTGGGGACGGCCGGCCAGGAAAGACCTTCGGGGCTCCGGACCTCCACGGTCCGGATCCATGACGCCGCCTTCTCCCCGGCATCGAGATAGAACCGGTCGGCGGCCGGTTTGCAGGATATGAGCCCCGCGAGGAGAAGGAACATGACCGGGGAGCGTCGCGACATCTTTTCTCCTAGAGGATCGGCCAGGATTTCGGCAGAAAGAGCTGTTCGTAGAGGGCCATGGCGTAGCGGTCGGTCATCCCGGCGATGAAGTCGCCGGCCCGGACGATGACCGGATCGCCCGCCGGGTAGTCCTTGATATATTCTTCCGGCTTCTCCATGATGAAGGCGAAGAGGTCGCGGATGATCTTCTCCGTCTTGCGCAGCTCGTCTCGGGCCGTGGAGTTGAAATAGACGGTCTGGTAGAGGAATTCCCGGAGCTCGATGACGGCCTTCATGATCCGGTCGCTCATGGCGATCCGGTCGAGGCCGGCGTCCAGACTGGCCTCGACGACGTCCATGACCATTCGGTCGATGCGCGTGGCGTGCCACTTGCCCAGGACCTTGATCAGCCCAGCCGGGATGTCCTCCTCCCGGATGATGCCGGCCCGCAGGGCGTCGTCGATGTCGTGGTTGACGTAAGCGATGACGTCCGAGACCCGGACGATCTGGCCTTCGAGCGTCGAGGGCATGTCCTCGGGGTCCGCGTCGAAGATCTCCCCGCGGCCCTTGGAATGCCTCTGGATGCCGTCCCGGACCTCGAAGGTCAGGTTCAGCCCCTTGCCCTCGTATTCGAGCTTCTCGACGACGCGCAGGCTCTGGTCGGCGTGATGGAAGCCGAGGGGCAGCAGCTTGCCGAGCGTCTCCTCCCCGGAGTGGCCGAAGGGCGTATGGCCGAGGTCGTGCCCTAAGGCTATGGCCTCGGTCAGGTCCTCGTTGAGGCGCAGGGCCCGGGCGATCGTCCGGGCGATCTGGGAAACCTCGAGACAGTGTGTCAGCCGCGTCCGGTAATGATCGCCAAATGGCGAGAGGAAGACCTGGGTCTTGTGTTTGAGGCGGCGGAAGGACTTGGAGTGGATGATCCGGTCGCGGTCACGCTGGAAATCCGTGCGCAGGACGTGCTGGGCTTCGGCCCGGACACGGCCCTTAGAGCGCGCGCTGAGGCAGGCCTTGGGCGACAGGAATTTTTGCTCGGTCTTTTCCAGCTCTTCGCGAATGGTCATGGATTCTCTTTTCGGCCCGCGCCGATTATAACAAAAAGCGGTGGGCCGCCGCCAGCTTCAAGAAGGGGTCAAACAAGAAGGCAGGGATGAATTTCAAGATGGGGTCAAACCTACCTTTTACACCCTTTTTGACCCGAAAAGTGTAAAAGGTAGGTTTGACCCCTTCTTAACTGCCCGCCTTCTCGTTTGGCCCTTTCCTGAATTCATCCCTGCCTTCTTGTTTGACCCCCTCTTGTTGACGGCCGGGCGGGAGCGGCATAAAATAGAAGGCACAGGGCGAGAAACCATGATAATCCGGAACGCCATCCCCTTCCTGATCCTGGCGGTCCTTTTCCTACCTCTGCCCTTTGTCCTCAGCTTTTTCTATTTCGGTGTCCTCCTCGCGGTCCGGCCGCGCGGGGAGCCTGCCTATGCCCATGCCGTAGTCTCCCGTTTCGCCGGGCCGACCCTCCTCAGAAGCCCTCCTCTTTGAGCTCCTCTTTTTCCGCCGCTCCGTCCGCGGAAGCATTCGAGGCAACGAGAGGAGGAATCGCTTGATCGATACATCTCATCGCTCTTACTCCGAGGGGCGTCGCACGGACAAAAAACCCGGCAGTGACGCGGCGGCAGGCTTGCGCGGCGGTTTCCGGGCCAGACTTCTGACGGCCTTCAACCGGTTCCGGGGCGTTCCCGTGGAAACCGACCTGGCCAGGTACGTGCGGACTGCACGGAAGATCCGTACTTGCCATGGAACGGAAGGGCTAGGCCTGAAATCCGACGAGGAGCTCGAGCGCCTGGCCATATCCCTGAACCGGCGTTTCAAGGGCGAGCTATCGACCGAGGACGGGGCCCTAGCGAGGATCGAGGCCTTCGCCCTCGTCGACGAGGCCGCCCGACGGGCGACGGGCATCGCCGTCCACGACGTGCAGTTGATCGCCGGTCTGGCCATGGCCGACGGCAAGGTCGCCGAATTGCCGACGGGGGAGGGCAAGACCCTGGCCGCCGTCTTTCCGGCCTCGCTCTTCGCCCTCACCGGCCGGGCCGTCCACATACTGACGTTCAACGATTATCTGGCCCGCCGCGACGCAGCCTGGATGGGGCCGGCTTACCGCCTGCTGGGCCTTTCCGTCGGCGTCGTCCAGGAGGGCATGGATAGGTCGGCGAAGAGATCCGCGTACGCTTGCGATGTCGTCTATGCCACGGCCAAGGAGGCCGGCTTCGATCACCTTCGTGATCGCCTCGCCTATGAGCCCGCGGATCTCGTCCACCAGCCGTTCGACGTCGCCCTCGTCGACGAGGCCGATTCCATCCTTATCGACGAAGCCCGCATCCCGCTCGTCATTTCGGGGACCGCAGGAACGCCCGGCGCCGACGCCGGACGCCTGGCCGCCGTCGTCCGCGGCCTCGAGCGGGGCAAGGACTACGAAACCGACGCGGAGAACGCCAACGTCTTTCCCACGGACGCCGGCATTCGGCAGGTCGAATCCATTCTCGGCTGCGGCAACCTCTTTGCCCCGGAAAACGAAATGACCCTGGCCGCCGTCCACTGCGCCCTCCATGCCGAGACCCTCCTCGAGCGGGACGTCGATTACATCGTCCGGGACGGCCGCGTCGAGATCGTCGACGAGTTCACCGGCCGGGTCATGGACAAGCGCCATTGGCCCGACGGCCTCCAGGCCGCCGTCGAAGCCAAGGAGGGCGTCCGCCGCGGCTCCGAGGGCCGCATCCTCGGCTCCATCACGCTCCAGCATTTCTTCCGCCTCTATCCGGCGCTCTGCGGCATGACGGCCACCGCCCGGACGTCGTTCCGGGAGCTCAAGGAATTCTACGGCCTGGGCGTCGTCGTCGTCCCGCCCCACAGACCTTGCGTCCGGCGCGACCTCCCCGACGTCGTCTTCACCCATAAGGAGGCCAAGCTCGGTGCCCTCGTCCGGGAGATCGCCGGCGTCCACGCCTTGGGCCGCCCCGTTCTCGTCGGGACGTCGAGCGTCAGGGAATCGGAGGAGCTCGCCGCGGCGCTCAAGGAGGCGGGTATCGTCTGCGATGTGCTCAACGCCAAGAATGACGAACTCGAGGCCTCGGTCATCGCCCGGGCTGGCGCCGTCGGCGCGGTGACCATCTCGACCAACATGGCCGGCCGGGGCACGGACATCAAGCTCGGCGGGCCGCACGAAGAGGAACTCGACAAGGTTGCGGCCTTGGGCGGTCTCTACGTCATCGGCACCAACCGCCATGAAAGCCTGCGCATCGACAATCAGCTCCGCGGCCGGGCCGGCCGTCAGGGCGACCCCGGCGCGTCCCGGTTCTTCATCAGCCTGGAGGACGACATTTTCGAGCGATACGGGCTCAGCCGCCAGCTTCTCTCCCGCCATCGGCTCTGCCGTCAGGACGAGGCCGTCGACGACGATTTGCTCCGGAAGGAGATCCTGCACGGCCAGCGGGTCATCGAGGGCCGGAATCTCGACATCCGTCGGGCTCTTTGGGATTATTCCACCCTCGTCGACACGCAGAGACGGATCGTCGCCGGTTGGCGGGACGGCGTCTTCAGCCTGCCGGCCGGCGCGGACGCGCCGTTCCGTCCGGGTCCTCGGCTCCTCAAGTCCGGATCGGCCCGCTTCGGACGCGAGGAGTTCGACCGCATGGCCCGCCGGGTGGCGCTCTTTCACATCGACCGCGTTTGGGCGGACCACCTGGCCTGGCTGGCCGATCTCCGGGAGAGCATCCATCTCGTCAAGCTCGGACGAATGGAACCTCTCACCGAGTTCCAGAAGTCCGCGACCGAGGCTTTTCTTAGCATGGAGAAGGCCGTCGAACGGGATGTCCTGACAACCCTCAAGTCCCTTGTTGCGCGGGAGGGGCCTGTCGACCTAGACGCCGAAGGCCTGAAAGGCCCGTCCTCGACCTGGACCTACCTCGTCAACGACGATCAGTTCGGCTGGGGCGTCGAGATGCTCAAGGGGTCGAACATCGGGTTCACGGCCGTAGCCGCCGCCCTTTACGGGCCGCTTTATGTTTTTGCCCTCATCGTGAACCGCTTCAAGCGCAAGAAGGCGAGCTGAAGAATTGACAGACGGTTCCTCCCTGGCATATATAGTAATGCCGCCCGCGGCGGCGAGGAACCTGAGCGGCCGCCGCGACGTTTGAATAGGTGAGACCGGCGAAGAAAGGGCAGGAACATGATCCCTGAGGCCCCCGCGAACGGGCTCGAACGGAAGCTCGGGCTCTTCCCGCTGACCAACATCGTCATCGCCAACATGGTCGGTAGCGGCATATTCTTAACGTCGGGCATCTTGATGAGAGGTCTCCATAATCCCATGGTCATGCTGGCCCTGTGGTTAATCGGCGGCCTCGTCGCCCTCTGTGGCGCCCTGAGCTACGGCGAGCTCGGCGCCGCCTTCCCCCACGCCGGCGGAGAGTACGCTTTTCTTTCGAGGTTATACCATCCCATGCTTGGCTTTCTCTCGGGATGGGTTTCGTTCTTCGTCGGATTCTCGGCCCCCATAGCTTTTGCGGCCAACGGCTTCTCAGATTATATGACCCGGGCTTTCCCCAGCCTCCTGCATCCCACAATCTTGGGAGGGCTGGCTCACGCGGTGGATATGCGGAAGGTCTACGCCGTCCTCATCATCGCCGCGTTCACTTTCATCCACACCCGTGGCCTCGAGGTCGGCGCCCGCGTCCAGAATGCCTTGACTGGGCTGAAGATCCTCCTCATCGTCGGCCTGGTCGCCGCGGGCTTCGCCGTTGGGAAGGGCAGCCTGAGCCACCTCGCGGCCGCGGCGCCGTTCCAGTTCGACTTCGGCGGCTGGAAGACGCTGGGCCTTTCCCTGATGTGGATCATGTTCGCCTACAGCGGCTGGAATGCCTCGGCCTATGTCGGGTCGGAGGTCAAGAACCCCACGCGCAATCTGCCGCGCTCGCTCCTGATCGGGACGGGGGTGGTCATGCTCCTTTACCTCGCCCTGAACTTGTTCTACGTCTACGCCATTCCCCCGGCCGAGATGGAGGGAGTGGAGGCCATTGCAGGCCTTGCCGTGGGCAACCTTTTCGGCAAGTCCGCGGAAACGGTTCTGTCGGTCCTCATTTCCTTCGCCCTTTTTTCCTCGCTCAGCGCCTATCTCATCCTCGGGCCGCGGGTCTACTACTCCATGGCCCGGGACGGATTTTTTTTTAAATCCATCGCAGGCGTTGATCCGAAGTGCTCGGTGCCGACGCGGTCGATCGTCCTCCAAGGGGTGATCGCCTCGGTAATGGCCGTCTCTGGGACCTTCGAACAGCTCCTGACCTACATGGGCTTCTCCCTGGGCATCTTCCCCCTCCTGGCCGTGCTGGGCGTGTTCAAATTGAGGCGGACGGGCCGGAGCGCCGTGAAATTGCCGGGCTACCCGGTGGCATCAGCGGTCTATATTCTCGTGGGGGTGACAATCCTCGTTTTGTCCTTCCTCGGGCGCCCGAGGGTATCCCTCATTGCCTTGGCCACGGCCCTGGCCGGAATCCCCGCGTATTATTTCTTCAAGCGGAGCGCCCGGAAGAACGCCGGAAAGGGTGTCTGATCCGGGCCACCGCCGCGTCCTGCTCCATTTAACCCGTTCGCCGCCGCTAAGCACCGCCCCTCTAAGGGGGATGAGAAGCGCGGCTCAGGGTTAACCCCGTGAAGTCCTGGGGTTGACTAAACCGGCGCTTGGGACTATTCTGGATTTCGCGGTGGGGGTCGGCGCGAGGAGTGTTTGAACTGAGGAGGAACGATTGCGGGGCTCTTCGAAGACAGCCGGAAAAATGAACGCGGCGGCGGTCGCGATCGGGCTCGTGGCGCTGCTCTCCCTGAGTTCATGCTCGCTGGAAAAGCTGGCCATGAAGAAGGTGGCCGGGATGCTTTCCGGCTCCTCGTCGACCGACGTCTTCAGCTCGGATAACGACCCCGACTTCGTTGGGGACGCCCTGCCTTTCGCCATCAAGCTTTATGAATCCCTTCTCGGCTCGATGCCCGAACACGCGGGGCTCCGGCTCCGCACCGGCAGTTTGTACATCATGTACGCCAACGCCTTCGTCCAGACGCCGGCCGACATGACGCCCCGCCGGGAAGGGGAGTTGAAAGATTATCTCCTGGCAAGGGCCAAGAACCTCTATCTGCGGGGGCGCGACATCCTCTTCGTCGGACTCGAAAAGAGGAATCCCCTGATCCGCAAACAGCTCAAGGACCGGAAATATCAGGAAGCCATGGCGCCCTTCAAGAAAGAGGACGCGTCGCTCCTCTACTGGACCGCGGTCGGCTGGGTCGCCGCCTTTGCCGTCAATCCCTTCGAAATGACCCTCGGACAGACGCTGCCCCAGACCGCGGCCATGATTGCCCGGGTTTACGAGCTCGACCCCGGCTTCAACCAGGGCGCCCTCCACGTATTCTACATCAACTATTATGGATCCCTGCCCGACTACATGGGCGGCGATGCGGCCATAGCCCGGGATCATTTCGCCAAGGCCCAGGCCATCTCCGGGACGAAGGACACGTCGGCCCTGATGGCCCTAGCCATGACAGTGTGCATCAACGAGCAAAACGTGGGAGAATTCAAGAAGCTCCTCGGGCAGGTCCTCGAGTTCGACCCGGACAAGAGCCCGGAGAACCGCCTGGTCAACATCCTCAACCAGCGGAAGGCGCGCTGGTTCTTGGCGCATATCGACGACTTCTTCATCGAACTGGAACGACCATGATCAAGAAACTCACCGCCGCTCTCGCCGTCCTGGCCCTAGCGGCTTCGAACGCGCCCGCCGCTCCGGCCTCATCCGGGACGGTGGTCATCAAGATCGCCAGCATCGCCCCCGATCGATCGCCCTGGGGCAAGGCCTTGGAGAAAGTCGCCCGGGACTGGGAGAGGATCTCCAACGGGACCGTCCAGGTCAGGATCTACCCCGGCGGCATCGCCGGTTCCGAACAGGACATGATCCGCAAAATGCGGCTGGGGACTCTCCAGGGCGGGGTGTTCTCAAATATGGGCCTGGCCAAGATCGATGGGTCCATTACGGCCCTCACCATCCCCTTCCTCTTCCATTCCCGGGAGGAATTCAATGTCGTCTTCGACCGGATCAAGCCGACTTTCGAGGAGTTGATCGAAGGGAAAGGCTTCAAGGTGATGTTTTGGACGCTTGCCGGATGGATCAACTTTTTCACCAAGAAAGAGGTCATCGACCCCGACGACCTAAAAAAACTCAAGATCGCCGTGACCGCGGACTTCCCGGAGATCGAACAGCTCTGGAAAAAGATGGGCTATGAGGTCGTCCCTGGAGACCTCAATGACCTGATGATCCAGCTCCAGAGCGGGGCTGTCAGCGCCGCCTACCTACCGGCCCTCCTGGCTGGGTCAGGGCAGTTCTTCGCCCTCGTTCCCCACATGCTCTCGCCGACCCTGGCCCCACTCATCGGGGGGCTCCTGCTTAGCGACAAAGCTTGGGCCAGCATCCCCGCGGACCTGCGCCAGCCGCTCCTTGACGCCGTGGCCGCCGCGGCCCGGGGACTTTACGATGAGACCATGAGCCTCGAGGCCGACGCCGTGAAAATGATGAAGGAGAACGGCCTCATCGTCCACGACCCCCCCCCGGCCGCGATGGAGAAATGGCGACAGACCGTCGCCGAGGGCGTCAAGGACCTCATCGGGCCGGTTTTCTCCAAGGTGATTTACGACAAGATCCTCGGGTACGTCCAGGAGTACCGGAAGGCCCGTGGCCAATAGGCTCATCCGCGCCGTCCACGCCGTCGAAGACTCGCTGGCCTTTTTCTCCATCTTCCTCCTCGCCGCGGTCCTTTTGCTCGAGGTCGTCGCCCGCAAAGTGTTCAACACGGGAATCCGGGATTCGGGCGCTTACGTCGAACACTTGGTGCTCGTCGCCACGTTCATCGCCGGGGCCGTCACCTCCCGGGAGAAAAAACATCTCGCGCTGGCCACCGGTCTTTTCCTGTCCCGGTCTCTGAAGGCGTTCGCCGGGACTCTCACGGCCATCCTGGCGGCGGCGCTGACCCTGGCTTTCGGGCTGAGCGCGCTGTCCTTTGCCTGGAACGCCTTCGTTTCGACGGATAAGGTTGGCTGTCTCCCGAAGCGTTTGGTGGTCTTGATCATGGCCGCCGGTTTCCTGGCCATGAGCGTACGGTTCATCACTGCTCTCGAAAAGAAGAGAGCGCGGTTCGCGGCGGCGGCCGTGGCCGTGGTCCTGGGGCTTTTCCTCGGTTTCGGATCGCTCGTCCAGCTGCTGACTCACGGAGGCGCCGTCTCCCTGCCGGCCCTCGTTTCGGTCGAGGGGCTCCTGCGGCCCGTGCTCGCGGGGGTGGCCGGGCCGTTGATTGTCGTCCTTATTGGCGCGGCTTTTCTCGGGCTGCCCATCTTCGTCGTCCTCGGAGGGATCGCGTTCCTCCTCTTCGCCAAAGCCGGCCAGCCGCTGGAGATCATCCCCAACCAGGCTTACGCGGTGCTCACGGGCAACGCCATCCCGGCCATCCCGCTCTTCGCCGCGGTCGGCTTTTTCCTGTCCGAGAGCAAAGCGGGGGAGAGGATGGTCCGGTTCTTCCAAGCCGTTTTTGGCTGGTTCCCCGGCGGCCTGACGGTCATGGCCGTCATCGTCTGCGCCTTCTTCACGACGTTCACCGGCGCTTCGGGCGTGACCATCCTGGCTCTGGGGGGACTCCTGTCCGTCATCCTGGAGAAGGCGGGTTATCCCAAGAGGTTCACCGTAGGGCTCCTGACTGCCTCGGGGAGCATCGGACTGCTTTTTCCGCCGAGCCTGCCTGTCATCATCTACGGCGTGACAGCGCAGACGAGCATCAAGGACATGTTTGTGGGCGGGCTCGTGCCGGGCCTGTTCCTGGTCGTCTCCGTCCTGGCCATCGGCATCATCTATTCGTGGAAGCGCGGTATGCCCCGGCACGCGCTGAAGGTCCGTGAGGCCCTGGCGGCTTTCGGGGAATCCTTCTGGGAGCTTCTTCTGCCGCTCATCGTTTTCGGCCTTTACTTCGGCGGCATTACCAGCTTGCAGGAAAGCGCCGCGGCCGCGCTTCTCTACGTCTGGGTGGTCGAAACATTCATCAAGAAGGACTTGAAGATCCGCGATTTGCCACGGATCTTCCTCCGGTCCTTGCCCATCGTCGGCGGCGTCCTGATCATCCTGGCCCTGGCCAATGGGCTTTCCTACTACATCATCGATGCCCAGATCCCGCAGAAGCTCACCGCCTGGGTTGCGGCGACCATCTCGTCGAAGTACGTTTTCCTGCTCATCCTCAACCTGGCCCTTCTCGTCGTCGGCTCTTTCATGGACATCTACTCGGCCATCCTCGTCGTCGCGCCCCTGATCATCCCGCTCGGGAACCTCTTCGGCATCCACCCCGTCCATCTCGGCATCATCTTTTTAGCGAACCTGGAGCTCGGTTATCTCACGCCGCCCGTCGGGCTGAACCTGTACCTGGCGTCCTACCGGTTCAACGAGCCGATCCACCGGGTGTACAGGGACGTGCTGATATTCCTCCTGCTGGGATTGGTGGCGGTCCTGCTCATCACCTACGTGCCGCTATTGACGACCGCGCTGCTTTAAGAGGGGGTCAAACCTACCTTTTACACTTTTCGGGTCAAAAAGGGTGTAAAAGGTAGGTTTGACCCCCTCCTAGAAGCTTGCCCCCCGAGTTTAACCCCCTCTTGTTTTCAAGGGTGACTTCCGCTAAAGTTGTAGGGTTCAAATGCATCACGACCCAACATATCACCCCGAGGAGGCTTTCCCATGTCCATCTCCCTGACCGGGACCGGTCTAACCGTCGAAAAAGTCGTCCAGGTGGCGCGTCAAGGCACCCCTGTCGCCTTAGCCCCGGAGGCCAGGAAGCGCATCGAAAAATGCCGGGCCCTCCTCGAGGACAAGATCAAGAAAAACGAGATCATGTACGGCGTCAACACCGGCATCGGCGAGCTCGCCAACGTCGTTCTGACCCAGGAACAGGTCGAGCAATACCAGCGCTATATCATTTACAGCCACGCCGCGGGATACGGGAAACCGATGCCCGCGGATGTCGTCCGGGCGGCCATCCTCAGCCGGATCAGCTGCCACTGCCACGGCCATTCGGGGCTCCGTCCCGTGGTCACGGAAACCCTCGTCGATCTCCTCAACAAGGGCGTGACGCCGGTCATGTGCGAGAAGGGTTCGGTCGGCGCTTGCGGCGACCTGTCGCCGATGGCCCAGATGGCCCTCGTTCCCATGGGCGAAGGCGAGGCCTTCTACAAGGGCGAGCGCCTGC
The DNA here is from genome assembly GCA_041303965.1 of Candidatus Aminicenantota bacterium. Taxonomy (GTDB): domain Bacteria; phylum Acidobacteriota; class Aminicenantia; order Aminicenantales; family Saccharicenantaceae; genus RBG-16-66-30. The sequence continues at coordinate 10,470 of JBFYOD010000161.1, forward strand.
CCGGCGTCGAAGCCCTCAAGCGGGCCGGCATCGCCCCCATCGTCCTCCACGCCCGCGACGGCCTGGCCATGATCAACGGCTCGAACGTCATAGCCGGGATGTCCGCCTTGATCGTCCACGACGTCCACCGCTGGCTCAAGATGTCCGAGATCGCCGCGGCCATGACCCTGGAGGCCCTCAACGCCAACATGAAGGCCTACGACGAAAGGGTCCACAAAACCCGCGGCTACCCCGGCGCCCTGGAGTCCGCCGCGAACATCCGGCAGATCACCGAGGGGAGCGAACTCCTGACGCGGCCGGGAAAAAAGGTCCAGGACGCCTACAGCCTCCGCAGCACGCCCCAGGTCGTCGGGGCCGTCCGTGACTCCCTCAAATGGGCCCGGTATATGGTCGAGATCGAGCTCAACGGCGCGGCCGACAATCCCATATTCTTCCCGGACGAAGATCTCGTCCTGACCGGCGCCAACTTCCAAGGCGTGCCGATGGCCCTTCCCCTCGAGCTTCTGGGCACGGCCGTGACGACGGTCGCCGTCCTTTCGGAGAGGCGCCACAACCGCCTCATGAACCCGCATCTCAGCGCCGGCCTGCCGGCCTTCCTGACCAAGGGCGCGGGCATGTTCTCGGGCCTGATGCTGACCCAGTACACGGCGGGGGCCCTGGTTTGCGAGAACCGCGTGCTCTGCCACCCCGCGGCCACCGGGTCCATCCCTGCCGCGGCCGACCAGGAGGATTTCGTCAGCATGGGCATGACCACGGCCCTCAAGACGCGCCAGATCATCGACAACGCCCAGGCCGTGCTGGCCATCGAGCTCATGGCCGGGGCCCAAGCCGTCGATTTCCGCGCCCCCCATAAGCCCAGCAAGGGGGTCCAGGCCGCCCATGACGTCATCCGCAAGTACGTCGCCCACCTCGAGGAGGACCGGCCCCTTTACAACGACATCAACAAGCTCAAGGAGGTCGTCGAATCCGGGGAGATCCTCGACGCCGTCGAGAGCGCCGTCGGGACTTTGAAGTGACGCTATGAGCTTGCGCATCGCCTTGGTCACCGGAGCCAGCCGGGGTATGGGCCGGGCCATCGCCCTTCGGCTGGCCGAGGACGTTTCCGGCGTTGCCGTTCACTATCTGACCCGCCGCGACGAGGCCCAGGAGCTGGCCGCCACCATCCGCGAAAAGGGCAAGCTCAGCGCCATCTTCCGGGCCGACCTGACCAAGAAAGCCCAGGCCGCAGGTCTCATCAAAAAGGTCGAAGAGAGGTTCGCCCGCATCGACATCCTCGTCAATAACGTCGGGCCGTTCCTCGTCAAACCCTGGGACCAGCTCGAGGTCGCCGACTGGGAGCGCGTCCTCCGCGGCAACCTCTTCGGGTCCTATTTCTGCGCCAAAGCCGCCCTTGCCGGGATGCGCAAGCGGAAGTGGGGACGGATCATCAACATCGGCTACAGCCGGGCCGAGCACCTCGGGGCGTTCCCGACGATCGTGCCCTACGCGGTGGCCAAGACGGGGTTGCTTGTGCTGACTCGGACTGCGGCGGCCTCCGAGGTCGGAAACGGCATCACCGTCAACATGGTTTCGCCGGGCCTCATCAAGGGCGGGGCCCTGCCCCAGGCGCGGGACCTGTCCGAATCCCAACTGGGGACTTTCGAGGACGTCGCCGAAGCCGTGGCCTTCTTCGCTTCTGACAAGGCGGCCTCCGTCACCGGGGCCAACCTGATCGTTGCCGGCACTTGGAAGATGTGAACGGAGAAAGCCCATGAGAAAATGGATCTTATTGATCGCGGCCGCGCCGCTCGCGTTCGCCGCCGCCCAGACCATCCAGCACGAGACCAAGACGGTCAACATCGAGATCCCCGTCCGCGTTTTCAAGGGGGCCGCGTTCGTAGACACGCTGAGGCTCGACGATTTCGAGGTCTGGGATAACGGCAAGCCGCAGAAGCTAGAAGCCGTCTATCTCGTCAAGAAATCAAACATCGAGCGCCGCGAGGAAGATAAAGCCTTCACCCCCCGGACGGCCCGCCATTTCACTTTGATCTTCGAGATGAGCGAGTTCGATCCCCGGCTCGACGAGGGCCTCGAGTTTTTCATGAACAATGTACTTATCCCGGGCGACGACCTCGTCGTAGTGACGCCCATGAAGACCTATCGGATGAGGGCGGAGGCCTCGTTCGGCCAGGAGCGCTCACAGACCCTTAAGAGGCTCGTCGGCCTCGTCCGCCACGATATCCTCATCGGCAATTCCGAGTACCGGGCCCTCCTCGAGGACTTGAAGGCGATCGCCCGGAGCCTGGCCGCATCGATCACCGGGGGGGGCGAAACGTCCAGTGGAAATGTCTCCCGGGATGCGTTGGCCAACGAGGGCAAGTTCTCGGGCGGCTCCTTCGAGGAGCAGCTTCAAAATTTCGCCTCCTGCCTGAGCCGCTTCGAGGCCCTGCGCCAGGTCGACGAGAAGAAGTTCCTCGAGCTCGCCCGCTTTCTCAAAACCGTCGAGGGGCAGAAGGACATCTTCCTCTTCTACCAGAGAGAATTCGTCCCCAACCTCGACCCCAAGATCATGAACCAGTTCCTGGGCCTTTATAACAACAAAGTCGATGTCGTCCTCAACGTCATGAACCTCTTCGACCTGTCCAGGCGGGATACGACGTTCGACGTCGGGGCCGTCAAGAGGGCTTTCTCCGATTCGTCCACGGCCATCCACTTCCTGTTCCTGACCTCACAGGCGGAGGCGGCCCCCGGCATCGTCATGGAGGAGCGCACGGAGGACGTTTTCGAGCCCTTCCGGGAGATGGCCAGGGCCACGGGCGGTTTTTCCGAGGTTTCGTCGAATTTCGAGTTCATCATGAAGTCGGCCGCGGCGGCCTTGGAAAGCTATTATCTCCTCTACTACACGCCCGCGGATTATAAGGCCGACGGCTCTTTCCACGATATCAAAGTCAAGGTCAAGAGCGGCGGCTACCGGCTGGCCCACCGCTCCGGCTACGTCGCCGATTGATCAAGAGGGGGTCAAACCTACGGCGGGGAGCGGACCCTGGGACGCGACCAACAGAAGCGCGGCGGAGCGGCTCGGAGCCGCGCTTCTGGGAAATATCTGAATAGTGTTTAAAAGAGCGTATGAGGCCATTCGCGTTGATTGACATATCGGCGCCGAGGGCGTAGATTCAAACAGAACCGACATCGAGGGGAGGACAACCATGGCCGTTTTTATTTGGATCGCAATCGTCTTCGTCATCGTTTTCTTGTCAGGGATTCGCGTCATCCGGCCGACGCACCGCGGGCTCGTCGAGCGCCTCGGGCGGTATAACCGGTTCGTCAAGGCCGGCTTCCAATGGGTCATGCCCGTCGTCGAAACGCTCCACAGCGTCAACATCACCGAGCAGATGGTCGACGCCGCGCCCCAGGAGATCATCACCTTCGACAACCTCAATGCCCGGGTCGACGCCCAGGTTTATTTCAAGGTCAAGGACGACGAGGGAAACGTCAAGGCCTCCCAGTACAACGTCAACAACTACCAGTGGCAGATCGTCAATCTGGCCCGGACGACCCTGCGCAACATCATCGGCACGCTGACCCTGAAGTCGGCCAACAGCGAGCGGGGCAAGATCAACGAGGAGCTGCTCAAGACCTTGTCCACCGAAACGGCCCGCTGGGGCATCGACATCGTCCGGACCGAGCTCAAGGAGATCGACCCGCCCAAGGACGTCCAGGAGACGATGAACAAGGTCGTCAAGGCCGAGAACGAAAAGGTCGCCGCCGTCGAC
>JBFYOD010000162.1:0-3829 GCA_041303965.1 Candidatus Aminicenantota bacterium
TCCCGCCGCAGCGGTCGCAGGTGACGAAGACGTCGGGGAGGAAGTGCATCTCGATCTTCTTGACGCCGGCGCCCTCGCAGTCCTCGCACCGTCCGCCGGCGACGTTGAAGCTGAACCGGCCGGACGCGTAGCCGCGGGCCCGGGCCTCCGCGGTCCTGGCCATGAGGTCGCGCAGGGCGGTGAAGAGCCCCGTGTAGGTCGACGGGTTCGAGCGGGGGGTGCGCCCGATCGGCTTCTGGTCGACGGCGACGACCTTGTCGATGCCGTCGATGCCCTCCATCCTGTCGTGGGCGCCGACCCGCTGGCGGGCCTTGTAAAGCCGGTTCTCGAGCGCCTTGTAGAGGATGTCGTAGACGAGGGTGCTCTTGCCGGAGCCGGAAACGCCCGTCACGGCCGTCATCACCCCGAGGGGGATGCGAACGTCGATACTCTTGAGGTTGTGCTCGCTGGCCTTGTGGACGACGAGCCATCCGGCGGCCGGACGGCGGGCGGCCGGGACGGGCACGCTCTTCTCGCCGCGGAGATACTGGGCCGTCAGCGAATCGGGGGATTGGAGGATCGCGGCAAGCGGGCCTTCGGCGACCTTGAAGCCGCCGGACTCGCCGGCGCCGGGCCCCAGGTCGAGGACGTAATCGGCGGCCCGGATGGTCTGCTCGTCGTGCTCGACGACGATGATCGAGTTGCCCTCGTCGCGGAGCGTGCGGAGGAGGCCGATGAGGCGGCCGTTGTCCCTCTGGTGGAGACCGATCGTCGGCTCGTCGAGGACGTAGAGCACGCCGCGGAGGCGGGAGCCGACCTGGGCCGCGAGGCGGACGCGCTGGGCTTCCCCGCCGGAGAGGGAGGCCGTCGTCCGGTTGAGCTGGAGGTAGGACATGCCCAGCTCCTCCATGATGGCCAGGCGGGAGGAGATCTCCTTGAGGATCTTCCCGGCGACGAGGGTTTCCGCGGCCGGGAACTCGAGCTTGGCGCATGCGGCGAGGAGGTCGCGGATCGGGAGCTCCCCGACCTCATGGATGTTCCGGCCGCCGACCATGACGGACAGGCTCTCCTTTTTAAGGCGGGCGCCGCCGCAATCGGGGCAGACGGCGTCGGTCAGCTCGACCTCCCCCCACTCGTTGTGAGTGGTTTCGTGACCGAGCCCGTGGCATTTCGGGCAGGCGCCGTAGGGGCTGTTGAAGGAGAAGTTGCGGGGCTCGAGCTCGGCCAGGCTGACCTCGCAGTAGGGGCAGAGGAGGGTGAGCGAAAAGAAGCGCTCCCGGCCGGCGTCGCCGACGACGAGGACCTCGCCGTCGGAGACTTCGAGGGCCTTGTCGACGGCGGCGCGGAGGCGCCGCTCGGCGTCGGGGCCGACCTTGATCGTGTCGACGAGGACCTCGATCGTGTGCTTGCGGTTCTTCTCGAGCGGGATGTCGTCCTCCAGGCCGCGGAGCGTCCCGTTGACACGGACCCGGAGGAAGCCTTTTTTCCGGAGGCGCTCGAAGAGGCGCTGATATTCGCCCTTGCGCCCCTTGACCACGGGGGCGAAGATGCGGACCTTCTCGCCGGAGGCGCTCTCGGTGATCCTGGCCAGGATCTCCTCGGGGGTCTGGGAGCTGACGACCCGGCCGCAGCTCGGGCAGTGAGGCGTCCCGACGCGGGCGAAGAGGAGGCGGAAGAGGTCGTAGACCTCGGTGATCGTGCCCACGGTCGAGCGCGGGTTGGTCGAGATCGTCTTCTGGTCGATGGAGATCGAAGGCGAGATGCCCTCGACGGACTCGACGTCGGGCTTTTCCATCTGGTCGATGAACTGCCGGGCGTAGGCCGAGAGGCACTCGATGTAACGGCGCTGGCCCTCGGCGAAGATGGTGTCGAAGGCGAGCGAGGACTTGCCCGAACCGGACGGACCGGTGACGACGATCAGCTTATTCCGGGGCAGCGACACGTCGATATGCTTGAGATTGTGTTGGGCCGCCCTCTTGATGCGTATCTCTTCGAGCATAATCGATCTATTTTATCACACCAGAAGGGGTCAAACCTACCTTTTACCCGAAAACCGGGCAAAAGGTAGGTTTGACCCCTTCTTAAGAGGCTTGCCCCCGGAGCATCCGTAACATTCTTGTCCGCATTGACCGGCAAGCGCGATTTCGTTAGGATGAAAGGACCCCATGTCCAACGAAGAGAAGATCCTCAAAGCGATCGAGCTCATCAAGGACTTCGGCTACAAGAGCGACTCCATCCGGGCTATCAAGCACCTTCCGCCTCAGGAGGGGCAATACCGGGAATACCCGGACGACGTCCACCCGGCCCTCCGCGAGGCCCTCGTGGCCAAGGGCTTCACCTCGCTTTACTCCCACCAGCGCTCGAGCTGGGAGGCGCTTCGCGAAGGCAAGAACATCGTCGTCGTAACGCCTACCGCGTCGGGAAAGACGCTCTGCTACAACCTGCCGGTCCTCGACGCCATCCTCAAGGACCCTTCGACTCGGGCGCTCTACCTCTTCCCGACGAAAGCCCTGTCGCAGGACCAGCAGGCCGAGCTCGACGACATCAACGGCCGGCTGCCCGAGGAGATCCGCGTCTTCACTTACGACGGCGACACGCCCCAGGACGCGCGCAAAGCCATCCGGGCCCGCGGCCACATCGTCCTGACCAATCCCGACATGCTCCACGCCGGCATCCTGCCCCACCACACCAAGTGGATCAAGCTTTTCGAGAACCTCAAGTATATCGTCATCGACGAGCTCCACAATTACCGCGGCATCTTCGGCAGCCACCTGGCTAACGTCCTGAGGCGGCTGCGGCGGATCGCGCGGTTCTACGGCGCCGACCCGCAGTTCATCCTGTGCACGGCCACGATCGCCAACCCGGCCGAGATGGCCGAGAAGGTGATCGAAGCGCCGGTCGCGCTCATCGAAGACAACGGCGCGCCGCGCGGCGGGAAGTATTTCGTCTTCTACACGCCGCCAGTGGTCAACGCGGCCCTGGGCATCCGCCGCTCCTACGTCAACGAGTCGCGGCGCATCGCTTCGATCTTCCTCAAGAGCGGCCTCCAGACGATCGTCTTCGCCGGGAGCCGGCTCATCACCGAGGTGCTCCTGACCTACCTCAAGGCCGACATCGAGACGTCGATCCAGAAGGAGGGCCTCGTCCGCGGCTACCGGGGCGGCTACCTGCCGCTGAAAAGACGGGAGATCGAGAAGGGACTGCGAACGGGCGAGATCCTGGGTGTCGTCTCGACCAACGCGCTCGAGCTTGGCATCGACATCGGGACGCTCGACGTCGCCGTGCTGGCCGGCTACCCGGGCACGATCGCCAGCACCTGGCAGAGGGCCGGCCGGGCCGGGCGCAAGACGGGACTTTCCGCGGCCGTCCTCGTGGCCACCAGCTCGCCGCTCGACCAATTCATCGTCAACAACCCGGAATACTTCTTCTCCAAGTCGCCCGAGATGGCCCTCATCAACCCGGACAACCTGTCGATCCTCGTCAGCCACATCGAGTGCGCCGCCTTCGAGCTGCCCTTCGAGGACGGCGAGAAATTCGGCCGGGCCGAGATCGGCGAGATCCTCAATTTCCTCGAGGAAGACAAGCTCCTCCACCACTCCAAGGACAAGTGGTTCTGGACCTCGGAGGCCTACCCGGCCGACGCCATCAGCCTGCGCAGCATCAGCTCCGATAACTTCGTCGTCGTCGACATCACGGGCGAGGCCCGGGTCATCGCCGAGGTCGACTTCACCTCGGCCCTGACGGCCCTCCACCCCAAGGCCATCTACATCGTCGAGGGCGAGCAGTACTTCGTCGAGAAGCTCGACTTCGAGGAGCGCAAGGCCTACGTCAAGAGAACGGACATCGACTA
>JBFYOD010000163.1:0-23415 GCA_041303965.1 Candidatus Aminicenantota bacterium
GGGACGGGGGAACCGTCGGGACAGGTTCCCGGGGGGCCGGGGGAGAGTGATGGTTGCCATTGCCGCTAATAGCGGGCGGCGGCCCGGGCCCGGGCGAGAATGGCGGCTTTCTTCGGCATCAGCTTTTCCCTGAATTTTAGAGGAGAAAAAAAGGGCCGGTCCCCGAAGGAACCGGCCCAGGAATTCAAATCGTGTCGGCGGTTACTTCTTGACCTCTCCGCCTTTCTCTTTGGCCATGGCGTCCTTGATGTCCTTGACGAGCTTCTCGTACTGTTGGGTCGCGAAGCCTTCGTACTTGACGGCCATAGGCTTGACCAGCTCGACGGCCTTCTCGGCGGCCTTGAGGGCCTCGGCGTATTTTTTCTGCTTGAAGAGGATCTGGCCGAGGACGTTGTTAGTGTAGTAATCGGGGGCGAGTTCGACCGACCGTTTCGCCGCCTCGGCCGCGTCGTCGAGGTTCGTTCCCTGCCGGTTCCAGAAGGCGGCGTAGCTCGAGAGGATATCCTGGTCTCCCCAGTTCTTCTTGGCGAATTCGGGACCGAAGAGGGCCAGGGCCTTGTCGGTCTTGTTGAGCTTGCCGTAGATGCCGGCGACCTGGGAGAGGGTGTACCACTGGTCGGGCTTGAGCTTGGCGGCCAGGTCGGCCATGGCTTCGACGCTGTCGAGGTTCTTTCCCTGCCCGATCCAGAAGCTGGCGTAGCCGGTCAGGGCGTAGACGGCGTTCGAAACATAGCCGTCGATATAGTCTTTCCCGAATTCCTCATCGGCCTTGGCCGGGTCGCCCTTGAGAACGTAGAGCTGGGCAAGATTCTGCTGGACTTCGGGGTTCCGAGGGTAGCCGGCGATCTCCTTGAGCTTCTCGGCCAGGACGATGCCCTTGTCAATGGGCTCCTTGTCCCTGACGATGCGCTCGACGTAACCGGTGAGGGCGTCCTTGTCGTCGGGGAACTTGGCCGTGTATTCTTCGAAGAATTTGCCGGCGTCTTCCTTGGAAGCTTGGCGGCCGTAATAGTAGCCCAGGTAGGTATAGGCCTGCTTGACGAGCTTGCCCTCGGGGTACTTTTTGAGGAACGCCTGCAGGGGCGCCGGGTCTGGCTTGCGCCCTTGCGATGCCGCCTGACCAAGTTTGAGCTCGGCAGCCTGGGTGTAAGGGACGGTCACCTTGAGATACTCGAAGGTGTAGGATCCCTGTTTTCCCTCGGGATCCAGGGCGATGACCTTCTCGTAGAGCTCCTTGGACTTCGCCTCCATCGCGGGCGAGTAGCGGCTGCCGCACTTTTCGGCGAACTTGAAGACGACTTCGATGTTCTTGGGCTCTTTGGCGAAGCGCTCGCTCAGGGCGAGGTAAGTGTCGACGCCGGAGGCCGACTTCTGGACCTTTTCCAGGAATTTGTCGGCCGGGGGTCCGTAGCCGACGATCCAGTCGACCTCTTTCCCGTCCTTGTCGACGAAGAGCTCCGTGGGCGTCGCGTTGATGTTGAATTTCTCGTAGACGGCATCGCCGTTCTTGTCGCCGCGCGTGGCGCGGTAGAGGATGACGTTCTTATTGAGGAAATCGGCGTATTTGGGGTTGTTGTAGAACTGCTGAACCAGCAGTTTGCAGGCCCCTCAGCCACTCGAATAGAAGTCGATGAGGACGAGCTTGTTCTCTTTCTTAGCTTTGGCCAGCGCCTCGTCGAAGGGTCCCGACAAGACCGTGGCCGTCTGGGCGGCGGCGAAGGAGGCGACGAGGAGGAGGCCGGCGACTACAGCATATTTCTTCATGCAGCTCTCCTTGGGGCGATGTGTCTCTTCCCGTTCAGCATACATAATTCGGCGTCGGAATACAATCCGCCGCCCTCATTCCTCAATACGCCGCGGTAGAGCCGAAGGTTGCACTATTTCTTGATCTCGTCCGTCTTGCCCTTGGCCATGGCCTCCTTGGCCTGTTTGACGAGGTCTTCGTAGCGCTTGGTCGGGAAACCGGGCCGCTTCTTGGCCAGGTCCTGGGCCAACGCCAATGCCTGCTCCGCGGCCTTCAGGGCCTCGGGATAGTTTTTTTGTTTGAGAAGGACCTGGGCCAAGACGTCGAACTTGTAATAAGTGGGTTCGGCCGAGTTGGATTTCCTCAGGGCCTCGAGGGCGCTATCCAGGTTCGCTCCTGTCCGGTTCCAGAAATAGGCGTAGCTGTAAAGAGAGCTGGGCTTTTCGGCGACTTTGGCCGCATAGGCCGGTCCATAGGCGTCCAGCGCTTTTTCGAGTTTGCCGGTCTGCTGGTAGAGCTGGGCCGCTGTCTGAAGGATATAGTCGAGGTCCGGCTGGAGCCGCCGGGCCGTCTCGATCGTCTCTTCGGCGCTCTCCAGGTTCTCGTCCCTATCGAGCCAGAATTGCGTATAGCTGGCCATCAGGTAAGCCAGGGATGTGACCTGGCTCTTGATGAAGTCCGGGCCGAAGAGCTCCTTGACCTTTTCGGCGTCGCCCTTGAGGGCGTAGAGCTGGGCGTGGTTTTCCGCGTCGTAGGGGGCGGGGTTGTAGGCCGTCAGCTCCTTGATCTTCTCGGCGAGGGCGAGGCCCTTGTCGAGCGGCTCTTTGTCCTGGATGATGCGTTGGACATAGGAGCTCAAGACGACGGGGTCTTCAGGATATTTCGCCGTGTATTCCTCGAAGAACTTCGTCGCCTCTTCCTTGGACGCCTGGTATCCATAGTAATAGCCGAGGTAGCTGTAGGCGCTCTTGACGAGAGGGCTCGCGGCGTACTTGGCGATGAAAGCCTTCATCGGCGCCGGGTCGGGTTTCTGGCCGAGGGCGACCTTCCTAGCGAGGATGTACTCGGCGTATTCCGTGTAGGGGACCACGGCCTTGGGGTAACGGACGGCGAATGTCCCGGCCTTGCCCTCCGGGTCGAGGGCGACGACCTGGTTGTAGAGGTCCGTCGACTTGGCCTGCGTCGAGAGCCGTTCGTCGTATTTTTGGGCCAGCTTGAAGGCCACCGCGACGTTCTTCGGATCTTTGGCGTAGAGGGCGGAGAGGGACCGATAGGTGTCCTCACCCCGGAGCGATCTTTGGAGCCTTTCGAGGAACGTGTCGGCCGGAGGCGTGTAGCTCGCGAGCCAGTCGATCTCGCTTCCGTCCTTGTCGAGGATCAGGGCTGTCGGCGTCGTCGACACTCCGAACCTCTCGAAGACGGCCTCTCCGGTCTTGTCGCCGCGGGTGGCGCGGTAGAGGACGAAATTCCGGTTGAGGAAAGCGGCGTATTTGACGTTTTCGTAAAACTGCTGGACCAGCAGTTCGCAGTTCCCTCAGCCGCCTTTTTGGAAGAAGTCGACGAGGACGAGCTTGCCCTCTTTCTTGGCCTGGGCGAGGGCGCCGTCGAGCGAGCCCTGGAAGTAAGTCGCCGTCTGGGCCGACGCCAAAGAGGCGACGAGGAGGAGGCCGGCGAATGCGGAAAGCTTTTTCATGAAACCCTCCATGGTCGGGATGCCCTTCTAACCCGAAGGATACCAGAATCCGGCCTGGCTGTGCAAGCCTCAGTAGGCCGCGTCGTCGGGCCCGACCTTGCCCTTGAAGACGCGGTAGGCGAAGACCGTGTAGCCGACGACGAGGGGCATGCCGACGAGGGCGATGATGAGCATGACCTTGAGGGTCAGCGCGCTCGACGAGGCGTTGGCGATGGTCAGGCTCAAGGCCGGGTCCGTGGCCCGGACGAGGTTGGGGTAATGGACGGCGCCGACGACGCCCCACAATCCCAGGAACGTCAACGAGGAAAGGAGGAAGGTCCGCTTGTCGTTCGCCTTCTTCCCGGGCCGCATGAGGGATCCGAGCGAGACCCAGACGATCAGCGCGAAGATCCAAGCCGGGAGCCTCTTCATCCCGCCGGGCAGATAGATCCCTACGGCGATAAACGAAAGCAAAAAGGCCATGGCTGTCGCCGCGACGAGGGGTTTGATCGCCTTGCGAGCCCGCGCCTGGAGAGCGCCTTCCGTCTTGAGCGCCGCGTAGGCGCCGCCGTGGAGGAGGAAGGCGCAGAGGCCGAGGACGCCGAAGAGAAGCGGCAGAGGGCGGAGAAGGGTGAAGAAATTCCCGGCGTATTCCGTGCGGGTATCGAGCGGGATCCCGACGACGACGTTGCCCAGGGCGACGCCGAAGAGCAGGGCGGGAAGGAAGCTGCCGCCGACGAAGGTCGCCTCCCAAAGCCCCTTTCGCTTGGGGTCGTGGGTCCGGAACTCGAGGGAGACGGCCCGCAGGATGAGGGCGAAGAGGACGAGCATCAGGGCCAGGTAGAAACCGCTGAACACCGTCGCGTAGGCCGGCGGGAAGGCGGCGAAAAGGGCGCCGCCACCGGTCAGCAGCCAGACCTCGTTGCCGTCCCAGACCGGGCCGATAGCCCGGATGAGCGTCCTTTTCTCGTCCTCGCTTTTCGTGAGGAAGGGAAAGAGGGCGCCGACACCCAGGTCGAAGCCGTCGAGGACGGAATATCCGGCGAGCAGCACGCCGACGAGCAGGAACCAGACGTTCCTCAGGATGTCCCAGGTTTCCATCAGGCCGCTCCTTTCCCGGCCTCCGCCGGTTCGTCTCCGGGCCCTCGCTTGACCGTCCTGAGGATGATCGAGAATCCCGCCGCTCCGATGAGGGCGTAGATCAGCGTGAAGAGGATGAGAGAAAACAGGATGTTGCCCGCGGGGACCACGGCCGACACCGCGTCCGAGGTCCGGAGGACCTTGTAGACGGCCCAGGGCTGGCGGCCGACCTCGGCCGAGATCCAGCCGAGCTCGTTGGCGAGATAGGGCAGGGGCACGGCCCAGAGGAGGACCTTGAGGTAGCGCCTGGCGCCGGGAAGCTTTTTCCGTGTCTGGAGGAAGACTCCCACCGCACCAATGAGGATGAACAGAAGCCCGAAAAGGATCATGAGATGGTAGGAGGCGAAGGGCAGAAAGACGGGCGGCCGCTCCTCCTTGGGGAATTCGTTCAAACCGAGGACCTTGCCGTTCGGGTCGAAGTGGACGAGGAGGCTGAGCATCTTGGGGATGCGCACGGCCAGATGCGTTTTCTCGTTCTTCTCGTCGGGGATCCCGAACACGGTGAAGGGCGCGCCCTCCTGCGTTTCCCAGAGGGCCTCGAACGCGGCCATCTTCTCCGGCTGGGTGCGCGTCACCTGGACCGAGTGGGCGTGGCCCGAGCCGAGCTGGAGGACCGCGGCCGCGGCGAAGACGGCGAGCGACGCCTTCATCAGCAGGACGGCCTTTTCCGGGAAGCGGCCCTTGAGCAGGAGCCAGGCGGCGATGGCCATAGCAACGAGAGCGCCCGTCGTCCAGCCTCCGAGGATCGTGTGGACGAAGCGGACGACGGTCGAGGGATTCAGGGCCGCCTTGAAGAAGTCCTCGAGGACGGCGCGCCCCCCTTCCATGCGGAAACCGGCCGGGGTCTGCATCCAGGAGTTGGCGATGATGATCCAGAGCCCCGACAGGTGGGCGCCGAAAAAGACGAGGAAGGCCGAGAGCCGGTACGTTTTCGGCGAGACCTTTTTCCGGCCGAAGACGAGGATGCCCAGGAAGACCGACTCCAGGAAAAAGGCGAAGACGCCCTCTGCGGCGAGGGGGGCGCCGAAGACGTCGCCGACCGTCCGGGAGTAAGCGGCCCAATTATTGCCGAAGGCGAACTCCAGGGCGATACCCGTCGAGACGCCCATGACGAAGACGATCCCGAGGATCCTGACGAGATAGGCGGACACGTCCTTATAGAGGGCGTTCTTCGTCCTCAGGTAGAGGGTTTCCATGATCAGGACGAGCAACGAGAGCCCGAGCGTCGTCGGGGGAAAGAGAAAATGGAAGCCGGCCGTGAGGCCGAATTGGAGACGGGCGAGGAATACGGCGTCCATGCGTTCCCTCCTTAATCTTCGCGGCCGTCAGCCGGCCGCCGGAAATATAGACCAGGCCCGAGGCGAAGTCAACGCCGTCCGGAGGTCCCGTTCCTTCGGCTGCGGCACCTCTCCGCGGGCGTTGCCCCGGGTTTCAGGCCGTGATAAAATACCGTCCTGCCGAGATCTCCAGAAACCATGTCCATCGAAGAAGCGACGACCGTCTTAATGAGCCGCCGGGAGAAGCGTGCCGCGGCCGGAAATTCCGTTCTCGCCGCCCTGGCCCTGACGGGGATGAAGCTCGTCGTCGGCTTCCTCAGCGGGTCGCTCGGGCTCCTGGCTGAAGCCGCCCACTCGGGCCTCGACCTCGTCGCCGCGATCATCACGTTCGTCGCAGTCAGCGTTTCGGACCGGCCCGCCGACGAAGCTCACCCTTACGGCCACGGCAAGGTCGAGAATTTTTCCGCCCTCATCGAGACCCTGCTCCTCTTCATCACATGCGCCTGGATCATCTACGAGGCCGTCCACAGGATCTTCTTCCGCGCCGTCGAGGTCGACCCCAGCCTGTGGGCCTTTCTCGTGGTCATCATCTCCATCGGCGTCGATGTCAACCGGTCGAAGATGCTCTCCCGGGCCGCGATCAAGCACCAGAGCCAGGCCCTCGAGGCCGACGCCCTCCATTTCTCGACCGACGTCTGGTCGTCGGCGGTCGTCCTCGGCGGCCTCTTCCTCGTCTGGCTCGGAAAGAAATTCCTTCCCGGGCACGCCGGCATCCTCAACCGGGCCGACGCGGTCGCCGCCCTCGGTGTCGCCCTCATCGTCCTCTTCGTCAGCTACAGGCTCGGGAAACGGACGATCGACGTCCTCCTCGATCGCGCCCCGGAGGGCTTGAAGGAAAAGATCGCCGTTGCCGCGGACGAGGTCGAAGGCGTCATCAGCACGGGCCAGGTCCGCCTTCGCCGCTCGGGCGCCCTCGTCTTTGTCGACATGACCATCGAGGTCGACCGTAGCCTGTCCTTCGAGCGGACCCATGCCATCGCCGAGGACGTCGAGGCCCGGATCCAGGCCATCATCCCCGGCTCGGACGTCGTCATCCACACGGACCCCCGTGAGGGCGAGCGCGAGACGATGGCCAGGCGCATCCGGACGATCGCCGAGCGGAACCAGGTCCCGGTCCACAACATCAGCGTCCACGAGGACCGCGGCGACATCCACGTCGACCTCCACCTCGAAGTGGACGACCATCTCCTTCTCTACCAGGCCCACGACCTGGCCAGCCACATCGAGCAGGACCTCCGGGCCGACATCCCGGCCATCCGCCGTGTCAACACCCATATCGAATCGCGGGGCACGGGCGTCGGCAGCGGCCCGGACATCACAGCCGAGCAAGGGCCGCTCGTCGAGCGGGTGAGGAAGATCGCCGACGCCGTCGCCGGCCGGGCCTGCTGCCATGACATCCTCATCCGGCGACAGGGCGACTGGTTCGCGGTTTCCCTTCACTGCGGCTTCGACAAGAACCTGCCCGTCATCGAAGCCCACCGGTTGTCCTCGCGGATCGAGGAGGCCCTGAAAAAGGAGATCCCGGCAATCGAGCAGGTCCTCGTTCACACCGAGCCCGAGGCCCCCCGGGCGTGAGCCGCGACAAATCGCCGGTGACGCCCGCGGTACGGGCGCTCAGGGAAGCGGGCGTGCCGTTCACGGAACATCCCTACAGATATGTCGAGCACGGCGGAACGGCGAGCTTTGCCCGGGAATTCGGCGTCGACGAGCACGCCGTCATCAAGACCCTGGTCATGGAGGACGACGCCAAGAAGCCGCTCGTCGTCCTCATGCATGGAGACCGAGAGGTCTCGACGAAAGAAATCGCCAGAGTCCTGGGTGTCAAGACGGTCCAGCCGTGCACCCCGGAGACGGCCGAACGCCATTCCGGCTACATGGTCGGGGGGACATCGCCCTTCGGGCTGCGCAAACCGATCCCCGTCTATGTGGAAGGGACGATCCTGGAACTTCCGAGAATTTACATTAACGGCGGCAAGCGCGGCTTCCTTGTCGGACTCGATCCGAAGGAATTGGCGAGGGTGCTCAAGCCGACCCCCGTCCGGGTCGGGATCGTCTAATGGACGCCCTTCGAAGGCTGTGGAGGCCCGATGTCCCCGGAACTCAAGATTCGCCGCGGCCTTCCCGGTCTCTTATGGCGCCCATCGCTTCCTCGGGCGTTCCGGCGGTCAGGAGTTTTTGGAGGAATATCCGGTTTTGAGCGGCCCGGCTGACCAGGGCCAGGAGCTTCACCTGGGAATCCGGGCTGCGGGCTGGGGACAGGATCAGGAAGACGACTTCGACCGGTTTGACCGTGGCCACATCGGAGATGCCCTTTTTGGTCAATCCCAAGGCGATGATGGGGGCTCCCAGGTCCATCACCCGGACGTGAGGGAAAGCGACGCCTTCGTTGAAGAACGTCGAGCCCTGCGCCTCTCTTTTCATGATGTCCGCGAGCAAGTCGTTCTCGTCCGTGATCCCCGATCCCGGGCCCGCCGCCGAGGCCAGGGCCCGAAGGACAGCGGATTTGGGGACGGGCTCGTCCCAGATCCTGATGCGCTCCCTGGTGATCCAGCGGCTCAGCAGGAGGTGATCCGAAACCTCGGCTTTCCTGTCCTCATCCGGCCGGGCCGATCCGGCCGACTCAGGGGATGGAGGAGGCGTGCGGCGGTCGGGAGGAGGGGCCTCGCACGTATCCAGTAGAATGACGCTCACGCCTCGGGCCTTTCGCATGAGGGTTTCGACGACGGTCTTGTTCCGCCCGATCCTTTTCCAGAAGGGACGCGGCCGAGAATTCCCGACGACGATGTGGCCCACGCGGTACTCCTTGGCGAACCGCAGGAGCGTGTCGACGATGTCTTGGCCCTTGTACGTGAAGACCATGGCCCCCAGCTGTTTGGCCAGGGTCAGCGTTTCCGACAGGTCGCGCTGGATGCCGGCGTCGATGACCGTGGCCTCCTCGGCCGGGGTCTGGACATAGACCGCGTACCAGTTCCGGTTGAGCTTTCCGGCCAGCCGGGAGCCGTAGCGCAAGAGTCTGTTGCTGTTCGGGCCATGCGAGCTGAGGCAGACCATGACCTGGTCCGATGCGGCGCCCTGGTCCTCCTCCGCCTCCCGCCGGCGGAGGTCGATCTGGGCGGCCAGCTCGCGGAGGGTCAGTTCCCGGAGTTTCTCCAGATTTGCCGGTTTAAAGAAATTAGCCAGAGCCATGTCGATACGCTCAGCCGGATAGATCTTGCCCTCCTGGAGGCGGCCGCGGAGATCCTCCGTAGCCAGGTCGACATCGACGATCTGCTCCGCTTCGGCCAGCACAGAGTCGGGCAGACGCTCCCGGACCTTGACGCCGATGGACGTCTCGACGACGTTATACAGGCTCTCCAGGTGCTGGACGTTCAGGGTGCTGATGACGTGGATCCCGGCCGCGAGGATCTCCTGGACGTCTTC
Source organism: Candidatus Aminicenantota bacterium (assembly GCA_041303965.1). Lineage (GTDB taxonomy): Bacteria > Acidobacteriota > Aminicenantia > Aminicenantales > Saccharicenantaceae > RBG-16-66-30. The sequence continues at coordinate 9,314 of JBFYOD010000163.1, forward strand.
ATAGCGCTTCGCGTTTCGGCTCCCCGGGGCGTTGGTGTGGGCCAGCTCGTCGATGAGCGCCACCTGAGGGTGGCGGGCGATCACGGCCTCAGTGTCCATTTCCTCCAGGGCGATGCCGTGATAGTCCTGGCATGATCTCGGGACCGTTTCTACACCCTGGGCCAGATTGACAATATCGGCCCGGCCGTGCGTTTCAAGGAGCCCGATAACGACGTCGATGCCGTCGCTCTTCAAACGGCGGCCTTCCTGGAGCATCTGATAGGTCTTGCCCACGCCGGCGCTGTAGCCGAGGTAGACCTTCAGCCGACCCCTCTGGGAGAGACGGATCATCCGGAGAAAGGCGTTGGCCCTATCGTCGGACATCGGCGACTCCATCAAGAGCCAGGTTCAACGTCATCACGTTGACGCGTGGCTGTCCCAGGATGCCGAAGGTCCGCCCCGCTGTGCAGGCCCGGACGAGTTCCATGATCGTCTCCTCGGGGACGGCCCGCGCCTTGGCCACCCGGCCGGCCTGGAGACGGGCGTTCTCTGGAGATATATGAGGATCGAGGCCGCTCCCTGAAGACGTGACCGCGTCTGAGGGGACCAGCTTGTCCGGGGACAGTCCGTTCTCCTCCCGGTACCGCGCCGCCCGCATACTGATCGCCTCGATCAGCTTCGCGGACGTCGGGCCGAGATTGCTGCCGCCGGACCTCGAGGCGTCATATCCGTTCCCCGCCGCCGAGGGACGCGGGTGAAAATAACGGGGTTCGGCAAAGGCTTGGGCGATCAGCCGGGAACCGACGACCAGACCGTCCCGCCGGATCAGTGATCCGTCGGCCCTCGCGGGAAACAACGCCCGGTCGATGAGCCAAACGGATGCCGGGTAGATCCCACAGACGAGGACGGCCAGGGCGACCGTCGCCCGAAGCGAAGTCTTGAGCTCGGCCAGCCAGACTTTCATTCCCGTTCGTCCTTCCTCATGTTATACCAAATGGAGGGCGTTCACGACCAGGTCCACGAGCTTGATGCCGGGGAACGGCGCGATGAGCCCGCCCAGGCCATAAATCAGGAGATTGCGTTTGAGCAGAGCGGCGGCGTTGAGCGGCCGGAAGCGGACGCCCCGCAGGGCCAGCGGGATCAGGGCCACGATGATCAAAGCGTTGAAGATGACGGCGCTCAGGATGGCGCTCGAGGGCGAGCCCAGGGCCATGATATTGAGCGGGGCGATGACCGGGAAGGCGCCGACGAGCAAGGCCGGAATGATGGCGAAATACTTGGCGACATCGTTGGCGATGCTGAACGTCGTCAGAGCGCCGCGGGTGATGAGCATCTGTTTGCCGATCTCGACGACCTCGACGAGCTTGGTCGGATTAGAATCGAGGTCGACCATGTTCCCTGCCTCCTTGGCGGCCTGGGTCCCCGTGTTCATGGCCACGCCGACGTCGGCCTGGGCCAGGGCGGGGGCGTCGTTGGTGCCGTCGCCCGTCATGGCCACGAGATGCCCGGCCGCCTGTTCCTTCCGGATGAGGGCCAGCTTGTCCTCGGGCTTGGCCTCCGCGACGAAATCGTCCACTCCGGCCTCCCGGGCGATGGCGGCGGCGGTCAAGGGATTGTCGCCCGTGATCATGATCGTGCGGATGCCCATGGCCCGGAATCTCTCGAAGCGGTCGCGGAGGCCGCCCTTGACGATATCCTTCAAGTGGACGACGCCCAGAACGCGTGTCCCTTCGGATACCAAAAGCGGAGTGCCTCCCAAAAGCGCGACCCGGTTCACGGCGTCCTCGATCTCCGGCGGGATGTCCCCGCCGATGAACTCCCGGATGGCGTCGGGGGCTCCTTTCCTCGTCCGGCGGCCGTCGCTGTCGACGCCGCTCATCCTGGTCCGGGCGGAGAAGGGGATGAACGAGGCGCCGGGGATGTCGGCCAGGGAGCGGCCGCGGATGCCGTATTTCTTGGCCAGGACGACGATGCTCCTTCCCTCGGGCGTCTCGTCGGCCAGGGACGCCAGTTGGGCCGAGGCGGCCAGCTCTTCGACCGGGACCCCGGGCGCAGGCAGGAACGCCGCGGCCTGTCGGTCGCCAAGCGTGATAGTGCCGGTCTTGTCGAGCAATAGAACGTCCACGTCTCCCGCCGCTTCGACGGCCCGGCCGCTCATGGCCAGGACGTTCTTCTGGACCATTCGGTCGATGCCGGCGATGCCGATGGCGTTGAGGAGGCCGCCGATCGTCGTCGGGATCAGGCAGACGAGCAGGGCCACAAGGGCGGCCATCGGGAAGGGCACTCCGGAATAGACGCCGAAGGGCTTGAGGCTGATGATCACGACCAGGAAGATGACGGTCATGGCCGAGAGGAGGATGGTCAGCGCAATCTCGTTGGGGGTCTTCCTCCTCTCCGCTCCTTCGACGAGTGAGATCATCCGGTCGAGGAAGCTCTCGCCGGGATCGGCGGTGACCCGGATGGTGATCCTGTCGGACAGGACCCGGGTTCCGCCGGTGACGGCGCTCCGGTCGCCTCCGGATTCGCGGATGACGGGGGCGGATTCGCCGGTGATCGCCGATTCGTCCACCGTGGCCGCGCCCTCGATGACCTCTCCGTCGGCCGGGATGACCTCCCCCGCGGAAACGACGACAACGTCGGACTTCCGCAGGAGGGAGGCGGGGATCCGCTCGATCGCGCCCCCGTCCCGGAGACGGGACGCGAACGTGTCCGTCCGTGTCTTGCGAAGCTCCCTCGCCTGGGCTTTGCCCCGGCCTTCGGCCACGGCTTCGGCGAAATTGGCGAAAAGCACCGTCGACCAGAGCCAGAAGGCGATCTGAACGACGAAGCCTCCGGCCTCGCCTCCTGTCCGGGCGAAGACTTCAAGCGTGATGACGGCCGCGCCGATCTCCGTCACGAAGATGACCGGATTTCGCATCAGCCGCCGCGGGTCGAGCTTCCGGAAGGCATCGACGGCCGCCCGGCCGAGGATCCGCCGGTCGAACAGGGAATGCGTTTTATGAGCCATATCGCATCACCGCTAGTAAAGAACCGGCGATCCGGTCATCACGAAATGTTCGACAACTGGCCCGAGGGCCAGGGCCGGGAGGAAGGTCAGGGCGCCGACGATGAGGATCGTGGCGATGAGGATCAGCGTGAACATCGGTCCCCCGACCGGAAAGCCCCCTGACGACAGGGCAACGACCTTTTTCCGGGCCATGCTCCCGGCCAGGGCCAGGACAGGAATAAGGACCAGGAAGCGGCCGAGGAGCATGGCCAGGGCCAGCGTGACGTTGAAGAAGGTCGTATCGCCATTGAGGCCGGCGAAGGCGCTGCCGTTGTTGCCCGCGCTGGACGAGAATGCGTAGAGGACCTCGCTCAGGCCGTGCGGTCCTGCGTTGCTCAGCGAAGCCGCCGCCCCGCGGCTGACGACAGCCCAGGCGGAAAAGCCGAGGATACAAAAGATGGGAATGAGCACGGCCAGGACGCTCATCCGGACGTCGGCGATCTCGATCTTCTTCCCCAGGTACTCGGGTGTCCGGCCGGTCATTAGGCCCGTTAGGAAGATAGCCAGTACGATGAAAATGATCATCCCGTAAAGCCCCGAACCGACGCCGCCGAAAATAACCTCCCCCAATTGGATGTTGAAGAGAGGGATGAGCCCCCCCAGAGGCGTAAAGGAGTCGTGCATCGCGTTGACGGCCCCGCACGAGGCCGCCGTCGTGACCGAGGCGAACAGGGCCGAATCGAAGGCGCCAAACTGGACCTCTTTGCCCTCCATGTTTCCCGCGGCCTGGCTGACGCCGAGCTCCGCCCAGCGGGGATTGCCGCCTCTTTCGGCCGTCCAGCAGACGAGGACCCCGGCCAGGAAAAGCATGGCCATGGCGCTCCAAACGGCCCAGCCGTGCTTGGGATTCCCGACTGTCCGGCCGAAATAATAGGTAAGCCCGGAAGGGATCAGGAGGATGGCCAGCATCTGGAGATAATTCGACAGGGGCGTGGGATTTTCGTAGGGGTGGGCGGCGTTGGCGTTGAAAAAGCCGCCGCCGTTCGTCCCCAGCATCTTGATGGCCGTCTGGGACGCGGCTGGGCCCTGGGCGATGGACTGGACTTCCCCTGTTTCGACGGAACGGGCGGCCACAGAGGGTTTGAAGTTCTGGATAACGCCCTGGGATCCCAGGAAGATCGCCAAGGCGAGGCTCATCGGAATGAGGACGTAGAGGTTCACCCGGACGAGATCGACCCAGAAATTCCCGATGGTGCCGGCCGACCGTCGGGCCAGGCCGCGGACCAGGGCGGCCGCCGCGGCGATGCCGACCGCCGCCGAGGCGAACTGGTGGAAGACGAGGCCAACGGCTTGCGAAAAATAGGACAGCGTCGCCTCGCCGGAATAATTCTGCCAGTTCGTGTTCGTCGTGAAGCTCGCCGCCGTGTTGAAGGCGAGGTCGGGCCGGACGGCGCCCAGCCGTTGTGGATTCAAGGGTAGCAGGCGCTGAAGACGGAGTATGAAGTAAGTCAGCACGAGCCCGACCAGGCTGAAGACCAGGAGGGAGCCGAGGTAGCGTTTCCAATCCTGCTCCTTGGCGGGATCGATGCCGAATATCCTGTAGAACAGGCGCTCTACCGGCTTGACCGCGCCGTCGAGCCGCGTCTTGCCCTGCGGATCGAGGACGCGGACGAGATGGAGGCCCATCGGCTTGGTGAGGAGCGCCAGGAGCCCCAGGAAGGAGGCCAGTTGGAGTCCGCCGGGGATATTCATGTTTTTCGCGCTTTAGAATTTCTCGGGTTTGAAGATCGTCAGGAGCAAATAGCCGACCAGGAGGAGCCCGATGACCAGAACGATGAGATCGATCATGAAAGATCCTCTTCCTTGGAGAATCGATCGGCCCGCCGCAGAGTGAAGGCGAAGGTCGAACCTTCTCCCTCGCTGCTCTCGGCGGTCATGTTTCCGCCGTGGATGTCGACGATCTCCTTGGCGATGGCCAGTCCGAGTCCCGCGCCGGTTTCGTTCTCGCGACCGGGAACGCGGAAGAACGGCTCGAAGAGCCGGGACAAGAACGGTGCCGGGATGCCCTCGCCCGTGTCCGAAACCAGGAAGCGGACCGCATCCTCTCCGGCCGAGGCGGAAACGGTGATGCGGCCTCCGGGCGGCGTGTGCTTGAGGGCGTTAGAGAGCAGATTGCCGAAGACATGGCCGACGCGCGTCCTGTCCACCCAAACGTCGGGCAGATCCTCCGCGACGTCCGATCGCAGGCTGATGCCGCGGTCCTGGGCGGTCCGGCGATGCGGCTCGAGAGAGTCGAGGACGATCGAGGAGGGCGAGGCCCGCTGTAGATCCAGCTGTGCCCTCCCGGCTTCGAGGCGGCTGATGTCGAGGAGGTTGTTGAGGATCTCGTGCAAACGCTCACTGTCCTCGCGTGCCGCTACAAGGAGTTCCGCCTGCTTTTCCGTCAAAGCGCCGACTTTTTCTTCGAGGAGCAGATGGATGGCCATGCGGATGGAGGTCAAGGGGGTCTTCAACTGGTGGGATACCGTCCGGATCACGCCCTTCTTGATCTCGTCTTGCTGGCGGACCTGGGTGACGTCCTTGAGCATCATGATCGCCCCGGTCGTCAGACGGTCGTTATCCAGGATCGGAAGGGCTTCCGGTCGAAAATACTTCTCCTGGCCTTGGACGAATTGCTGAATGGCCCTTCCGCCTTCGAGAGCGGCCCTCCGGCTGGTGTGGACGGCCCGCTCGAAAAGCTCGGTCAGCCAGCTGAACGGCAGGTCGGACAGGACGGCGCCGGGCTTCATTCCGAAAGTCGTCTTGGCCGCCTCGGTGGCGACTTCAATGCGGCCTTCCGTATCGACGACAGCGACCGCGTCGGGCAGGCTGTCGAAGGCCTGTTGGGTAGCCCGCTGGATACGCAGGAGCTTGGCTTGGTCGGTCCGCCGGAATTCCCTTAGGCTGGCGGCCATAATGTTGAAGGACTCGGACAGTTGGCCGATCTCGTCCCGCGATGTGCTGGAAACGACGAGGTCGAGATTCCCGCGCCTGATCTCCTCCGTGGAACGGATCAGCTGGTGGATGGGCCGCATGACCCACTTCCTGGAAAAGACGATGAAAGCGGCCGCGGCGACCGTCCCGGTCAGCAGGAGAATATACATTTGCCGTCGGGCCTGGGCCGCGGTCCGCCGGGCCCGGTCGTTGGCGTCGCTCATGTTCTGCTGGTTCATCCGGAGGATGCCGTCCGCGGTGTCTTTGAGCTCGCCGAAGAGCGGGAGGATTCTTGCAAAGTAGGCTTCCCGGCGGGAAACCACCGGTCCGGAGGTGTTTTCGACGGTCCCGAGCTCCGCCCGGAACCGGTTGAAGAGATCGCGGAGGCGGGAGGCTTGTTCACCCTCGCCGGGAAGAGTGATCGTGTCGAACTCGATCCGCAGGGCCTCTTCGAACTCGGTTTCGTTCTTGCGGATCAACACGCTGCCGCGCTCGGCCTCCCCGATGAGGGTGAAGAGCAGGCCGCTGTCGATGCGCTCCAGGGCTTCTTTCATCCGCTGGCAGGCGATGACACTTTTGTAGTTCTCTCTAAGGATCACGTCAACCGAGTCGCCCAACCTGGTGATGTTTAGGATCCCCTGAAGGCCGATGATCAAGAGGATGGCCAGCAGGCCGCAAAAACCCAGGGTGATCTTTTGCCGCAATCCAAGCATTATATTCTCCTTGGGTTCGTAATAGTGCAAGCGGCATGCCAATGGTCAATCCTGGTAATCATTTGTATATCAATATGATAGCAGACATTAATATTGATGGACGTTGCGTTATGCAAGGGAGCTAAAGAACTGCTCGTGCGATCCGCAAGGCGGGCGGAAGCTTCAGATACCGTATTTTTTCCGGCGGCGCCAGAGGGTGGCTTGGTCGATGCCGAGGACCTTGGCTGCTTCCTGAAGGGATCTGGCCGATGCTAGAATCCTCCGGATGTGCCGTTCTTCGACTTTTTCAAGGGAGACCGAGTCGCCGACCTGCGCGCACGCGTCGGTTTGGGCGAGGCGGGGGGGCAGAAACTCCGGGCCGATCCGATCGCCTCGGCAGAGGATGACGGCTCGCTCGATGACGTTGCTCAACTCACGGACATTGCCCGGCCAGGGATAATCCCGAAGCATGCTGAGCGCTTCGTCGGAAAAACCGAGGAAGGCGCGGTGGTTTCGCCGGGCATGGAACGTCAACAGCTTCGCGGCCAGTCGGCCGACATCTTCCGGACGCTCTCGGAGAGGGGGGATCTCGACCTGGATGACGTTGAGGCGGTAGAAAAGGTCTTCACGGAACAGGTTGGCCTTGACCGCCGCCTCCAAATCGATGTTGGTGGCCGTGAGGAGTCTGACGTCGGCCTTTCGGGTGACGTCGTCGCCGACGCGTTCGAATTCCTTGTCCTGGACAAAGCGGAGGAGCTTCGGCTGGAGGGCGAGCGGCAGGTCGCTGATCTCGTCCAGGAACAACGTTCCGCCTTCGCTCGCGGCGATCCGGCCGGGATTGTCGCGGATGGCGCCCGTGAATGCCCCTTTGACGTGCCCGAAGAGCTCGCTCTCCAGAAGCTCGGACGAAAAGGACGGGCAGGAGACCATCCGAAAGTCCTTCGACGCCCGTAGGCTCCAACCATGGATGGCCCGGGCCAGGACGGTCTTTCCCGTGCCGCTTTCTCCGCGGAGCAGAATGGTAGCTTCGGATGAAGCCGCCTGACGGGCCATGTCGACGGCCCTTTTCATGCGGGAGTTTGTGCTCGAGAAATCGATCTCGGGATGTTCCCGCCCCAGGTCCTCCTGTAAGGCCGCGACCTTCAGCTCGAGGGACCGCATCTCGAAGACCTTACGGACGGCCAGGCCGATCTGGGCCGGAGTAAAAGGCTTCGGGATGTAGTCGGTGGCGCCGCGACGGATGGCCTCGACGGCCGTATCGATGGAAGCGTAGGCCGTGATCACGATGACCTTCAGCCAAGGGGATTGCGCCAGCAAAGCGGGGATCAGGTCGAGGCCGTCGTCCGCGCCCAACCGAAGGTCGACGAAAGCCAGGTCGAACGAACGCCGGGCGGCCTCGGCCATCGCGTCGGCGACGTTGCTTACGCCGATGACCTGATGGCCCTCGGTTTCCAAACAGACCGAGAGCGTCCGGCGAATGTTGGCTTCATCGTCGACGACGAGAATTTGAAGCTGCCCGCGGGCGGCCGGGATATCTCTCGGAGTATCCATGGACCAAGGATAAAGAACTGCGGCGAGAAAAGCAAACTCTCCGACCAGAGGACGCGAGCCTATTAGACCAGAATCTCGCCTTTGATGACCGTCACCGCGCTGCCGGCGATCCGGACCCGGTCGCCGTCGAGACGGAGATAGAGGATACCCCCGCGCGCCGAGGCCTGGTAGGCCGTGAACGACGTTCTCCCCAGCCGCCCGGCCCAGTAGGGGACGAGCACGGTATGCGAGGAGCCGGTCACCGGGTCCTCGTCGACCCCGACCGCGGGGGCGAAGAAGCGCGAGACGAAATCGAAACGCTTGTCGGAGGAGCGGCTGGTGACGATGACGCCGCGCGCCGGGAGAGAGCGGAGCGTCGCGAAGTCCGGCTTGATGGAGCGCACCGCCTCTTCGTCGGCCGCTTCGAAGAGGACGTCCTCGGCGCTCATCCCGATATAGACGGGTTTGATGCCCAGGGCGCCGACGACCGCGTCGGCCCATTCCGGCGGTTTGGGGAGCGGCGGCCGGGCCGGGAAATCGAGCTCGATGAGGGCGCCGTCGCGCCGCGCCGTCAAGAGCCCGCTCAGCGTCTGGAAGCGCGCCTCACGGTCCGGGCCGAGGATCCCCGTTTCCCAGAGGACATGCGCCGTGGCCAGGGTGGCGTGGCCGCACAGCTTCACCTCGACCTTGGGCGTGAACCAGCGCAGGCGGAAACCGTCCCCCTCGGGGAGCGGAAAAGCCGTTTCGGCCAGGTTCATCTCGGCGGCCACGTTTTGCATCCAGGCCGCGTCGGCGGCCGCTGGGAGCAGGCAGACCCCGGCGGGATTGCCTTTGAACGGCTCTTCGGCGAAAGCGTCGACCTGAAAAATGGGGATGCTCATGGGGGCCTCCGTTCGATCGGATCGTTGACCCGGGCATGTTACTACGGGGAGCAGTAAATAATTTGCATAATCCTCGCTGCTCCCCGAGTACTAGCCGGGCTATAGAAAAGTCCAAAGACATCTATTTTCTGCCCGGCATAGTAGCACACCGGGGCCGGCCCGCGCCATGGCCGCCGATCCGGAGCCTTATTGGTAGCGCAGGGACTCGACCGGGTCGGAGACGGCCGAGCGGACGGCCTGGTAGCTGACCGTGATCAAGGCGATGACCAGGGCCAGCGCGGCGGAGAGGACGAACGGCCCGATCCCTATCGGCACCCTGTAAGCGAAGCCCTGCAGCCATTGCCGCATGCCGAAATAGGCCACGGGCCAGGCGATGATGTTGGCCATGATGACCCATTTGGTGAATTCGCGAGAAAGAAGGCCGGCGATGGACGGCACGGAAGCGCCGAGGACCTTGCGCACGCCGATCTCCTTGGTCCGGCGCTCGGCCGAATAGGCGGCCAGTCCGAAGAGCCCGAGGCAGCCGACGGCGATGGCCAGGAGGCTGAAGGCGAAGAACATCTTCATCGTCCTCTCCTCGTTCCGGTAGAGGGCCGCCAGGCGATCGTTCAGGAATTCGTATTTGACCGGTCCGGCCGGATTCGTCCTGTCGAAGACGGACTGGACGTGCCGGATGACCTTGTCGAGCGAGCCCGGGGCGATCCGCAGGGACAGCGTGTTGGCCTGGCCGGGCAGGACGTAGGTCACGATGGGGACGACCGGTCGATGGAGGGACTCGTAGTTGAAATCCCGGACGACGCCGATGACCCGGCCCGTCCTGTTCGGGGAGAAGGTCCCGAAATTCGCGCCGACGGCCGCCTCGGCGCTCTTGAACCCCAGCCGCTTGACGGCCGTCTCGTTGAGGATGAAGGCCTCGGCGGCGTCGGTGGGCATGTCGATGGAAAAATCGCGGCCGGCGACAAGGTCCATGCCGTAGGTCTTGAAGAAATCGTGCTCGACCCGGTTGTGGGGCATGCCGACCGTGTTCTGGACCTTGGCCCTGTCGACCTCGGCCCAGAAGCCCGGCGAGTCGAGGAGGCGGCCCGCGGGCGCGCGCTTGGACAGTGTCGCGGCCAGGATGGACCTTTCCCGGAGGAGATCGTTCTTCATGTCCGTCCAGCGGGCCGAGATGCTCCTTTCGACCGGCACGCAGATGATGTTGTCGCGGTCGTAGCCGAGGTCGGCCGTTCGCATGAAGCGGGTCTGGCGGGAGATGACCGTGACAGAAAAGATGAGGGCGATGGAGATGGCGAACTGGAAGACGACGAGGGACTTGCGCAGGGCGGTCCCTCCCGTCCCCCGGGTCAGCTCGCCGCGGAGGATGGCCGAGGGCCGGAAGGACGCCAGGTAAAGGGCGGGGTAGATCCCGGCGGCCAGGCCCGTGATCAGGAAACCGGCCGCAAAAACGAGCAGGTTGGCCGGCGAAAGGACGCGGCCGAACCCCATGACATGACCGGTGAACCGGCCGAAAGCGGGGAGGGCGAGCGCCACCAGGCCCGCGGCCAGGAGGAGCGAAATGAGCGTGACCAGGAACGACTCGCCGAGGAACTGGACGGCCAGCATCCGGCGCCCGGCTCCGACGACCTTCCGCAGGCCGACCTCCTTGGCCCGTTTGACGCCCCGGGCGGTGGACAGGTTGATGAAATTGACGCAGGCGATGGCCAGGATGAAGAAGGCGACGACCGTGAAGAGCCGGACATAGCGGATGTCGCCGCCGGGCTCGAAATCGGAACGGGTGTGGGAATAGAGGTGGATGTCCTTGACCTTTTGGACATGGAGCGTCCGGGACTCGCTCGTCTTGACCAGGCGCCCCTGATCGTCGGCGCGAGGCGGAAAGTGCTTGTCGAGGAAGGCGGGGATCCTGGCCTGGAGCGCGGGCCCGCCGTCGCGGGTCGAAAGCCGGGCGTAGATCCCCGTCACGTTGTCGGAAAAGTTCCGCGTGCCGAGGAAGTAATCGTTGTCCCCGCTTCCGGAGAGGCCTTTCAATGTCACATAGGACGCCAGGAAGTCGAAGTGAAGGTGGGAGTTGGCGGGGACGTCCTCCATGATCCCCGAGACCTGAAGAGCCCGGTTGCCCTGGCTCGGAATGATGAGTTCGCGGCCCATGGGATCCCCGTCCCCGAAGTACTTCCGGGCCATGGTCCTGGAGAGCACGACGCTGCCGACATCTTGGAGGGCTGTGGCGGGATCGCCCTTGCCGAGGGGGATCGTCAGGATCTCGAAGATCTCGGGCTCGGCGAAGAAAAAACGTTCTTCGGTGAAGACCTGGTCGCCGACCTTGATCACCATCCCTCCCGGTCCCCAGATCCTGGCCAGGCGCTCGATCTCCGGGAAATCGTTCCGGAGGAGCGGCGCATAGGAAGGGGCCAGGGTGGCGAACTCCCCTTGGATCGAGCCGTCCGCGTTGAACCAGGCGTTCTGGATCCGGTAGGTCCGGTCGGCGTAGGCGTGGTAGGCATCGTAGCTGAGTTCGGCCCGGACATAGAGGAGTATGAGAAAACACACGGCCAGGCCGACGGCCAGCCCGGAGATGTTGAGGAAGGAAAATCCCTTAGACCTCAGGATATTCCGCCAGCTCGTGATCAAATAGTTCTTAAACATGTGATTCCTCCCTCAAAAAGCCGATAGGCACCATGCCGGCCTCATCTTGTAAAGACGTCGCTTCGGGGCGAATGGTTGCGTGGCCGCGGCCTGGCGCGCCGCGCCCGAGTTCGTTCACTTGATCATGAAGGCCGCGACCCGGCCGTCCGCATAGGTCGGGACGACCAGCAGCCCGGACTCCGGGATATACGCGAAATCGGCCAGGTTCATCTGGACGGTCGTCGTGTCCAGGACTTTGGCGACGACGCCCGCCGGCGTCACCCGGAAGAGCCGGCCCTCGTTATGGGAGACGAGATAGTTCCCGTCGCCGTCGAGGGCGATGCCGTCGACGATGCCCGCGCCGAGGCGGGCCATCTGGCTCACGGTCTTCGTCGCGATGTCGATCTTTTTGAGGGAACCGTCGGCGGTCGTCCCGACGACGAGAAGCCCGCCGTGGACGAGAAGGCCGTTGGGCTGAGGGATGTCCGGGCCGGCGAGCCACGGCTCGACCTTGGCACCATCGAACTTGTAGATCATGTTCTTACCCGAGTCCGAGATGAAGACGTGTCCCGAGGCCGGATCCACGGCGGCGTCGTTCGGAAAAACAGGGGCGGGGAGGGCATACCGGGCGACGATCTTGCCCGATGGAATGTCGATCTCGGCCAGCGCCGCGCGCTCCACCGCGTAGAGCTTGTCCTTGTGGACGGCCAGGCCGGTCGGATTGTTGAGGCCCGAAACCCAGGCGGGCTCGACAGCTTTTCCGTCGAGGGAGATCCGGACGAGAGCCTGCCGCCCTTGCCCCTGGCTGGGCGTCGTGGCGTCATAGATCGAAACATAGACGGAGTCGTGGGCGGCGTCGTAGGCCGCGGATTCGGGCATGCGGAAGACCCGCGGCGTCCGCCATGCTTCGGTGAGGCCGGGAGCCGCGAAGACCGCCTCGGCGTCGCGGCACATGAACCCCCAGCCGCCGAATCCCTCGGTGACGACGAAGAGAAGCTCGTTCGCCCCCTTGCGGAGAGGCAAAGTCACCGAATCGAAGTAGCCGACGATGCCGAGGAACGAGGAATCGCGAAGCCGGTACGAACTGTCCCCGGAGAAGACAGGAGATCCGTTGAGGAAGATGCTCAGGGCGTCGCTGTAGCCGAAGTCGATCTTCAGGGCTTGCTTGCGGCCGTCCGAGCGGACGACCGTCCGGGCCAGCACGCTCTCCGGCTCGACGCCGTTGAACGCGGCGAAGCGGGCGACGTCGACGAGGCCCGAGGGCTCGGCGGAGACCTTCCGCCACTTCGCTTCGGCCAGCATCTTGGGTTCAGGGTATTCTTCCGTGTCGAGGAGCAGGGCGGGGAAGCCGCGGCTGAGCTCCCAATCGGCGATGACGCCGGGAACGGCGCCGGCCGGCGGCGGGGGAGGGAATTCGGGGCTTTTGCCCAGATCGTACCGGAAGTTGGAGAAAAAGGCCGCTCCCTCTCCATAGAGGGCCAAGGCCCCCTTGCTCAGGCCGTGTTTGAGGTCGTTAATGACGAGAGCGGGTGCGCCCGCTTTTCCGACGAATACGCGCGCCCGGCGGCCGGTCACTTCGACCCGGACGGGTACCCAGGCGCTGAAAGAGAACTGGAGGGTGTTCGAGAACCCCTCGCCGCTGTAGAGCTGCCAGCCGGCGACGCCATTGAAGACGGGGGTGTACTGGATGGCGTCCGCGTAAAGGCCGGCGCGGTGGGGGCGGATGTAGAGCCTCTCGGCCTGCTGGGGCGTCCGCATGCGGAAGATGACGCCCGGGTAGGCCCGGCCGCCGGTCTGGCGGACGTCGGGCGCCCAGACGTCGAATTCGATGACTCCGTCCTCGAACTCGACGTCCTTGAGGACGGCCAGTCCGGCAACCGCCTGACGGCCCGCCTGTTCCACGACCCGGGCGTTGTCAAGGTTCCAGTGCGCGGCATCGAAGGGGACGGCCACGCCTTGGGCCAGAGCTGACCCGCAAAGGGCGATGATCCCTGTCGTGATCAGGAGGGTCTTTTGCATGGGCTTCTCCTCTATATGAAGTAAGACGAAGATCGCATGAAGAAAGATGCAAAATGCGGGCCATGATCCCCCGGGAGTCGGCCCCTTGGGATATCTAGGTTCGGGACGCCGGTATTGACCGCTCTGTCCGGACCCGGACAGCGCCTCCGTGCAGATAGTCTTTGCCGCCAAGGCCGGTCGTGAGATCGACGGGTTCGATTCGAGCCCGGCGATGATCGCCTGGGCCTTTAGAGTTTGAGCAGCCAGCGTCCGAGCAGGGCGCCGGTCAGGGAAACCAACCCGCCGAGCGTGGCGCCCCAGAGGAGATCGACGACGGTCACGATGATCGGCCAGCCCTTCAGGGTGGCCAGGTTGCTGAGGTCGTAGGTGGCGTAAGAGATCAGGCCGAAAAGTGCCCCTAGGAGGAGAGCCTTGAGCGGCTCG
>JBFYOD010000164.1:0-50802 GCA_041303965.1 Candidatus Aminicenantota bacterium
CGCCGTCGACCGCATCCTGGCGGCGAGGCTGGGGCACGCCGCCGTCGAAGCCCTCAGGGAGGGCCGGAGCTGCGGCTGCGTCCATCTTCGGAACGGCCGGGTGGAATTCCTGCCCTTCGGGACGGCGGGCGAGGCCAAGGAGACCGACATCGAATCGGACTACCACCTCCTCAAAGTCCTGTCCTGATCGACATGTATCTCTTCAACGAACTCCTCATGTCTGTCCCGCTGGTCATCTATGCCGCCTGGCGGCTGCGGACGCTCATCGCCCGCCCGGCCTTGAGGAACCTTTCGACCATCCTGGTGGCCTTGCTCGCGGCCGGCTATCCCGCCGCCGAGAGCCTGTCCCACGGAACGATCCGTGGCGGGCTGAAGCTCCTCGTCCTGGCCGGATACTACGCCCTGCCCTTGATCTTGTACTTCACCATGACCGTGCTCCTGACGGACCTGGCCGTCGCCATCCTGCGTTTGTCCAAGGCCATCACACGCGAAACAGTCCGGAGCGAGAGGTTCCGGCTCCAGCGGCTCGCCATCGTCCTGGCCGTCCCGGTCCTCGTCGTCGCCGCCGGGATCGTCAACGCCAACGTCCTGCGCGGCCACAAATACATGATCGAGATCCCGCGCCGGTCATCGACGCTTCGCGAAATGAAGGTCGTTTTCGCCGCGGACCTCCATCTCGGCAGCCTCACGCCGAAAAACTTCCTGGAGAGGTTCGTGGACAAGGTCAACGCCCAAAAGCCCGACCTCGTCCTCATCGGCGGCGATATCCTCGAGGGCCACCGCGACGACGGGGACAGGAGCGCTATCGAGGCCCAGTTCCGGCGGCTCGAATCCCGCTACGGCGTTTTCGCCGTCCCCGGAAACCACGAGGGCTACGCCAGGACCTCGGGGGAATTCTTCGTCCGGTCGCATATCCGGTTCCTCCAGGACGAGCTGGCGATCGTCGAAGGCGCGTTCATCCTCGTCGGCCGGCGGGACGCCCGCTCGAGGAACCGGAAGTCGATCGACCGCCTTCTCCTCGAAGCGCCCGACGACCTGCCTATCATCCTGCTCGACCATCGGCCGACGGACATGGAGGCCGCCAGCCGGACGCGGGTCGACCTGCAGCTTTCGGGTCATACCCATCACGGCCAGCTGTTCCCCGCCAACTTCGTGACGCAGCTCGAGTACGGGCTCAGCTGGGGGCATCGCAAAACCGGCGATACCCATTTCATCGTCACGAGCGGCGTCGGGCTCTGGGGGCCCCCGGTCAGGACCGTCGGCGCTTCCGAGATCGTCGTCATCCACGTCCTCTTTCGAGACAGCGCTTTGCCGGCGCCCAACCCCGGTCTTGCAGGGACCGGGGCGGGGAAGCCCGGCCCCGGAATTTAAGGGAGGTTTTCCATGCATTCATTCCAGCGCGTGCTATTCGCCCTGGCCGTTCTCTGTCTGGTTGTCGCTCCGGCCTGCCGGAGCCCGAAATACCCCGAAGGGCTTTACGCCGAGGTCGCGACCAACAAGGGCCTCATCGTCCTCCGGCTCGAATTCGAAAAAACTCCCATGACCGCGGCCAACTTCGTCGGCCTGGCCGAGGGCACCATCGCGAACGCTGCGTTCCCCCCCGGCACGCCGTATTTCGACGGGACCAAATGGCACCGCGTCGTCCCCGGCCACGTCATCCAGTGCGGCATCGCCGCGAGCGAAAAAGCGAAAGACCCCGGCTACGAGTTCCCGAACGAGATCGTCCTGCCCGAGCTCAACCACGGCCGGGCGGGCATGGTCAACATGGCCAATGGCGGGCCGCACACGAACTCCAGCCAATGGTGCATCACCCTCGGCGACCGCTCGTACCTCGACGGCGATTACACCGTCTTCGGCGAGGTCGTCGAAGGGATGGACGTTGTCATGGCCATCGTTCAGGGCGACGAGGTCCGGACCGTGAGGATCGTCCGCGTCGGTAAAAAGGCCCGGGCGTTCAAGCCGGCGACGGAGTCGTTCCTGGCCATGGTCGAAGAAGCCCGGGCGCGCGTCCTCAAAGCCGACGCCGAGAAAAAGGCCAAAGAGGGCGAATTCATCGCGGCCAATTGGCCCGGGGCCGTCGAAGCGGAGGGCGGCGTCAAATATGTCGTTCTGAAGGAAGGAAGCGGGCCCCTTCCGCTCGCCGGCGCGACACTCAAGGCCGTTTACACGGGCAAGGCGCCGTTCGCCAGCAAATCTTTCGTCAGCACGACCGAAGAGGGCAAACCGTATTGGGGCGAGATCCCCGAACCGTTCGAGTTCGTCGCCGGCATGACGCGCGTCAATCCAGGGCTGGACGCGGCGATGGCCGGGATGAGGAAAGGCGAGAAACGTCTTCTGATCGTCCCCTCGGAGCAGGGTTATAGGAACGGCGGATTCTACGCGAAGCAAATACCGGGCGAGAAGCGCTTCGTCATCTCCCCCAATACGCTGCTTGTTTACGAGATCGAGGTCCTCGACATCGCTCCACCGAAAAAGTAGCCGGCGGCGGCGATGATTTATATTGACAGATGGCTCTGAAATATCATATATTAAACATCTCGCCATGAGGATGCATCCACCATCTTCGAATCCGGAATTATCAGGGAGGTTTCCTATGCGTTTATCCAAACGTACGGTTCTAGCCCTCGGCGTCATCGCCCTTCTGGTCGGCTTTCTCGCGGCCGCACCCCAGGGCAAGGCGCCGGCCAAGGGTCAAAGAAAATTCGAGAACACCGACACAACCCAGCGGCTCAAATGGTTCGAGCAGCACACGGCCATGAAACAGCAGTCGCCGACGAAGGACCTCAAGTGGCGCTTCATCGGCCCCTTCGACCTCGGCGGCCGCGTGACGGACGTCGCCGTGCCGCTCGGCAGCCGAACGGTCTTTTACGCCGGCGCGGCCACGGGCGGCGTCTTCAAGACCGTCAATGCCGGCACGACGTGGGAACCCATCTTCGACGACATGCCGACGCTCTCCATCGGCGACATCGCCGTCGCCGGGTCCGATCCCAACATCGTCTGGGTCGGGACGGGCGAGGCCAACATCTTCCGGGCCTCCGAGGCCGGGATAGGCATCTACAAGTCGACCGACGCGGGCAAGACCTGGAAGCATATGGGGCTCGAAGGGACCTACACGATCGCCCGGGTCGTCATCCACCCGAAGAACCCCGATATCGTCTACGTCGCGGCCACGGGCCACGAATGGACGACCAACCCCGATCGGGGCGTCTACAAGACGACCGACGGCGGTGCGACCTGGCAGAAGGTCCTCTACATCAACGAGAAGGTCGGGGCGAACGACCTCGTCATGGATCCTCAGCAGCCCGACACCCTCTACGCCGCCACCTGGAACCGCATGCGCCGGCGCTGGAGCGACCCCGTGCCCGGCGGAGAGGACGGCTTGTTCAAGACGATAGACGGCGGCAAGACCTGGACGCCCATCAATAGCGGGCTGCCCGACACGAACTTCACTGGCCGCATCGGCATCGACCTCTGCCGGACGAAACCGTCCGTCATCTACGCTTACGTCGACAACCACACCCCCGGCGCGGAGCCCCCGGCGGGAGGAAGAGACTCCTACGGCCGGCCGCTCCAGCGGGGCATCGTCGGCGCCGAGGTCTACCGCTCCGACGACGCTGGCGGGAGCTGGCGCAAGGTCAGCCCGCCGGGCATGGATCGCTTCGGCGGCACCTACGGCTGGGTCTTCGCCCAGATCCGCGTCGACCCCAACTCGCCGGAGACGATCTACATCATGGGCCTGGGTCTGTCCAAGTCGACAGACGGTGGCAAGACCTTCGTCAACCTCTACTCCGAAGGGCTTCACGGCGACCACCATGGCCTGTGGATCGACCCGGGCGACAGCGACCACCTCATCAACAACAATGACGGCGGCGTCAACGTTTCCTACGACGGCGGAAAAAGCTGGCGGGACTTCCACAACGGCATCCCCTGCGTCCAGTTCTACAACGTCTCCTTCGACTTCTCGACCCCGTTCTGGGTTTACGGCTCGGTCCAGGACCAAGGCACCTACCGCGGCCTTATCCCTCTCCAGAAGCCAACCACAGGCGCTCCGGCCGGACGTCGGCGCTTCGGCATGCCCCAGCCGAAATGGGAGACGGCGCCGGGCGGCGAAGGGACGCTGATAGGCGTCGATCCGACGGACCCGAACACCGTCTACTCCTCGTCTTTCTACGGCCGGCTCGAACGCTCCGAGTACAAGAACGGGCAGTGGACGAGCAAGGAGGTCTACCCGAAGGCGGCCGAGGGCGAACCGGCACATCGCGGCCAGTGGCTGGCGGCGACCATGCTTTCGCCACATAACCCGCAGGTCGTCTACCACGGCTTCCAGTACCTCTTCCGGTCCATGAACAAGGGCGAAACCTGGGAGAAGATCAGCCCCGACCTGACCTACAACAACCCCGCGGAACAGGGCAAATGGCCCTACGCCATCCCCTACGCCTCGATCACCGCGGTCGACGAATCGCCGTTCAAGTTCGGCCTCCTCTACGCGGGCACGGACGACGGCCGGGTCTGGGTGACGAAGACGAGCGGCGACAGCTGGACGGAGATCACGACCGGACTCCCCTTCAACAAGCACGTTTGGAAGGTCGTCGCCTCGAAATACGACCCGGCCACCGTCTATGTGACGCTCATCGGCCGCCACGACGACGACTTCAACCCCTACATCTTCAAGTCCATCGACTACGGCAAGACCTGGGTCTCGATCGCCGCGAACATTCCCGGCGGCCCGGTCAACGTCGTCCGTGAAGACCCGAAGAAAAAGGACATCCTCTACGCGGGCACGGACACGGGCGTTTACGTCAGCCAGGACGCGGGCAAGACCTGGAACGTCCTCGGCGGCGGGCTCCCGACGAGCTATGTCTGGGACATCGCCATCCACCCGCGCGACAACGCCATGATCATCGCCACGAACGGCCGGGGCATGTGGATCATCGACGACCTCGCCCCCGTCCAGAACGCGGCCAAATAAGCCGGTCGAACCGGCTCGAACGTCCAAGGGACGTCCGCCTAAGGCGGGCGTCCCTTTTTTATTGTTCTTCTCCCAGAAATGGGGAAGTCCATCGTGAGGCGGCGATGGATGTCGCCCTGAAGACCCCCGTAGCGGAGGGGCGGCAGGGAGCGTATTCTGAGAAGCGACCGACAGAAGTGCGGCGGAGCGGCCCGGAGCCGCACTTCTGGGGAATATCTGGAGAGATCCTTTTTCTACCGGTCGAGTATGATGTCCGCGGCGAGGCTGCCCGTGTAGAGGGCCGTGGGCACGCCGCCCAGGAACAATTCGGTCGCCGCATAGGCGCCGGCGGCAAGGAGGCCCGGCACGGGCGTCCGGACGAGGATCTTTCCGGCAAGCGCGCCGGACGGCCGGGCAGCCCAGGTCCATCCGGCGACAGACCCCTCATACCGGCCGCCCCAATCCCGATAGGTCAGGGGCGTGGCGGCCTCCATGACCTCGACGGCGCCGGAGAGCCCGGGAAGAATATGTTCGGCCGTTCGCACCAGCTTCAGGGCCAGATGTCTCTTGAGCTCGCCGTAGCCGGCACGGCGCTTCTTTTCCCCCACCCTCCAAGACGTGAAGAGCTCGTACGGGAATCCCGCTCGGAGGACGAGCGCGGCCCGGCCAGCAGGCGAGAGGTCCGGCGCCTTGCGGGACCAATGGCAGATCTCGAGCTCCCGGTTGTCGAAATCCTCGGGGTCGGGATCGTCCCTGTCCCTGATCTCGTGCCTATAAAAGAGATGTTCGGCCTTCAGCGCCGAGAGATCGAGGGCATCCGGCCGGATCCCGAGATAGACGCAGAGTTCCGAGCCGGTGTAGGGAACGCCGCGGACCAGTTCCAGATCCACGCCGGGAATATCGGCCGCGTCGAGGAGCTCGAGGAAGGTCGTTTTGTAGTCCGCGTTGGAGACGACCCAGCGCGAGGACAAGACTTCGCCCGCCGCCGTGACGACGCCGGCCGTCCGGCCATTCTCGACGAGGATCTTTCCGACGGGCGTCCCGAGGCGGAGCTCTCCTCCGGCCGCGGCCAGCCGCTCGCGGAGAAGGTCGGCGAGGCCGTGGACGCCGCGCTCCGGGAACCAGATGCCCTCCTCGGCCATGAGGTTCCACATCAAGGCCAGGTTGAGCATGGACATCTCCGGCCGGCGAGAGCCCATGGAGCCAAGAAGATTCTTCAACTGCCCGTCGGCGACGAGCGGGTCGAGGACTCCGGCGGCCGACGTGCGGGAAAGCTCCCCGACGGCGCGGACCCGGTCATCGAAAACAGCCGCGGCGGAAAGGTCTGCCCGGCCCGGGCTGGGAGTCAGGCCAAAATCGGGATGCCACAGATCCATGTCCTTGGAGACGGCTATGGCGCTCCGGAGGACGGCGAAGAACCGGGTCAGGCCCCCGGCTTCTCCGGGATAAAGCCGGCCGAGCTCTGACTCAAGCTCAGAGATCGGCCGAGAGATGACGACATCGAGGGCGGGCGTCCGGATCTCGAAACCGCTCCGCCGGAATTCGAGACTCTCCTCGATCCCGGCGGCAGCCAGGAAACTCCGGACGCGGCCGGGAAAGCCGAACGACAGCGGACCCATGGGGAAGGAATAGCCGCCCCTGCGGAAAACGTAGCTCGTGCCCCCGGGCAGGCCTTTTTTTTCGAGGACGAGCACACTTAGCCCCGCGCCGGCCAGCTTGGCCGCCGCGATGAGCCCGCCGAGGCCCGCTCCGATCACAATGACGTCGTACACTGCGGCCTCATCTTAGCCCAAAGCCGGCAAAATAGAAAAGAGGGACTGTCCCTCTTTGCTTGGTGGACAGAGGGTGCTACAATGCCCGCATGGCCAACGTCGTCAGCATCATCATGGCCGGAGGGCAAGGCAGCCGGCTCTATCCGCTGACCAAGGTCCGAAGCAAGCCGGCCGTCCCCGTCGCCGGCCGCTTCCGGCTCATCGACATCTCCATCTCGAACTGCATCCATTCGAACGTCCGCAGCATCTTCGTGCTGACCCAGTTCGCCAGCGAGTCCCTCCACCGCCACATCTTCACGACCTACCGTTTCGACAATTTCCATCGCGACTTCATCACCCTCCTTTCGGCCCAGCAGACCCTCGAGAATAGGAACTGGTACCAGGGCACGGCCGACGCCGTCCGGCAGAACCTCGATTTTATCAAGGACGCCGGGTCTCTCGTCCTCGTCCTTTCCGGCGACCATCTCTACCGGATGGACTACAGGAAGTTCCTCGAGTCCCACGAGGCGAGCGGCGCCGATATCAGCATCGCCGTCACGCCCGTCCGGGCGGAGCAGGCGCCGGAGTTCGGCGTCATGAAGGTCGACGGCCGGGGCCAGATCACCGAGTTCTCCGAAAAGCCAAAGGCCGCCGCCGACGTCGAGCGGATGAGGGTCCCGGAGGACATCCTCAAGAAGTTCGGGATCACCGCCGAGGGACGGACCCACCTCGCCTCTATGGGCGTCTATCTCTTCAACCAGAACGTCCTCCGCGACCTGCTCGCCCACGCCGATTACAAGGATTTCGGCCGGGAGGTCATCCCCCACGCTATCGGCGAGCGCCGGGTCTTCGGTCACTTCTTCGACGGCTACTGGGAGGACATCGGGACCATCCCGAGTTTTTTCGAGGCCCACATGGATCTGACCCGGCCCCTCCCGAAGTTCGACTTCTACGACGAGAACAAGCCCATTTTCACCCACGCCCGCTTCCTCCCCGGCTCCAAGATCCTCGCCTCCGAGGTCGAGAACGCCATCCTTTGCGAAGGCAGCATCGTCAACCGCTCCCGGATCCAGGATTCCATCGTCGGCATCCGGTCTCGCATCGGCGACAACTGCCGCCTCGAGCGGGCCGTGATCATGGGCGCCGACTATTTCGAATCGCGGGAGGACCTGGCACGGAACCGGGAGAGCGGAATTCCCAACGTCGGGATCGGCCGCGACTGCGAGATCCGCAACGCCATCGTCGACAAGAACGCCCGGATCGGCCACGGCGTCAGGCTGGTCAACCGGACCGGGACGGCCAACGAATCCGCCGAGAACTACGTCATAGTCGACGGCATCATCGTCGTCCCGAAAAGCGCCGTCATCCCCGACGGCACGATCATCTAAGCCGCCCTTTTCAAGATCCGGTGAGGTGGAGAAATACCGATTCGAGGTCCGGCGCCGTCCGGGCCGAGCGTAGAAGGCGCCATTCCTTGATCCCGGCATGGGCGATGGCCGTTCCCCCGCGGAGGACGATGAAACCGTCGGCGATCCTCTCCATCTCGGCCAGCATGTGAGAGCTCAGGAGAAGGGTCGTCCCGGCGTCTCGCAGCTTGAGGAAGAGGTCCCGGACGCATTTGATCGAGGGCGGATCGAGGGCGGCGTAGGGCTCATCGACGACGAGGAGGTCCGGCCTGGCGATGAGGTTCTGAAGGTAGGCGAACTTCTTCGCGTTCCCGGCCGAGTACGAACCGGGGCGGCGCCGGAGGAGGGCCGGGTCGAAGAGGAGGTCGGCCGCGACCGCCAGGATGCGCGCCCCTGAATCCTCGCCGTTCCCGGCGGGCTGTCCGTCGGACAACCCCAGGATCGTCCATCCGTCGAGCCAGGTGAAATAGGCCGGCCTGTCGGGGATGTACCCGACGCGGCCGGGGGCCACGATGACGGTCCCCGAGTCCGGCCTGAGGAACCCGAGGATGATCTTGAGCGTGGTCGTCTTGCCCGCGCCGTTCTCGCCGAGCATGGCCGTGATCGTCCCTTTCCGGATCTTGAAGCTGACGTCCCGCAGGGCCTGGACCGGGCCAAAGTGTTTGGATAGCCGATGAGCTTCGATCATGTTCGTCTCCTATTTCCTGAGCTCGAGCCCCCGGGCCAGCCGATCCTGGACGAAAAGCGATAGCGCGAGCCCAGCCAGGACCTCCGCCCCGAACGCGGCCAGGCGGCCCGCCACGACGACGTTGGGCAGGACGGCGACGAGCCCGCCGAAGAGGAGCTTGGAACCGAGGCCGGGGAAGCGGCCCGAGGCCGCGTAGTCGAGGAAACCCGTCCGCGAAGTGACCGAGAAGAGGAGCCCGATCACGGCGGCCGCTTGGAAGAGGAGCAGGACCAGCGCATTCGAGCCGGCCCTGAGGAAATAGCTCAGGGTCCCGGCCAGGCCGATATAATAGAACCCGGCCAGAAGCCCCATCCCGAATCGGGCGGCGTGGACGGGACTGAACTTGCCCACGGCCAGTCCCCAGGCCGAGAGCAGGGCGAAAAGAAGGAGCGTGTAGGCCCCGACGGTCCCGGCCAGGACGAAGTTCTTCGCCCATAAAAAGCGCCTGAACCTCCCCCCGAGGAAAAGGACGTTCTCGAGGGCACCGCCGTCGATATCCGTGCGGACCATATCCTGGGCGGCGATGAGGAACACGTGGGGAAAGAGAAAGAAGAAGAACTTGGCCGCCGTTTCGTAGGAGTCGCGGATTCCGATCCAGACGACGACCGCGGGGAAGGCCAGCCCGGCCGCCAAGGTCAGCGGCGAGGCGACGAGCCGGCACCGCATGACACGCCAGGTCAGCGGAAAAAGAGCCGTGTCAAACATCGTTTCAATTCCTCCCGGCGGCCGTCGGGATCACCGTAAGGGTCGTCCCGGTAGACCGCTTCCATACCGAGTAGCAGGGCCTTGAAGGGAACGGCGTCCACCTTGTACTTCTTGAAAAGGGCCTTCCGCCTGTCCAGGACGACGGGCAGCGTCCAGGCGTATTTCTCGAGAAAGGTCCGGAGGTCATCCCGCGGCCCGGAAAAGACGCCGACCACGGACACCGGCCAACGGCCTTTATCGATGAGGTATCTCGACTCGAAGAGATCGTCGTAACAGATCGGGCAATCCGTCGAGAAGAAGACAAGAAGGACCGGGCCGGGCGAGCCCCGGGACGCCTCTTCGAGCGAGGCGCAGATACGGGCCTTGACGGCGGCCCGGCCCGCGCCCATCGCGCCTCCGGCGAGGACGGCGGCGAGGGCGATGGGGAACAAACCACGTTTCATCGCACGACCTCGAATATCCTCAGCCCGCCGTCGTCATCGACGGCGTAGACACGCGTTCCTTCGACGACGAAACGGTGGACTGGACACGGAAGTTCAAGAGAAGCGGTCAGACGGCCCTGCCGGTCGACGACAGACAGCAGCCTTCCCGGTCCGAGGTCCTTCCCCTCCACGGGCGCGGGCGCCGATATATAGAACAATCCCCGGTCCCAGGTCGCGGCCCAGCAAAAACCGAGGAGACGCTTTTTCGGTCCCCGGAAGGGCAGGTCCAACGGCTGGAAGGCATAGCGCTCGTCGACGGGGATCTTCCCGACGAGGGCTCCGGAGGCCGTGAAGCGAAGGATGCTCCGCTCGCCGCTCCGGAAGACGACGAAAAATTCACCGCCCTCGCCGGGAAAGACGAGGATCATGTTGATGAAGGCGTCGAACACAGGATCGGAGGACGCCCGGGCCTCGAGCCCTTCCCAGCGGAGGCGGCCGCCGAAGTCGTAGAGGTGGAGCATTTTTTCGGCCGCCGTCCGGCCGGTCGGGCTGCTCGTGACGAGGAGCGTTTCGCCGTTAAGGACGCAGGCCTTGTCCGGCGCGAAGGGCACCGGAAATCCCCCGCGGGGCTCCCCCGCCCGGTCAAAGGCCTGAATCCTATAATTGAATTTATCCGCGACAAAGAGCCGGCCGCCGATGACCGACACGCCCGATGGGAAAGAGAGCTCGCCGGGACCGCGGCCTTTCCGGCCGACCGCCTTAAGGAATTCCCCGTTCTTGGAAAAGAGCTTGACCGCTCCGTCCTGGGCGTCGACGATGTAGAGATGATCAGCGTCGAGGGCCAGGGCGATGGGCCGCCCGAGGCACGCCTCGTCCGCGTCGTTGGCCGGCAAGGCGATCTCGACCGCCTTCCATTTCCTTATTTCGGGTCTGTCCATCGTCCGGGCCGCCGCTAAAACGGCCAGCGGGACGCCGAGGACCGCCATGATCAAGCGCTTTTCTCCTCTCATCTCTTTCGTGCCTCCCCGGGAAAAGGATCGAGGGCCCTCGAAGGCGAGGGCCCTCTTCGTCTCCGTCATAGGCCGAGGGCGCACTTGCCGAGCGCGATGTCACAAACCGTCAGCATGAGCATGACCTTGAACCAGGGAGCGTCCATATTGAGGGCGTTCTCCCGGCAATCCCGGTGGTTCTTGTAGCACTCATTGACGTCGTGGGCGGCGAGGGCCGTGGGAAAAAACAAGGCCGCTGAGACGAGGACGAGCCCGGCGAGGGCCAAAGCTGCCAGTTTTTTCATCGGTCTCTCCTTTCGCCCTCTCCAAAGCAAGGGACGTGCCAGGGGCGAGGGGCTCAGAACGCATTCCAAGTCGTTGATAAAATTCAGGATGGGATAGGAAATCGGAAGCCGCCGGAAAGGCGGGTTGACATCGGAAGGGCAAGCGCGCCGCGGCGCGTCGCTCGTTATTGACGATCGGCAATAACCCGGGCCGGACCGCGGGCTGCGGCCAGGCTTATTTCATCATGGGGATCTTGATGCGGTTCTTTTTCGCGCAGGCGATAGCATCCGGGTATCCGGCATCGGCGTGGCGGGCGACGCCCAAACCCGGGTCGACCGTCAGGACGCGCTCCAGCCGGCGGCCCATCGCGGGCGTGCCGTCGGCAACGATGACCATGCCGGCGTGGATGGACAGGCCGATGCCCACGCCGCCGCCGTGGTGGACGGACACCCAGGAGGCGCCGCTGACCGCGTTGAGCAGGGCGTTGAGGACCGGCCAGTCGGCGATGGCGTCCGAGCCGTCCCGCATGTTCTCGGTCTCGCGGTTGGGCGAGGCGACTGACCCCGTGTCCAGATGGTCACGGCCGATGACAACGGGCGCGGCCGTCTTTCCCTTCTTCACCAGGTGGTTGATGACGGCGCCGAAGCGGGCCCGCTCGCCGTAGCCGAGCCAGCAGATGCGGGACGGCAGGCCCTGGAACTTGACCTGTCTGCGGGCCTTACTGATCCAGCGGGCCAGGGCCTCGTCTTCCGGGAATTCCCTGAGGACGGCCTCGTCCGTGGCGTAGATGTCACCCGGTTTCCCAGAGAGCGCCGCCCAGCGGAAGGGCCCCTTACCGAGGCAGAAGAGCGGCCGGATGTATTCCGAGACGAAGCCGGGGATGTCGAAGGCCCGTTCGACACCCGCTTTGCGGGCCTGGCCGCGGATATTGTTGCCGTAATCGAAGGCCTTCGCCCCCCTTTTCCGGAGCTCGAGCATGGCCTCGACGTGGGCGGCCATCGAGACGTAGGACCGCCGGATGTAGTCGGCCGGGTCCTTGGCCCGAAGGACCAGCGCGTCCTCATAGGCAAGACCGTGGGGCACATAGCCGTTGAGCTCGTCGTGGGCCGAAGTTTGGTCGGTCAGGATGTCCGGGGTGACGCCCCGGCGGACGAACTCCGGCAGGACGTCGGCGGCGTTCCCGAGGAGCGCGATCGAAAGCGGCTCCTCCTTCTTCATGGCCTCCCGGGCCAGGCGCAGGGCCTCGTCCAGACTGCCGGTCATGACGTCGATATACTTCGTGTCGAGGCGCCTCTCGATGCGACGGGGATCGACCTCGACGACGATGGCCACGCCGTCGTTCATGGTCACGGCCAGGGGCTGGGCCCCGCCCATCCCGCCGAGGCCGGCGGTCAGGGTCAGCCGGCCCTTGAGCGAGCCCCCGAAATGCTTCCGGGCGACCGCGGCCAGCGTTTCGTAAGTCCCCTGGAGGATGCCCTGCGTCCCGATGTAGATCCAGCTCCCGGCCGTCATCTGGCCGTACATGGTCAAGCCAAGCGCTTCAAGGCGGCGGAACTCGTCCCAGGTCGCCCATTGGGGCACGATCAGGGCGTTGGCGATCAGGACCCGGGGCGCCTCGGGGTGGGTCCTGAAGACGGCCACGGGTTTGCCCGACTGGACGATGAGCGTCTCGTCGTTCTCCAGCTTCTTGAGGCTGGCCACGATGGCCCGGTAGGCCTCCCAGTTCCGGGCGGCCTTGCCGGTGCCCCCGTAGACGATGAGCTCTCCGGGCTTTTCAGCGACCTGCGGGTCCAGGTTGTTCATGAGCATGCGCAGAGCCCCCTCCTGGGACCAGCCCTTGGTCGTCAGGCGGGAGCCCCTGGGGGCCCGGATGGAGGTGATGGGTTCGTCGTTCGTCCGCGCCATTTCTCGTCTCCTCGAATATGTTCCGCCCCTGGAATATACCATACCCCCGGACCGCTTTTCAAAAGCCGGGAACACCCCCCCGCCAGGGCTGCTCCAGAGGTAAAATAATGGTTGACGAAGGCCGGACAATTGATGTAAGTTGATTTTAGGAAGCAAAGAGCTTTTAGCTCTTTTTATTAGGTCCGGGCCAAGGTTTCGTGCGAAGAGGGCAATGATCCAAAAGCGTATCCTCGTTGTCAACCCGTCGTCTGCGGAAGCCGAGCGCCTGGCCCGGCTAGCCCAAAAGTACGGCTCGGCACTTTCTGAAACCGACCCCGAGGCGGCCATGGCCCTGTTGGCCGAGGGGGATTTCGCCGTGGTGGTCTTCGACGTCGCCTTCGCGAGGTCGACGGCCCTCCAAGCCATGATCCATCCACCGGTCGGGGTCCTCCTGACCGGCGCCGAGGAGGTCCTCGTGTCCAAGGCCGCCGACGACTGGCCGCCGGGCGTCGACGTCGATGTCTGCCTGACCTCTCCCGGGAACCCGCGCGAGATGGCCTTCCTCCGCGCGCTCGGCCGGGCCGCCGAACACGCCCGGCTGAAGGCGGAAGCGCTCGATCTCCGCCAATCCCGCGGCCTTCAGGAAACCAAGGTCAAGGACGTCCTCGCCGAGATCCACGAGATCAAGGGCCTGCTCAACACGGGTTTCCTGCGCGAGGTCGAAAAGCGCATCGCCATCGAAGCCCGCTACGTCGGGTCCCAGAAGGAACGCCAGCGGTTCGAGAGCATCCTGCGGAAGATCTACGGCGCGGACGACGTCAGCAGCCTCCTCGACATCGTGCCCGAGATCCGGGACATCGTTCAGGCGGAGAGCGTCACGGTCTACATCCAGGAAGAGAACGAGGTCATCGGCCCCTACTTGAAGCCCCTCGTCTGGGACAACGCCTTCCTGGCCCATTCCGACTTCTCCAAATACATCGCCCCGCTCGAGGCCCAGGATTTCGCCGCCTCGGTCGCCCAGTTCGGCCACGGCATCAGCGTCGCCGGCCTCGCCTTCGACAGGCGACTGAGCAAGCGCTACACGTCCTTCCTCAAGGCCCCGTTGAAGAACCTGCTCGGCGTGCCCATCATGCACGGACGCAAGGTCATCGGCGTCCTCGAGGTCTACAACAAGACGGCCGGGGGAAAGGCGTGCCCCGAGGGTTTCACCCGGGAAGACCAGCAGATCCTCCGCGGCCTCTCCGAGCACATGGCCATCGCCATGGCCAAGCTCAACCTCATCCAGTTCGACCCCCTGACCGGGCTCCTCAGGCCCGAGCCGTTCTTCGAAAAGGTCCTCCAGAAGGTCAACGCCCTGAGCAAGCGGCGCCGCGAAGAGGGCTCCATGGCCCTGGTCATGGGCGACGTGGACTGGTTCAAGGCCTACAACGACCGCAACGGCCACGAAGCGGGGAACAAGCTCCTCCGGGAGCTGGCCCATGTCCTCAAGCTGTCCATCCGCGAAGAGGATCTGATCTGCCGCTACGGCGGGGAGGAATTCCTCTTTTTCCTGAAGGGCGTCGATAGCGTCGACGAGGCGGCCCTGCTCACCGAGCGGATCCGCAAGAACGTCGAGGACCACTATTTCGAGCTCCAGGAGTTCCAGCCGCGCAGCAACCTGACCATGTCGTTCGGCGTAACGGTCTCCCCCAAGGACGAGGGCGAGCAATCCGCCCCGCTGACCAAGGCGGACCTCAAGCGCCTAGCCGGCGAGGCGGACCTGGCCATGGCCGAGGCGAAGGGAAAGCGCCGGCCTGACCTGAAACCTCGCGACCCGGCGGACGTCCCCATCGACAAGAACCGCGTCTGTAGTTTCTTCTGGGAAAAGGTCGCCGAGAAAAAGAGAGCGGAGGCCCCGGCCGCGGCCAGCCGCCTCGTCCGGGAAAAGAGGAAATACGAACGCTACAACGTCTCGACGCCCTTCCTCTTCCGGGTGAACGGCGGCTTCAAGGTCGCCAAGACCGTCAACATCGGCCTCGAAGGGGCGCGCATCGTCTCCGACACGCCCCTCCCCCCGGCCAAGACGCTCGAAACGATCCTCGTCATCGAAGACAAAGCCAACCCCATCCAGAGCGACGTCGTCTATACGCAGAAAGGCGGAGGCGAGCCGGGCTTCTATTATTCGGGCTTGAAGTTCAAGGACCTGACCTATAAAGAGATCAAGGGGATCGAGAGCTATCTATTCCATTTCAGGAGGAGGGACGTCCTCCCCTGACCCCCCGTCCGGCCTCCCCGGCCGGATCCTATTCGGTCTCGATCTCCCGCTTGAGCGACAGGAGATAGGCGTAGCGCGGCTCGACCTTGGCCTGGAAAGCCGTCTTGATCTCCGACATCGCGGCGGAGAAGGAGGCGAACTCTTCGAGGTTGCTCCAATTCTCCATGCTCAACCGTTCGAGCAGCCGCCGCAGGACCTGGGAATTGAGGATCTCCTGGGTGTAGCTCGGCAGGGACCAGGAGCTCTTTTCGCACATCTTGATGACGCGCAGCAACAGCGCCCGCAGACCCTCCTGCCAGTTGATGAGCTCCTGCTTGATGAAGAACTGGTCCTTGGGGGATTCCGTTTGCCCGAGCTTCAGAGATAGCCGGTGGGCTTCTTCCAGGGTCCTGTCCACGGCGGCCAGGATCTTTTCCGGGTCGGCGACGATGACCTTGTCCTTCTGGAAGTAGTGGATCTCGCCGCTCCCGTTGGCGGGTTCCGTCCGGCGGCAGCTTTCGAGGAAGGCGACGAGGTCCTCCTCGGAATCCGTTTCGCAGGCGTCGGGGACGGGCTCGGACGCCGGTTCGAGGGCCGTCGCGACGGACGGCGCCTCTTCGACCGGGCTTTCGGGTTTATCCGCGGCGGCCGGACCGGAAATGAGGTCCTGGATCTCGGGGATCTCCACGCCGGCCGAATCCGCGGCGGCGTCCATGACGGCCAGGTCTTCCCGGCGGGCCGCTTCGCCGCCCATGCGGCCCAGGTTCGCGGCCGCCGACTCGATGGCCAGGAGGTCCTTGATCTTGCGGAGCTTCTCCAGCTCTTCGTCGAGATCGAGGCCTAGCGGCTTGGATTCCTCCTCCATGACCTCGGCGACGATGCCGAAACGTTCCTTGAGGTCGTTCTTGAGGAAGGCCGCCCGTTCCGACGTCTTCGTCCGCAGGCCTTCGAGCCGTTCCTGGATCTCGTTGACCCGCTTGATCTCGTCGACCGTGGACTTGGCCAGGTTCTCGATCTCCGCTTGGAACTTGAGGACTTTCTGGAAGCGCTCGCGGGCCTCGTTGAGAAGGCCGGCCCGCTGCTCCTCGAAATCGCGGATCATGACCCGGTAATCGGTCAGGGCCGTTTTTTCCTTGTCGAACTCCCGCTCGATCTCCTCCTTGCGCCGGAGAGCGGCTTCCTTTTCGCGGTTGATGCGCTCGACGAGCTCGGAGTCGACGTCACGGAATTTTTTCTGGAGGATGCGCTCCAGCTGGTCTTCGACTTCCTGGATGACTTGGGAGGAATCCCTGAAAATATTCGGATCGTGTTCCATGGCCGCTCCTTAACCTTAGCGCGTATATTATGCTTACTCGAACGCTTCCATGTCAAGAAGGAAGGAGGGGAAACTTGAATCGAGAAGAAGAAAAAGGTATAAAAAACGGGATGAGCGAAGAACGGGTCGTCCTGGTCGTCGGAAATGACAAAAAACGGGCGGGCTTGGCCGCTTTTTTGTCCGAACTCGGGATGGAAGTCAAAGTCCTGACCACCCGGCCCGAGCCTTCCGCGGATCCGGGACTGGCGATCAGTCTGTCCGCCCTGATCGCCGCCCTCCAAGGCGAGAAGGACGCCAAAGAAGATCTGCGCCGCCTCAAGAAGGAGTTCAGTCTCCACCTCCGCAAGTCCCGGGAGCTCGAGGAGGCCTACGACACGACGCTCGAGAATTTCATGGCCGCCCTGGACCTGCGCGACGTCGAAACCTACGGTCACTCCAAAACGGTCGCCCGTTACAGCCACGTCCTGGCCGAGGCCGTCGGCATCCGGGACCCTCGCGCGATCGAGAGCATCCGCAAGGGGGCGCTCCTCCACGACGCGGGCAAGATGGCCATCCCCGATTCCATCCTGAAAAAGCCGGGGCCTCTGTCGGGCAAGGAATGGGAGGTCATCCGCAGACACCCGGTCCTCGGTTACGGACTCGTCCGCGACGTCAAGCTTGTCCGCGAGGTCGGCAACATCATCCTCTGCCACCACGAAAAATATGACGGCACGGGCTATCCGAAAGGCCTGAAGGGCGACGCCATCCCGCTCGAAGCGCGCGTCTTCGCCGTGGCCGACACGCTCGACGCCGTGACCTCCCACCGCCCCTACCGCGCGCCACGGGACTTCCGCGTCGCCCGGCGCGAGCTCGTCGCGAACGCGGGGAAGCAGTTCGACCCGAAGGTGGTCGACGTCTTCTGCGGCATGGACCTGGCCGTTTGGGAAAAGATCAGGTTCCAGACGACGCGCCTCCTTCCCCCCATCGATGACTACCGGCCCACCGGCGTGAAAAAATAGGCCGCCGTATGAAGGACGCCTACGCGCTGGGCCGAAAGCTCGCCTAAACAATTCGGGGACACAAGACCCATTTCCGGATTCCCGTCCCGGCCGATAGCCGTTGTTGACCTCGCGTGTTCAGGATGCTATCATCTTGCCTCTTGACTCCCATTCGCCTGACGCATCCATCATGCCTCGACGGGGTTTTTCCCCGTGGCTAACGGCGGCTGGCGGCCCTTTCTGCGCTACGACGAAGCACAGGATCGTCCGGAGATCAGCCGGGCGCTGATCCTGCGCGCCTTGGCCTACGGCCGCCCCTACCTGGGCCGCATCGCGGCCATGCTGCTCCTGATCCTGGTCGTGACCCTGCTCGGACTGGCGCCCCCGCTCCTCGTGCGCGACCTCATCGACAGGGCCCTGCCGGAACACGACTTCCATCGGCTGACCTGGCTCGCGCTGGGCATGCTGGCCATCCCCTTGGTCAACGGGCTTTTAGGAGTGGCCCAGCGCTACCTCGGCGCGTCCGTGGGCGAGGGCATCATCTGCGACCTGCGGACCGGTCTGTTCAACCATCTGCACCGCATGTCCCTGCGCTTTTTCACCCACACCAAGACGGGCGAGCTGCTCTCGCGGCTGAACAACGACGTCATCGGCGCCCAGAGGGCGGTCAGCGGCACGATCGTCGACGTGTTCACCAACTCCATCACGCTGGTCAGCGCGCTGGTGATCATGCTGCGGCTGGAGTGGCGGCTGACGCTGCTGGCCATCGGGGTGCTGCCCCTCTTCCTGATCCCGGCGCGCCTCCTGGGCCGGCGGCTGCGCGCGGTCGTACGCCAGCAGATGACGCTTAACGCCGAGATGAACGCCATGATGGACGAGACCCTGAACGTCAGCGGTGCACTGCTCGTCAAGCTGTTCGGCCGCGCGGCGCTCGAGGTGGCCCGGTTCCGCGGCCGGGCGGACAGCGTCCGCCGGGCCGGCGTACGTCAGGCCTTCATGATGCGCTGGTTCTTCCTGACGGTCAGTCTGATCAGCGCGGTCGGTACGGTGGTGGTGTTCTGGGGCGGCGGCCTGCTGGTCCTGCGCGGAGCCGGCTTCACCATCGGCACCATCGTCGCCTTCACTGCGTACCTGGGGATGCTCTACGGTCCGCTCTCGGCGCTGACCAACGCGCGCATGGACCTGGCCACATCGCTGGTCAGTTTCGAGCGTGTCTTCGAGGTCCTGGACCTGCCGGTGGAGATCGAGGAGCGGGCGGACGCGTGGACGCTGAAGACGGTCCGTGGGCACGTCCGTTTTTCGGGCGTATCGTTCAGTTATCGGCCGGGGAAGTCCGAGACGGAGGCCGCCGCTGAGGGGCTGAACGACGTGGTCCGTTTCGGCCAGCGCGGCGGGGGCATGGCCCCCCCGCCTCTCTCGCAAGAGGGGGGGAAGCTCCAAACGTCCGATCCGCAAATCCACGACGAGACGCCGGCCCCTCAACTTCCCGTCGAACCCTGGGCCCTCCGCGACCTCAGCTTCGAGGTCAAGCCCGGGCAGCTGGCCGCGCTGGTGGGCCCGAGCGGGGCGGGAAAGACAACGGTCACCTATCTGCTGCCCCGGCTCTACGACCCGACGCACGGCGTCATCAGCATCGACGGTCACGACTTGCGCGATCTCACCATGAGCACCCTGGCGGCGCATATCGGCATGGTGACGCAGGAAACATTCCTGTTCAACGACACCATCCGGGCCAACCTCCTCTATGCCAGGCCGGACGCCACCCCGGCCGCGATCGAGGCGGCCTGTACCGCCGCGAACATCCACGCCTTCATCGCGGGTCTGCCCGAAGGCTACGACACCATCGTGGGCAACCGCGGCTACCGCCTCTCCGGAGGCGAGAAGCAACGTGTCGCCATCGCCCGGGTCATCCTCAAGGACCCGCGCATCCTCGTGCTGGACGAAGCGACGTCGTCGCTGGACAGCCAGTCCGAGGCGCTGATCCAGGAGGCGCTCGAGCGCATCATGCGGGGCCGGACGAGCCTGGTCATCGCCCACCGCCTGAGCACGATCCTAGCGGCGGACGTCATCCTGGTGTTGGAGGCCGGCCGCCTGGTCGAGCAGGGCACGCATGCGGAGCTCCTGGCCAAGGGCGGCCTCTATGCGGCCTTATACGAAACCCAATTCCAGGCCGGGCGGGCCGAAGCGCGGCCCTGAACGTTGCGGACCTTATTTCGGGGACACAAGACCCATTTCCGGATTCCCGCCGCCTCGGCGAATTGCCGGGCCGTCGGTTTTTGACCGTTTCAGGCCCTTCTGGCCGTGATGACCCGCGGTTTGCCGGCCATGTCCCAGGCCGTCTCGATCTCGGTCCAGCGCTTGCCGAAAAGGGCCAGGACCCGGTCGCGCTGGCCGTCCCCGATCTCGAAAATGAGGTACCCTCCGGGCCTTAGAAAAGTCCCCGCCCGGCGGACGAGGCGCTCGATCATCTCCAACCCGGAATCCCCCGAGAAGAGCGCCCGCCGGGGTTCGAAGTCGCGGACCTCGGGCGGCAGCTCATCCCACTCGTCCCGCGAGATGTATGGCGGGTTCGAAACGATGAAGTCGAAGCGCATCCCGGTCCTACGGAAGGCCGAGAAGAGGTCGCTTTTATGGAACTGCACGTGCCTCGTCTTTTGAAGCGCAGCGTTACGCCGGGCGACGCGAAGGGCCCTCTCGGAGATGTCCACGGCTTGGATGTGGGCCCGGGGAAGTTCCTTGGCCAGGGCGACGGCGATGCAGCCGCTGCCCGTCCCGACGTCGAGGATCGACTCGCTCTCGCGCGTCGAAAGCTCAAGGACCTTTTCGACCAGGACCTCGGTCTCAGGTCGGGGGACGAGGACGGAGGGCGTCACCTCGAACGGGATGGACCAGAATTCCTTCACCCCGGTGAGATAGGCGAGCGGCATGCCGCCCAGCCGCTTGGCGACGAGCCTCCGAAAATAGGCTTCCGCCTTCGGCGAGCATGGATCGTTGGGGGCGGCGAGGTATCGTTCCTCGGTCAGGGCGGCAGCCCTGAGAAGAAGGACTTTGGTTTCGAGGAGGGCCTGGGGCCTGTCTTGAAGGAGGGCGATCCCGCTCCTGAAGAGGTCGGCGAGCGTCTTGTTAGATTCCAACTTCCTTGGCCTGGCCCGGACCCCCGGGCGTTTCGCCTAGGGCCTCGGCTTGGGCCTGGAGGACGAGTTTCGCCAGGATGTCGTCGAGGTCCCCCTCCAGGATGCCCTCCATGTTATGGAAGTTCATGTTCAGCCGATGGTCGGTGATCCGCGATTGGGGGAAGTTATAGGTCCGGATCTTCTCGCTCCTCTCCCCCGTCCCGACCTGGGACCGCCGGTTCTTGGCGATCTTCGCTTGCTGCTCGCGCTGGGCGATGTCCAGGAGCCGCGAGCGGAGGACCCGCATGGCCTTCTCCTTGTTCCGGTGCTGGGACTTTTCGTCCTGGCAGGAGACGACGAGGCCCGAGGGCTTATGGCTGACTCGGATCGCGGTGTAATTCCTGTTGACGCTCTGGCCGCCCGGGCCGGAGGAACCGAAGGCCTCGATCTTGAGGTCCTTGGGGTCGATCTTGAGGTCGATCTCCTCGGCCTCGGGCAGGACGGCCACGGTCGCCGTCGAGGTGTGGATGCGGCCGGACGCCTCGGTCTTGGGCACACGCTGGACGCGATGGACCCCGCTTTCGTATTTGAGGACCGAGTAGGCGCCCTTGCCGCGGATGTTGCCGATGGCCTCCTTGAGACCGCCGATCGGCGAGAAGCTCGTGTCCACGATCTCGAGCTTCCAGCCCTTTCTCTCGGCGAACCGGGAGTACATCCGGAAAAGGTCCTGGGCGAAAAGGGACGCTTCGTCCCCTCCCGCCCCGGCCCGGATCTCGAGGATGACGTTCTTCTCGTCGTTGGGGTCCTTGGGGAGGAGCATGGTCCGGAGGTCGGCTACGATGACCTGTTCCCGTTTCCCGAGCTCTTCGGCCTCGCCCTCGGCCATGCGCCGGAGCTCCGGCTCGGTCTTGGGGTCGCTCAGGAGGTGGCGGGCTTCCTCTCCGTCTTTATGGACCCGCTTGTATTCCTCGTACTTGCGGAAAACGGGCTCGAGCTCCGCCCGTTCCTTGGCCAGGTCGCGGATCTTCTGGGGATTGGATGCGATCGCGGGGTCGGAGAGGGCGGCTGTCAGCTGGCGGTACTTGTCCTCGATCGCCTGGAGTTCATGGATCATCGAGCGGATTTTTTAGGCTTCCCGATGCTCTTCATGTTCCTGGTGTCGCCGTATTTTTTCTTGAACTTCTCGATGCGGCCGGCGCTGTCGATGAACTTCTGCGTGCCGGTGAAGAACGGATGGCACTGGGAGCAGATCTCCACCCGGATCTCCTTCTTCGTGGACCTCGTCTTGAACGTGTTGCCGCAAGCGCAGGTCACCGTGCATTCGTCGTATTCGGGATGGACGTCTTTCTTCATGGGACGATCTCCTTGAGCGCGGTATTATAGCAGAATCTAGGCGCCGCCGCAAAACGTCGGCAGGTCCGCAGATCTCCTCTCGAATTCGGCCCAATCGACGGAAAAAGCGGGCGATCTTCGGCCGCTTTTGACGACGTCCTTGTACCGCCGGGAGTCGAAGTACTCCTTGAGGGGCCGGGTCAAGGGGTAGAGCTGTTCTTCGGCCGCCCATTCGTAGACCGTGCCGTCCTCGCGCTTCAGGCAGTTCAGGTGGACGATCCAGGCCAGCTGCTTGAAGGGCATGTGGCTGAAGGACCGGCGGACGGCCAGGACCTCGGCCTCCTTGCGGGGGTTCCAGAAGTGGAAATAGCGTGAAAAAAGGACGGCGTTGTGGAAATAGGCCGGGAACGCCAGGAGGCAGTCCTTGCGCGTCAGGCGGGCGAGGTAAAGGAACAGGTCCATGATCTTCGTCCTCATGCTCAGCCCGGGACGGGTCTGGCCGGGCAGGGGCGTGAATTGTTCGTTGAACTTCACGAGCGGGTTCTGGAGGGTCAGCCACTCGAAAGCCATGGCTTTCTGAGGCGGCAGGGCGACGGGCCCGTCGGGCAACGTCTTGGGGATGAACTCGGTTTCCCTGACCTTGACGTCGACGATGAGGGTCTCGGGCCCGGGTTCTCGCAGATAGACCTGGAACCTCTGGAGCGGGTATTCGGACGAGTCGATCTCGAAGGCGAGCGGCCAGAGGAAACGCTTGCGCGCTTCCTTGAGGAAGCCCTTCTTGTCGAGGACGGCCAGGACCTCGCTGAGGGAATAACGGCCCAGGAAAAGGGAGCTGCCCTTCTTCGAAGCTAGCTCGGTGAAGATCTCGCGCTCGTCGACGAGCGGGGTCTCCTTCCAGAACGGGGCCGTTTTGCCCGTCGATCTTTTCATGGTCTGTCCTGCGCGTCCTTTCGCCTGTGCTTCCCCATTTTAGGGGAAGGCGGAGCGGCAGGCAAGCCCGTTCCCGTCGGTTCCGCGGCCGCGCCGGAGCCGCCGGGACCGGGCACTCCCCCGGCCTCCACCTCCGCCGGGACGAACAGACAGAGGACGTCGTCCCCGAGGGCCACCCGCCGCTCGAGCTTGAAATCGCCGAGCTTGGGCTTGACCTTGAAATAGTGGCGGAGGAC
This sequence comes from Candidatus Aminicenantota bacterium, assembly GCA_041303965.1. Classification (GTDB taxonomy): domain Bacteria; phylum Acidobacteriota; class Aminicenantia; order Aminicenantales; family Saccharicenantaceae; genus RBG-16-66-30. Next base: position 23,254 of record JBFYOD010000164.1, read on the forward strand.
GATGAGGCCGCCCGGCTTGAGAATGCCGCGCTTGCGGATGACCTTGAGCGGGTTCCTCTCTTCGAGGAGCCGGTAAGGGGGATCGAGGAAGATGAGATCGAAACGGACGCCCTGCTTAGCCAGGTCGATGACGGCCCGGTTGAACTCCCGGTGGAGGACGACGGCCTTTTCCTCGGCCTCGCACTTGGCGACATTAAGGCGGATGGCCTTCACCGAAGGATAGAACTCGTCGACGAAGACGACCCGGTCGGCGCCCCGGCTCAGGGCCTCGAGGCCGATCGAGCCCGTCCCGGAGAAGCCGTCCAGGCAGACGCTCCCCTGGAGCCGGTCCCGAACGATGTTGAACAGGGCCCCCTTGACCTTGTCCTGCATGGGCCGGACCGAGGGGCTGGGGACCATCTTCAGCCGCCGGCCCTTGTAGCTGCCGGTGATGATGCGGATCATGGCGCTCCCCTTTTTAACCGTTCCTAGTAATAGACGACGACTTGGCCCGGCCGGCTCTCGAGCCTCAGGACTCCGGGCGGCAGGTCGTACCAGTCCTCGAGGCTCGTCGGCTCGACGCCCTGGAGGCGGGAGAGGATGCCGATGATGAGGTTGACTACGGCCGGCGCGATCGGCTGGGTCCCGAGGAAGAGCTTGTCCATGGAGATCTTGATCTTGCCGTCACGGGTCTCGATGCCGGCCGAGAACAACAGGTCCTGCCGCCTCGGGAGAAGGCCGGAGCTCTGCCGGTCGCCGAGGTCGATGGTGATCCGGCCTTCGATGCGATCGCCCGCCAGCAGCTTGAACTCCGCCACCTTGACGAAGGGTTCGTTCTCGGCGTCGAGCCGGCAGACGACGTAGGCGTTGAGCTCGGCCTCGGTGAACGTCGAGCTGCGGAGGGCCGCGGCGGGCCGGTGCCGCTCCACCTCGATCTTTTTCAGGGCGTCCAGGATCCCGGCCGCCTTGGCCCGGACCTCCGGGCGCACTTCGGACTTGACTCCCGTCTGGGCGAATAGAAGCGCCGCTAGCATCAGAACGGCCGTTTTTTTCATGATGGTCAGGCGTCCGCTCCCATGTTAGCAGATTAAGGGAGCTGAGAAAACAGGAGGGGCGAAGTCCTCTATTCGGCTGCTCAGGATATCACCCCTAGCCCCCCGGTCCCCCGGGAACCAGTCCCGGCGGTTCCCCCGCCTTCGGCGGGTCCCCCTCCGCTACGGGGGTCTTCAGGGCGATACCCATCGCAGCCTCATGACGGACTCCGCAATATAGGGAGAAGAACGGAAAAAGGGGGGGATCAGAAGTGGGAGAGCGTGCCGTCCCGCTTGGCCTTGCGGACGGCCAGCCGGAAAGCGAGAAGGCTCGCCGGCAGTAGGATGATGTTGAACACCGCCAGGGCGGCGATGTCCGGCAGGACTTCGGCGAAGCTGGCCGAAGCGAGGAGGCTTTTTCTCATGCCGTCGAGCGCGTAAGTCACGGGCAGGAGGCTCGAGACCCAACGGATCCAGGGCGGGAGAAGCGCGACAGGGAAGACGACCCCTCCGAGCAGTCCGGAGACGGTCCCGAGGATCCAGCCGAAGGGGTTGCCGGTCTTGTAGACCAGGATGAAGCTCGCCGAGAGTATGCCGACGCCGAGGAAGCAGAGGACCGTCAGTGCGCCGACGGCAAAAACGCCCGGCACGTTGACCCGGCCCAGGGTCATGCCGAAGAAAACCAGGGCCACGCCGAGATGTAGGACCGTCCGGAAAACCTGAAGGATCAGGGAGTAGAGCGATGAGCCGAAGAGGACGGTCGGGATCGAGGCCGGGGTGACGAGCAGGGCCTCGAGCGTCCCCGAGACCTGGGCGCTGCGGACGACGGACGACAGTCCTTCCTGGAACATCCCGAGGAGGCTCGAGAAGGCGACGCCGACGACGGCGAAGGAAAAATAATCTCCGCCGAAGGGCCCCAAAGACGGCGTCCCCGGCGGGACGAGCTTGGCCACGAAATAGAACGTCGCCAAGGACAGGAGGATGCCGACGAGGGACGAGACGAACGAGAACTTGTAGGTCAGGGCTTCCCGAAGATCCCGAAGGAGGAAGGCGGAGAGCCGGCCCGGCAGGAGCTTCATCGTCCTCGACCCGCCGCTCATCGACTCACCGGGGGATCGCCGACGGCCTTCTCGTAGGCCTGGCGCAGGGACGTCCGGCCTCCGCCGGTGAGGGACTCGACCGTGCCCTGCAGCCGGACGCGGCCGCGGCCGATGATGGCGATCTCGTGGGCGAATGCGGCGGCCTCGGCCAAGTCGTGAGTGGCCCAAAAAACGGTTTTGCCCCGGCCCTCGACGAGCTCGCCGCGGAGGAACGACCCGATCCTGTCGGCGGCCTGCGGGTCGAGGGACCGCGTCGGCTCGTCGACGAGGAGGATGGACGCGTCCGCGAGCAGGGCCCGGGCGAAGGCCAGCATTTGGCGCATGCCCGTCGAATAGGCGTTGAAGCGCCGGTCGGCCGCGGCCTCGAGGCGCGTCAGGCGCAGGACCTCGTCGATCCTGCGGTCGCGGGCCGGGCCGCGGAGCCCGTAGAGCGCGCCGAAGAATTCGAGGTTCTGCCTGCCGGTCAGCCGCCAGTAGAAGCTGCGCTCGTCGTTGATGGCGAAACCGACGGCGTTCTTGACCCGGCCCGGGTGCTCTTCGACGTCGTGCCCGTCGACGCTCGCCCGCCCGCCGTCCGGCAGGACGAGGGTGGCCAGGATCTTGATCAGGGTCGTCTTGCCCGCGCCGTTCGGGCCGAGCAGACAGAACACGCGGCCCCGCTCGACACGGAGGTCGAGGCCGTCGAGGGCGGTCGTCGTCCGTTTTTCGAAGGGCCTGCGGACGAGGTCCCGGAAGCCCCGGAAAACGGGATACTTCTTGACCAGGTCTTCGGCGAGTATGGCCGGGGTCGGGTTCATGGGGCAGCCGTGAAACGCTTGGCGGCGGTGAGGACCGGCCGAAAGATCCGGCCAAGATAACGGCCGTAGAGCCGCGGGGAATTCGGGGGGAGGCCGCAGTTCACGGCCAGCCGGGCCCGCGGCGGGAACAGGATGCCCCGCAATATCCGCACGGCGAGGCTCATGTCCTTCCGCTCCCAGAGCGAGAAAAGCGAGGGCATATAATAGGGCCAGGGCGGCGCCGAGCGCCGGGCGGCCGTTGCGGCCGCTGGCCAGAGGATGCGCAACGCGGCTCGTTCGAAAGGACCCGGCTGTAACTCGGCCAGGGGACCCGGAGGGATCGCCCCCGGCCAGAGCGTATCGGCCAGGTGGAGGCCGTAGAACACGGGCCCCTTGACCCGTTCAACCCGGGAGATCTTCAGGACCCGGTCCCAGTCGAGGCCCTGGCGCAAAGCCATTTCGGCGATGTCCGAGAGCCAGACGAGCCGTTGGTAGGAGTGCTGCTGGGCGTGGATGCAGAGATAGCAAAGCTCGTGCTCGGCCGGCAGGATCATGGCCTCGGTCCCGCGCACGCTCAGCCGGCTGGTCGAGGACCAGAGGCCATCCGCCTCAGGGTTCGGAAAGTGGAGCCCGAGCGGCGTGAAATGGAACTCCAGAAAAAGATATCCCTTGCGGTAGTAGGGAGAATAGGCCCAATCGAGAGGCGGATCCGCGGCGGCGGGTCCCCTGCCCGGGTCGGCCGCTTCCGAATAACCGATACCGCCCAGGATCCTTTTCAAGGCGGGCCAGTCGGAGGGATGGACGATGAAGTCCACGTCCCAAAAAGGGCGAAGGGCGGGCTCGGGGTAAAGGTCGAGGGCCAGCCGCCCGCCCTTGGTCAGCGCGGCCCGCAGTCCGGCCCTGCGGACCGCTTCCAGGAAAGGCTCGAGCTCTCGATAGGCCTGAGCCGTGCGGACCAGGTTCTGTAAAAAGGAGCGCCGGAGGGTTTCCAGGACGGCGGCCGGCACGGCGGCGGGAGCGTCACGGAGGCTCCAGTAGAGCAGAGGGAGGACGCCCTCTTCTTCGGCTTTGCCGAGCGTCAGGTGCCAATCCTGGACGGAGCCGGCGAGACGGAGGACTTCCTCCCTTGCTCCGGGGCCCGGATCCGGGCGGGAACACAGAACGAGAAGGCGGGCGAGGGTATGTTCGCTCAAGGAATGCGCCCCGCGGGGGGACCGTCGATCGATAGCACGGGCGGTTCGCGGTCGTTACTTGATCTTGGACTGTGAGACCGGTTCCTCTTCGTAGATGGCGGCGAGGGGCACCGCCCCGGCCACGATCGCGGCCATGCCGAGCGGGGCCAGGAAGAAGGGCGGGACGCCGCGCTTGCAGACGATATAGACGAAATCTCCGGGCGCGCAGGCCTTCGTCGTCCGGAGATTGGCGTTGTGGCCGGAGAGGACGCGCTTGACCTTGGTCCCATAGGCCTTCAACGCCCGGGAATCCATGTAGAAGTCCGTGGCCTGGCCTTTGACGTGGATGCGGTCATCGGACTGGAGGAGCCCGATCTCGACGAGGACCTCCGCTTCCTTCGTCTCGGGCGTATACTTCACGACTTTCCCGATGTAGGCTTCGCCCTTTTCCCGCTGTTCCTTGATGACCGCGGCGGCGGCCGAGGCGGCGGCGGGGTCATAGACGTTCAGGGCGACGGAGATCTTGGACGTCTGGTCGGCCATGACGCCGAAGAAATCCTGGGAGTTATAACTTCCCTTGTCCGATCTCACCCCTAGGGCGTACAGCCCCGCCCCGAGGCCCGGGAACTTGAACACGCCCAACGCGTCGGACTTGGGACTCTCGACGACGGCCCCCGTGGTCAGGTTCTTGACCACGACGACCGCCCCTTCGACGGGGGTGGAGCCGTCCTGCGCATAGATGAATCCGATCAGGTTTCCCTTCCCCGTCTCCTGGGGACGAAGGGTCGCAGGGACCAGGACGAGAATCAGCGCTAGCGCCGACCCCCATGAGAGAACGACCTTGGCACCTCGCCTCATGGGTTTCCTCCTTGGCGATGAATATATTAGGCGTCTTGTCCGGGACTTGTCAAGCCCCGTAAATATTTGAAATTGTTTAAGGTAGGCCCTTTTTCCGGCCGGTGACCCTAGCGGACCGGAAAGATGTCCTGGCTGATCCCGGCCAGGGCGACGGATTCGCTGACGGCGGTTATCTCGAGGGAATTCCCTCCCGGCCTGGGCGATGCCGGGAAGCTCGCCGACCCGGCGTCGGCGCTGCCCTCCCAGACGATCCGGCCGTTGAAGAATACGGCGACCAGGGGACGGCTTCCGGCCGCCACGGGCGCGAATAGGAGGCTGATCCCCCGCGGCCGGCCGTCGGTGACGAGGACCTCCTCGAAAGTCTCCCCCTTCCGGAGGAGCCGCCCACCGAGGTCGATCGTCCCGGGCGAGACCAGGCTATCGATCGTCCGCCGGGCTTCGGCGGCCTTGTCCTCGTCGTTCAGGCGTTCGTAGCATCTCTCGACGCCCAGGAGGACAGCGAGGTTCTCCGGTTCGATCTCCAGGGCCATCCGGAAATATTTCTCGGCTTCGTAGACGTAATCGAGCTTGAGGTGGGATTCACCGATCAAATGGAGGACGCGGACATAGCACGACTTCCCGGACGGGGAGATGACGAAGGAGCTCGAAGCCAGCTGGTCGCCGACCCGGACGATGTCCCGGTAGCGGTTTTGCTGGAAATCGAGGGCCATCCGGAAGGCCAGCGCCTGGAGGTCATTCGCCGGCGAAGAGGCCGTCGGGCCCTCGCCGAGGAGGCCCCGCTCCTTGATGAAAGCCTCGAACTCGCCCAGGGGCGTGAACTGGTCCTCGATATCAAGATACGCGGCGATCGTGCCGTCGGCGTCGGCCAGGGAGCGCGTTTCCTCGATGCGGGTCATGGCCAGGAGACGGCGGGCCGACTTGAGGACATCGGCGTATTCCCGGGGGTCGAAGAGCTCCCGCCCGGCGAGCGCCTGGTAGAACTTGATCGCCCCGAGCGCCTCGACCGCTCGGGCGTAGTGGACGGAAGCCTCGGCGTTGCGGAAGGCCTCGGCCTCCCTCCTGCCCAGGTCGAGCTCGTTCTTGGCCAGGAGGAGATCGAGATGCTCGGCCTTGGCCAGGACCGTTTGCCGGGTTTCGAGGGCGAGCGATTTCTCCCCCAGGAACCGGGCGTAGGCGCGGAGGAGGGCGGCGTCTTCGGGGAGGATCTTTTCGACGATCGACGTGTCGCGGACCTCGAGGTTCCAAGTTTCGAGGAGGTCGAGTAGGCGCCCCTCGTCCTTCCCGGACAGCGTTTTCCTCAGGATGTCGAGGGTGAAGTCCTTCTCCGCCGCCGACAACGATTCCCACCGGGCGAGGAGGACCCTGCCGACCTCGAAATAGATCTGGCTGTTGTGGCCGGTCAGCTCGGCCGCCTTCTTGTATTCCTCGAAATACGGGACCGCCGCAGGGAGCGAGAGGTAGTTCATGTAGAGGAGCGTTTGGGCGAAATAGAAGTGGACCTCGGGCGAGCCCGGATTGAGGCGCAGGGAGCGGAGGAACGAGCCGACGGACCGGGAGAAAAGAGCGTCGCGCTCGGCCGGGTCCCCTAGGGCTTCGGCCCCGCGTTCGAAGGTGGTCTTGCCGAGCTCGAAGGCGACGAGGTCGTTCCAGGGATAGATCGCGGCGGCGCGGCGAAGGAGGCGGATCCTCTCCTCGGGGCCCGCGGCCGGCGACTTCGCTTTCCAATAGAGATGCGCATTCCAGGCGATGGCGGCCTGGAAGACGACGAGGACAGCGAGCCCGAAGAGAAGGAGCGTCTTTTTCATCAAGGCGGAACCTCAGCTTTTCCGGTAGGTGGCCATGACCAGGGTCAGGCACAGGACGACGGTGAAGAGGACCATGTTCGCCGGGATGTGCAGGTTGAAGTCGGTGAACGTGTGGAGGCCGATGCCGGCAAGGCTGACGATGCCGCCGAGAGCGAGCCCCCGGGCTTCCATGTTCCTCCGGTTCCTCGAAGCCAGGAACGCTTGGACGGCGATGGTAAGGATGCCGCCGAGGAGGATGAGGGCGCCGAGGACGCCGACTTCGGCGACATACTCCAGGTAATCGTTGTGGGCGTGGACGAGCCGCATCTCCGATCCTCCGCGCGTCTCGTAGGCGTTGTAGGCGGAGGCGAACGTGCCCAACCCCGTCCCGAAGAGCGGGAAATCCCCGACGATGTCGGCCGTGTTGGCCCAATAGAGCGGCCGGTCCTCGTGGAGGAGGTCGTCGAGGGCGAAGCGCTTGATGGTCGAACCGACGCCGATGTAGGCGGCCAGGATGGCAACGATGAGGAATGCCGTGCGGATGAACTTCCTGACCCAGGCCTGGCGGTAACCGGTCCGGCTGAAGGTCAGGACGGAGGATCCGAAGAAGAGGACCATGGTGAAGACGAGGACGGCCAGACCGGACCGCGAATTGGAAAGGACGATGCCCAGGGACATGATCACGATGCCGACCATGATCAGGATGTTCTCAAGGACCCCCTTGGAGGTCCAGAGCATGAACTTCTCCCGGAAGCCCCTGGCCCCGAAGGTCAGGAGGTTCATCCTGGCGATGGCCAGGCCGACGGCCAGGGGGACGATCATCTCCAGGTAGCCGGACAGGTGGCTCCGGTTGACGAACGTCCCGGTCACGGAATCGGGGCTGAACATCTTCTTATAAAAGAGGAGGCGCGGGTTGGCCCGGGTGAGCTCGAAGAGCCCGTAGAGGGCTTGGAAGACCCCGGAGCCGATGAGGACGAAGATGATCGTCCGGATCTGGCGCCCTCGCGTGACGGTCTTGAGGACGAGGAAGCCCAGGAGGAAGCAGGCCGCGAGGAAGAGCCCCTCGCGCAGGGTGGCGGAGGGGGCGATCGACAGGCTCATGAATTTCGGCGGGACGAAGCCGGGGGAATAGAGCCGCTGGAACTCGTAGCTCCCCGGGGAGGCGAGCCGGACGAAAGCGGCCGGCAGCGGCAGGGCCTGGAAGACGACGAAGACGAAGAAGCCGGCCACGAAGAACCTCAACCGCCGCAGGACGGGCGGCAGATGGCGGTTGAGGGAGGGCTTCTCGTCGAGGAGGACATAAGCGGCGGCCATCGCGGCTACGGTCAATTCGATGACGAATATCGACCATTCCCCGACGGACGCGGCCGGGAGAGGGCTCCAGAGGAGAAGGGCCAGGAGCCCGTATTCGATGATCTTTTTCCTCATGCCTTCGTATCCGTTCCCGCTTTCTCCGCTTCCCCGGCCGGGGCGCGCTTCTTCTCGGCCGGGCCGGCCCCGTCGGCCGCCTCGTACTCGTATTGGTAATAATGATAGAAAGGCGTCCCGATCCCCTGGTGGCCGATCTTGACCTCGTTGAAGACGACGCCGATGATGTCGGCCTTGGACTTGCGGATCTCCTCGACGGCCCGGACGAGGGGCCGCCGGGTCGTCTTTCCGGCCCGGACGACGAAGACCGTCGAGTCGACGAGCGAGCTGATGATGACCGGGTCGATGACGGCCAGGACGGGCGGCGTGTCGAGGAGGACGATGTTGAACCTATCCTTGGCCAGGGCCAGGAGCTCCTTCATCTTTTTCGAGTTCAGGAGCTCGGCCGGGTTCGGCGGATGGGGACCGCTGGGGATCGTCCAGACGTTGTCGATGGAGGTCATCTGGACGACTTCCTCGAAGGAGTTCTTGCCGGCCAGATAGCTGCTCAGGCCGTTGACGTTCCGCAGGTTGAAGACTTTGTGCAGACGCGGCTTGCGGAGGTCCGCGTCGACGAGCAGGACCTTGCCCTCGAGCTGGGCGAAGGAGACGGCCAGGTTGGAGATGGTAGCCGTCTTCCCTTCCTGGGGCAGGGTGCTCGTGAAAGAGATCGTCTTAGGGGAGCTGTCGGCGTGGGAGAAGAGGATCGACGTCCGGACCGTCCGGTAGTCCTCGGCGATCGAGAACTTGGGGTAGAGGTGGTTGATGAGCTCGATCTCGCGGACCTCGGGGATCTTTACGCCGGGCTTGTCGCCCTCCTCCCCGTAGGAGCGGTAGGAGCCGTAGGGGTCGGATCCTTTCTTCTGCCCGTCGGCCGAAAGGAAGGGGATGACCCCCAGGGATGGCAGGCCGACGAGCCGCTCGACGTCCTCGGGCCCCTTGACGGTGTTGTCGAGGTACTCGACGAGAAAGATCAATCCCAGCCCGCCGAAGAGGCCGAGGAGCAAAGCCGTCAGCAGGTTCCGCCGGACGTTCGGCGTGAAGGGGCCGCCGGGGACGAGGGCCCGGTCGACGACCTTGATGTTGCTCGTCCGCAGACCGCCGAGCTGGCTCGAGACTTGGATCTCGTTCTGCTTGGAGACGAGGGTGCTGAGGAGGGTCCGCATGTTCTCGACCTCGGTCCGGAGGGTATGGTAGAAGATGGCGTTCTTGTTCATCCGGGTGACGTCCCCCCGCTGCTCGTTGAGGAGCCCCTGCAGGGAGGTCTCCTTATTCAGGGCCGCCCGGTATTCGGCCTCGGCGGAGTCGACCGCCTTGCGGATCTCCCCCTGGAGCGTATTCCGGGTGGCGTCGAGCCGGGCCTTGAGCTGGACCATCTCCGGATACTCGGGCCTGTAGATCCGGCCTTTTTCCTCATAATCGGACTTGACCTGGGTGTAGGTCGTCCGCAGGGCCTGGATGGTCGGGTTGTTGACGGACTCGGGCAGGGAGTCCACGCCGACGTTCTTCAGCTCGAGGTAGGCGGACTCCTTGGCGTAGCGCTCGATCTGGGCCGTGGTCAGGGCTGTGTTCACGTCGGAGAACTTGTTGACGACCGTGCTCTCGTCGCCGCTGAGGTAGAGGAGGTCCTTCTCCTGGCCGTATTTCTGGAGGTCCTCCTCCTTGCGCTTGAGGTCCTCGCGGAGAAGGGCGACCTGTTCGGACAGGAACTCCGAGGTCTGCTTGGTGGCCTCGTAGCGGGTCTCGACCGAGAAGCTGACGAATTCCTCGACGAGGGCGTTGACGATATCGGCGGCGAGCGCGGCGTGCGGCGAAACATAGCTGACGTAGACGAGCCGGGTCTCCGTAATAGGCACAACGTTCAGCCCGCCCAGGATGGAGAACGCATAGCTCGAATAGGCCGGCGTCGAGTTCGCCTTCGCCTCATCCGCGGCGGCCGTTTTCTTGCCGCCGAAGAGCCAGCGGAAGCTGACGAACGTTTTCAGCCTCTGCGCGAGACCGGGCTTGGACGTCCGGGCCGACTGGAACTCGGGCCGCGCGCCGAGGTTGATCTTCTTGGCCACCCGTTCGGCCAGCGACCGGCTGGTGAGGAGGCGGAGCTGGGTGTTGAAGTACGTCCCCATGTAATCGCTGCGGTAATAGCCGCCGGCGTTGAGGACGTCCTGGATGTTGAGCAGGCTCGCCCCGGGCTCGTCGATCAGGAGCGTGGCCGTGGCCCGGTAGAGCGGCGTCGTGGTGAACGAGAGGACGGCCGCGAGCGCGACGAGCACCGCCGCGAACGTCGCCAGGACCCATTTTCTCTTGAGGACGACCCGTGCGTACTCGAGGACGTCGATCTCCTTCTTGTCCGTCTTGCTGGCGAAACCCTTCATGGCTTTTCTCCCCTGGCCCGGTTCAAAAGAGGCTTTCCGGGACGTAGATCGTGTCGTTTTCCTGGAGCGGGACGTCCTTGATCTTGCCGTTGAGGATATCCCGGATGTTGACCCTGATCTCGAGCTCCTTGCCCGTGACATCCTTTCTCCGGATGTTGACCTTCTTCCTGTTGGCCCGGTCGGTGAAGCCCCCGGCCTGGGCGATGGCCTGGGTCAGGGTCGGCAGGCTGGATCTCTTGACCTGCAGGGCTCCCGGGTTCTTGACCTGCCCGAAAACATAGATCAGCACGAGCTTATCGACCGGGACGTTGATGACGTCGCCCGGCTCGAGGACGACATTGAGCTTGGGATCGCCCTGGACGAACAGCCCGTCGATCGAAATGCGGATGGCCTTGCTGTCCCCCGCCGCGAGCTGGCGGATGATGATGATCTCCTCGCCCGCGTCCCGGGTCAGGCCGCCCGCTTCGGACAGGACCGACAGGACGGTCTGGCGCCCGAGGAGCTCGTACGGCCCCGGCTTCTCCACCGCCCCGACGACCGAGACGCGCCGGCTCAGGTATTCCAGGATGTGGACGGTCACCTGGGGTTTGAGGACGATCTTCTCGCCGGCGAGCTTGGTCAGCTTCTTCTCCACCTCGAACTTGGACAGGTTTCCGACCTCGACCTGACCCAGCATGGGCAGAGTGATCCGGCCTTCTTCGGAGACGCGGACGACGAGCTTGTTGATCTCCGGGACGCCGAGGATCGTGATCTCGAGGAGGTCCTTCGCCCCGATCTTGTATTCGGCGCTCACCGGCTGCTGGGCGGCCGCCGGGAAGGACAGGATCACGGCCAGGGCAGCGGCGACGAGTCCGGCGGTTCTTAGGGTTTCTCTCATGTGCGGCTCCTTAGAATGCGTAGGTCAGAAAGGCCCCGACGAAGTTCCGTCGGACGTTGAAGCCAGGGGCGTTCGACGTCCGGCGGTAGAAATTGTAGGTTAGGCCGAGCCCGACGGTGCCGGCGACCCGGACGACCGGGCCCACGGAGAAGGTCCGGTGGGCGTCTTCCCGGCGGTCGATGACGAAGGCTTCGCCGCCGTACCAGACCTCCTGCGGCTCGGGATAATCCATCGTGCCGAGCTGGACCGTCCCGTCGAGCCTGAGGAAGGGCGCGACGTAAAACGAGAGGCCCGCCCGGGCCCGGCCGTCGATGTAATAGTACGCGCTTTCGTTGTAGGAGAAGGCGTTGTCGCGAACGTACCCCAGGTTGACGCCGAGCCTCCCGATACGGAAATCGACGTCCGTCGCCGCGACGAGGCCCGAGAACGGCTTGCGCTCCGGGGATTCGGGCTGGAACGATTTCCAGCCGAGCGAGAGCGTCCCTCGGGCCCGCCCGAGAAGCGGAAAACGGATTCCCCCCGAGACCTCGAAGGAGGAGGCGTCGCGCCAAGCGGACTCCGGAAAGACGAATTCGTAGCGCGTCCAACCGGCGGTCGTGAAGAAAAAGCTCTGCGAAAAGACGCGATAATAGAGCTCGAAGGCAGCCGCGGTCTCCCGCCGGTCGAGCGACCTGGCGTAGATGTCGTCCGGGGCGTCCAAGGCGACATCCTTGTACCGGAAGTCCTCCAACGAGCCCGTCAAGCCGGCCGCCGTCCCCCGGGGGGTTTCGAAAAAGAAACCGGCCGTCAGACCCTTGACCGTGTCCCGGATCCTTTGGCCGAGTTCGCTCGTGGCCCGGCGGACGTGGCTCAGGACGTGATAGTCGGCCGAGAGGGAGAATCTCCGCAGGACGAGAAGCCGCACGCTCGAAGCGAAGCTGTTGGTGAAGGCGCGCAGCCCTTCCTCCTTGACGTAGAAGAGGTATTCGGGATTTTCCATCACGGACAGGATGACGGAGCCCCCGACGAGCCAGGTGCCCCTGACCTCGGGCGAGAGCGCCGCCGTGAAGTCGGAGACGGCCTCGCTCGCCTCCTCCCGGAAATAGACGTTCGAATCGTATCCGACCTCGGACAGCCGGAACTCGGGGACGATCCGCAAGGGACCGAGACGGAGCCGGGCTTTATCCTTGATGCTATTATATTCCTCCCGGAAGCTCCGGTAGGACTGCCCGGAGAGGCGGACGCCGCCCAGCGCGATGAGCAGGAGGGCGGCGCAACAGGATAGCTTTTTCATCTTTTTACCGCGTTTCCGGTCAGGACAGGCCGATGGGCGCCAGGCGGTCCTTGACATCGCGGAAAAACTTCATGAACGAGAGTCTCTGCAGAAGGGCGAAGATGAGCCCGCTGTGCCAGTCGAAATCGGCCTTCTCGCGTATGATCGGGACGATGCCGTCGGTCTGGGCCAGGTGGAAAAGGCTTTCGATCCGGCCGTCGCTCAGCCGGGCGCACATCCGCCGGGTGTAGTGGCCGACCACGATCTCCTTCTGGAGCAGGCCTTGCCAACGTCGCTCGTACTCGGAAAGGTCCGCGGCGCCGAAGGACGTCCGGCCAAAGCACTCCAGCACGACGTCCGCGGCCATGTCCGCGCAGGTCAGGCCGTAGCTGATCCCGCCTCCGGTCGTCGTCTTGGTCTGGCCCGCCGCTTCGCCCACGGCCAGGACGCGATCGCCGAAGGTCCCGGAGAGAAGGCCCTGGGCGACGGGTTTCGTCCTGATCGGAGCCTCTTCCCCCGTCCCGGGGCGTCCGTCGAAGTGCGCGTCGAGGAGCTTCCGGAGACAGGCCCTGGGGTCCTTCTTGGTCAGCAGGCCGACGCGCGCCTTGCCTTCGCCGGCCGGGACCGACCAGGCGAAAGCGCCCGGGGCGACGTCCCGGCCGAAAAAGAGGGTCGTCGTGCCTCTCCCGGGAAGCGACGCTTCGACCTGGGCCCCCATCAGGAAATCCCGGGGTGTCGCCAGGCCGATCTTTTTCTGGAGCCCGAAGTCGACGCCCGTGGCCAGGATGGCGACGGCCGCGGCCTGCCGCGAAACGCCGCCCTGCCCGTCCCGGAGCGTGACCTCGACGCCCCCGCGGCCGACGGCGATGTCGTCGACGCGTACGTCGCAGATGACGGCGGCTCCGGCCGACACGGCCGCGTCGGCCAGGGCGTTGTCGAACTTCTCCCTATCCACGACGCAGGCGAACGGGCGCGGGTGCTCGTAGGTCAGGACCGTCGAGAACGGCGAGACGAGGCGGACCGTCCGCAACTCTTCGATGACCGGCCGGCGGTCGAGGCCGAAATCGTCGAAGACCTCTCGGCTGACGATCCCCGTGCAGACGACGTTGGCGCCGACCCGGGATTTCTTTTCGAGGACGCGGACATCGAGGCCTGCGGCGGCCAAGCGCCCGGCCGCGCGCAGCCCGCTCGGCCCGGCCCCGATGACGAGAACATCAGCTCGTTTCATTGATCAAACCTTCGGCTCCCGTGATTCCCACTTGCCGCGAAAGGTGATCCCGAACGACAGGGCGATGAGCTTGAGGTCGAGTCCAAAGCTCCCCTTGCGGATGTAGAGGAGGTCGTAGCGGAATTTCCTGCGCCGCGGCGCTTCTCCGGGCAGGTAGACCTGGGCCAGGCCGGTCAAGCCCGGCCTGACGGCATGGCGGGCGTTGTATCCGGGGATCTCGGCGATCGATTGCGGCCCGCCGCCGCCCCGGACCTCCTTTTCGTTCGGCCGGAGCGCCCGGGGGCCGACGAAGCTCATGTCGCCTTTAAAGATGTTGACGAGCTGCGGCAGTTCGTCCATGGCCGAAGCCCTCAGGAGCCGTCCGACCTTGGTCACCCTGGGGTCGTGGGCGATGGCCTGGACAGGACCGCTGGCGGTCTCGGCATCCTTGACCATGGACCGGAACTTGAGCGCTTTGAAGATCCGCCCGTTCCGGCCGACGCGCTCCTGGGCGTAGAAAACGGGGCCCCGGTCCTCGAGCCAGACGGCCAGCGGGATGGCCGCCCAAAGCGGCGCGGACAGGAGGAGCCCGACCGACGACAGGACGATGTCGAACGGCCTCTTCAGGAAAAGGGCCCGGCCGGCCGAGCTCGCACGGCCGGTGTCCCGCTTCGACCCCGCCCAAGCGATGGCGGCGATGACGGCCAGTATCCCGGCCGTGTCCACGGCCCAGTCGAACGGGCTGCCGAACCGGTTCGGGACGAACGACTGGAGGAATTCGTCGAGGAATCCGTAGGCGATGGCCACGGCGGCCGCCTGGAGCGCCTTCGGCTTGGACCAGGTCGGCCCGCGCCCGGCCCTGAAGGCCCGGTAGAGAAGGAAGGCCAGGATCCCGTACTCGACGAAGTGGAGGGTCTTGCGGAAAACGATATAGACCAGCTCGAGGGTGGGAGCGGAAGCCCGCGGCGCGAACCAGCGGAAGACGTCGGCGAAGACCTCGTAGATGCGGCTCGAACCGAGGGCTCTGTTCGCCAGCGGGAACATGAAAGTCATCCAGAGAAGCGGCGGCAGTCCGTAGGCGGCGAATTTCTTCCAGGCGGACATCTTGGCCATCAGGATACCATGGATCTCAGGAGTTTGTCATAGGACCCGAGGATCTTGTCTTTGGCGAATTGACGGACGACGTGCCCGCGGGCGTTCCCGCCGAGAACCCGCCGTTTCTCCGGCGACCGCTCGAGCGTCCGCACGGCCTCGGCGACGGCCGCCGCCCCGTCGGGGGGCACGGCGAGACCGCATTCCTTCTCGCGGAGCAGCGTGGCCACTTCGGAATCCGGATCGGCCAGGCCGAGGATGGGCCGTCCGGCGGCCATGAAGGCGTAGAGCTTCGAGGGCACGGAGAGCTGGGACTTCTCCTTGTCCAGCGGGACGAGCAGGACGTCGGCCGAGGCGAGAAGGTCCGGCAGGTCCCGGTAGGGCTGGAATGGCAAAAAAGCCACGTTCTTCAGGCCAAGCGAGGCCGCTTTCTTTCTCAGGGCCTCCTTCTTCAACCCTTCTCCGACGATGACGAAGAGGGTGTCCGGATCGCCGGCCAGGAGTTTCGCCGCTTCGAGGACTTGCTCCAGGGCCATATAGCTGCTGATGCTGACCGTTCCGGAATACATGACGACGAACTTGTCGTGGAGTCCGTGCCGGCGAGAAACGGGGTTATCCTTGGGACCGGGTCTCAGGAAATCCGTGTCCACCCAGTTCGGCAGGACCTCGAGCTTTGCGGCCGGGACGCCCTTATCGCGGAGATTGCGGGCGAAGCCGTCGCTGATCACGACGATCCTGTCGGCCAGGCCGTAGACCCACTTTTCGAGCGCTTTGGCGAATCGGATGCCGGCCGGGTTCTTCAGGATGCCGGATTCGATGGCCAGGTCCGGGTGGATGTCCTGGACGTTGACGAGGACCCGGGCCCCGCGGGCTTTGGCCCAAAAAGCCGGCACGCCGAGCTGGAGGGGCGGCGTCCGCAGGAAGAGGATGTCGCCCTTCCTGACGGAGAGGAGGTTGAGCAGGGCCCCGGCCGTGTAGATGTTCCAGGCCAGGAGACGTCCGAGCGGAATGGGCGCGCTGTTGGTCCAGAAGCGCTTGACGGCGAAACCGCGGTCCTCGCGCCGGGAATAGAAGAGGCCGCGGAACTCCGCCCCGCGCGCCCGCGGCATCGTCGTCACGATCTCGACCTTGTGGCCGGCCGCGGCCAGGTAACCCGCGAGCTCGTCCATGAGGATCGGGGCGCTCCCGAAGTCCGGGAGGTAGTACATGGTATGGATGAAGATCTTCATGTTTCCGGCCCGGGATTTTCGAAAGCCCATTGATAGATGAAGCAGACGGCCGGGACGATGAGGAGTAGGTCGACCCCGTAGAACGCGGCGGTCGACTCGAAAAAGCTCCGGGCCGTGAGGAAGCCGAGGATGAGCACGGACTGCATGAGCAGGGTCTGGTCCGGTCCTTCGGCCGCCCGGATCCTGCGGATGACGCCGCTCTTGACCAGGAACGCCCACAGGACGGCGACGGCCGCGGCGAAGAGCAGGGCCCCGACGAGCCCGGCCTGGATCCCGGCGTGGAGGTACGAGTTGTGCATGTGCTCCGAGTCGAGGAGGAGCCGGTCGGCGTGGAAGCCCCAGCCGAAAAAGGGCGAGTGCCCGATCTGGGTCAGGCCCTTCTGCCACGTGTTGTCGCGGCCCGTCAGGAAAACGAGCGAACTGAACTCGCCGCGGGCGCGCCAGGTGAAACCCGACACCCAGATGGCGTAAGCGGCCACCGGTCCGGCGACCAGGAAGCGGAGGTTGACGCCCTTGATCAGGACGAAGAGCGTGCTGACCACGGCCAGGCCCAGGAGCGAGGAGCGCGATTGGGTCTGCATGAGAAGGAACAGGGCCGGGAGGCCGAGCGGCAGCCAGAGAAGCCTTTTCCTGGTCGGCGTGGTCGTCAGGCCGACAAAGGCGACGATGAGGACGATGAGGGCGTATCGGCCGACGCCGTTGGCCCGGACCTCGCCGAGGCCGAACGGCAGCATGTAGATCTCGAAACGGGTCGCCCGGCCGAACCCGAACCGGTAGGCCTCGGGGAGAACGGCCAGCATCAAGAAAATGATGACCGCGGCGTTCAGCCGCAGGACAGTCCTGAGGACAGGCAGAGGGTCGGGCCGCTCGGTGATGAACCAGGCCACGAGCAGCGGCGCGATGTACACCGACCCCCAGTACAGGGCCGTGACCTTGTCGGGAGAATAAATGACCGAGGCGAGAAGTCCCAACGCTCCGTAATAGCAGAGAAAACCGAGCGAGGTCAAACCGAAACGGAAGCGCGCCCTCGTTGCCAACGCCCACAGGATGCAGAAGTAGGCGGCCATGACCGGGAGCAGGGCGCGGGCGCCCTGGAAGAGCGCGAGAGGATCGTGGATCGAGGGCAGCGGCGTCAGATTATAAAGGCCCGTGAACACTCCGCCCCAGGCCATGCACCAGAGGACGAGCGAGAGGATCAAAGACGCTCTCCCTGCCGCGACCGCTTTCCGGCCAGGGCGTCGCGATAGATGCCGCGAAGCATCTCCCCGAGCCGGCCCCATTCGTAGAACTTGACGGCCCTGTCCCTGGCCGCTTGGCCCATGCGGACCCTCAAACCGGGGTCACACCAGAACCGTCCGAGGGCGCCGGCCAGCCCGGCCGCGACCACGTCCGGGCGGCCGGAGGGGATCTTGACCCCGTATTCGTCCCGGATGTGTAGCCCCGGACCGGCGAGGTCCAGGCAGACGACGGGCAGGCCGTTGGCCATGGCCTCGACGACGACGGCCCCGCCCCCGTCCCGCAAGGAGGGGAACAGGAAGACGTCGCTCCGCCGCATGCGGGCGAAGATCTGGGACCGCGGACTCCAGGGGGTCCACACGAGCCGGTCGGCGATCCCCAGGCGCGCGGCCAGCGCTTCGAGCCGCGGCCGTTCCGGGCCTTCGCCGACGAGCTCGAGTGTCGCCGCTGGCGAGATCACGAGGAGAATGCGGAGGGCCTCGAAAGCGAGCGGCAGGCCCTTGATGGGATCGAACCGGCCGACATAGAGCAGGCGGAAACCTTCCCGGCGGGGAAGAACGGGGATATCGGCGACGATATCTTCACGGGAGATGCCGTTGACCGGAAAATCGACGATCTTATCCTTCCAGCGGGAGAGGACGCCCTGTGTTTCTTTATTGCAAACGAGGATGGCCGAGGCCTTTCGGGCGCACCGGCGCCGGGCCGGAGACGCGCGCCAGAGGGATTGAAGGAAGGTCCTCGACCTCTCCTGGCGCCGGTCGCGGCGGGCCAGCGTTCCCATCAGCTCTTTCGGCACTCTCTGTCCGCCGCCGATCGGTCCCCAAACGAACGGGATGGGCAGGGCGGGGGCAATGAAGCTGGGCATCCAGTCGTTCGAGAACGTGATCTGGTGGAAAAGGTCGAAGCCCTCCCGGCGGTAGAGTTCTTTGGCCGACTTGGCCGCCGCGCGCTGCCAGAGGTAATAATAGATCCGCGTGCCCAGGTGCCTGTCGCGGAGGGCCCGGTGGAGCCGGGGCGGCAGGTCGACGTAATGGACCGTCGCCGGACGGCCGTCAGGCGCCGCCAGCGTTGCCTCGACGCCCGCGCGATTGAAGGCCCACGTGATCAGATGGAGGTCGGCGAAACCGGCGATCTCCTTGGCCAGATGCCAGCCCAGGATGGCCTCGCCCGGGAAATGGGCGGTGGCGGGGTTGGGGTGGCAGGCGTAGGCCGACACCAGGACCTTGGGTCTCACGGAATTCATGGATTCACCCGGTCTCCAATGCCGATCTCATGAGGCCGACGGCGTTGCCCCAGGCCCGAACGAGATAGCGCGCCTGCCGCTCCCGGGCTGCGAAGGCGACGTTCATCAGGAGTCGTGCGGCCAGCGCGGCATAGCATTTCCGAAGCGAGAGCTCCCGGTGCTTTTTTACGAAATGGACGCGGTTCATGACTTCCTTGAGGCCGAAAGCGTAGCCACCGCCCCGGCCTCCCGGCGCCGGCAAGTGGGAATACCGGGCGCCGGCGACGACGGCCAGCTTGAACGACTTGCGGACACGGTAGCTGAAATCCAGGTCTTCGAGGTAGCTGTAGCCGCCGAACCATTCGTCGAAGCGGAAGTCCCGGACGACGGCTTTTCGCCAGACGGATGCCCCACTCGGAAGCCAATCCGTCCATCCCGTTCTCCCGAGCGGCCCGATCATCGTCTGGAATCCGGAGGCCGTGACGGCGCCTCCCCTTCTGGCGTAAAGCCCGAGGGACTCGGCGAGGCGGCTGCGCTTGAGGATGGGCCAGTCGAGCGGCGGATGGTTGGCCATGTTGAAAGCGGCCCCGCCGACCTCGGCGCCCGCCGTTTCCCAGAAGCGGAGCATCTCTTCGACGGCGCCCTCTTCCAGGACGACGTCGTCGTCGAGGAAGCCGACGAGGCCGGACTCCGGGCGGACGGCGTCGAGGCCGAGGTTGCGCTGCCGTGTCGCCGAGGCGACGGCTGTCCGGATGTAGCGCAGGACGGGCGGATCCGCCTGCGGGCCGACGAGAGTGGACGGGCGGGCGCTGGCGTCGACGACGACGACCTCGTCGGGGACGCGGCTCTGGCCAAGCAGGCTCCGCCACATCCGGATGAGTTCGTCGGGCCGGTCCTTGGTCGCGACCACGAAGGAGATCTCAGGCGCGGCGGACATTTTCCTCCGATAGAAATCCCCGGACGATGCCCCTTATTCCTTCGACGAAGCGGGCGGAGGAGAAGAGATCCGCCCGGGCTTCGAGATGGTATCTCAACGCGGTCTCGGCCGCCGGCTCGCCGAGCGCCGCCAGGATAAGGGCGGACGCGTGGCCGCGCCCGGAATAAACAAGTCCGGGATGGGCGACGATCTCTTTCTGACCGCCGCCGTCCGGGACCCAGACGATCGAGCCGGCCTTGACCATCTCGGCCACGGCGATGCCGAAGGCCTCGTTGCGGCAGCCCGAGATACCGTACTTGTGCCGGGCCAGGAACTCGGCCTTTTCCGGCCCGTATATTTCGCCTTCGAGATGGATCCAGTCCCGGTTCCTCCGGCAAAGTTCCTCGACCTCACGGGCGTGCGCGGTCCGCTCGCGGCGGCCGACGATGTGGAGATGAACGGGCTTTTCCTTGCGGACGTCACCCAGGATCTCGATGACCCGCCGGACGCCCTTTTCGGGGACCAGCCGCCCGACGACGACGAACCCGTCTTCGCGCTCGTTCCAGGGTACCGCGGGGAAGCTGCCGGCGACGGGGGGATAGACGACGCCGGAGACGACGCCGAACCTGTCACGGAGCAGGTCGCGTGTCCACTCCGAATTGGCCACCGTGAGGTTCCTCTTCCAGCCGTCGCCGCGGCTCCCGGCAAGGGCCCGGGCGAGTCCGAGGTAGAGCGACCTCGCCGGGGAGGTTCTGCGAGATCCATTGCCCGCCGTACCGTCGGCCGGATGGAGTTCGCGGCGGAGGGCGTCGTCGAACGAAAAATCGGCGACCATCTGGATCCCGGCGACGCCGAAATCCATGATGTTGTAAGCGGAGATCATGACGTCGAAGTCCCGGGCGTGTCTGCGGCAGTAACGGGCCAACGGAAATCCCCGGAGGGCGTCGAACCGTTTTCGCGTCCCGGGGGGAAGACGGAGGAACCGGCCCTCGATCTTGTTCTCGTCGACCGTCGTCCCATACTTCCTGTTCAGCGACCCGAGGTCGGGCCGCCCCATCGTGACCAGGGTCAGGCGGCTTTCGTCCTGGAGGGCTTGGAGCGTCCACATCGCGCCCGCTTCCGAGCCGCCGCCGGCGACGAGCTGGGGGTGGACGATGGCCACGCGGGGGATCATCCGTTGTCCTCCTGTTCCGCCGTATCGGTCCGGCCGGCACTGCGCCGGCGCCCGAGCAAGCCCGCGATGAACGACCGTTCCTCACCGTCGAGAAGGTGGAAATAGGCCGCTCCGGCGAAGGCGAGGACGAGGACTCCCGCGCCCCATCCGCCGAAGCCGAGCGTTGCGTTGGCACCCAGGCCGGCGGCGAGAAGACCCAGGGCGGCCAGGGCCCCGGCCAGGCCTTTCTTCCAGACGAACCCGAACCGGACCCGGCCGGCTTTGAAAGACGCCGCCAAGAGGAAAAGCGTGAAGGCGACCAGCCTGACGGCCGAGGCCGCGGCGACGCCCTTGATGCCCCAGAACTTCGCCCCCGCCCAGGTCATGGCTGTGAACGCGACGAGCTCGACGGCCTGGTATTTCGGGGCGATGTCCACCCGGCCGATCCCCTGGAGGTAATTGTTGGGCACGGCGATGACGGTGTTGATGAGAAATCCGGCCGCCAGGACCTGGACGACGAAAGCGCTCTTCGCCGCGAAATCCGGGCCCAGCCAGAAACTGAGGAAATCCCCGGCGAAGAACATCAACAGGAGGAAGATGGGACCTGTCGAGAGCAGAAGGAACTTCATCGACCGGGCGAAGAGCGTCTCCACCCTGTCGTTCCTGCCGCCCGCGTCGAGGTAGCTGAAGGCGGGGAAGAGGACCATCGACAGGCTGCCGGGAACGACCCCGACCCGGTTGATGGCTTCATAGGGCGCGCTGTAGAAGGTGACGGCCTCGACGGTGATCAGGGAGCCGATGACCAACCGGTCCATCGAGGAGGTCACGGCGTAGAGGATGCTGGACAGCCCGAGCCAGCCGCTGAACGAGACAAGCGGCCGAACGAGCTTCCGTTGGAGGACAGGCCGCGTCCGCAGGGCGGGCATGACGCGCAGGCTCAACGCCCCCCAGACGAAGAGGGCCGCGGCCCTCGAGGCCACCAGGAGGATGACGATGCCGGGGAGCCCGAATCCCAGGGCGATCCCGGCGAGGGGCAGGACGTAGAAGAGGACGTTCACCGGGACCTTGACGGCGTTGACCAGGTCGAACCTCTGCGCCGCTTCGAGGACGCCGCGGAAGGACGAGCTGATGAACATCACCGGCAGCGACAAGCCGACGAGGCGGATCGTCAGGATCGTCTCGTCGATGAACCCCTCCGGGATGTTGAGGACGCGGCGGACGATCAGGGGGGCGGCCACGTAGGACAGGAGGGCGGCGGCGAGGCCAACCCCGGTCTGGAGATAGACGGTCGTCCAGAGGGTGCCGGCGAGCTTGCCGCTCTCGTTCCGGCCCAGGGCGTCGGCGATGTACCGCGTCGTCGTCCGGCCGAGGCCGAGGTCGAAGAGACCGAAGTAGCCGAAGACGATCCAGACGAGGGCCAGGATCCCGAAGCGGTCGTTCCCCAGGGCCCGGACGACCAGGGGGATAGTGACGAAGCCGACGGCCAGCGGGATGACGAGCCCGAAGAAGTTCAGGACCGTGTTCCGGAAGATGATCTTGTTACGGACGTCCATGGGCAGATCGATAGACTTTTCGCGGCAGGCTACCGCCGTTGGATAAAACGCCGCACCTCGGGGCAGAAAATCCGAGCGTTTTTTCGGCTATCGCGAATGACGAGATGCGCCTATTATAGCCGAATCTTCGGCCGGGGAAGAGGAGGGCGCATGCCGTATCATAGCGAACCCATGGTAGGGCCCGCGATACCCCCGGACAATCGTCCGGCCGGATGAATCCAGGGGTGAAAAATCACCCCTTGGCCTAGCCCTTTGGGGGGAGGGAAAACGAGGCCCGGCTACTCCCCCCGTTTCCTTGACACTCCTCGGGCCCTCCTCTATACTCTAATTTCCTTTTTAAGAGGCAGACCTGGAATTCCATGAAGCTGACAAAAAATGTCCTGAAAAAGGTGGCCGCGGCCGAAGGCATCGCCATCGAAACCCTGGCCGGGCTCGTCGCCCGCGGGCTCGTCGTCATCCCCTTCAACCCGAACCACTCCCCCTCCCGTCCCGCCGGGATCGGCAAGGGCCTCAGGACCAAAGTCAACGTCAATCTCGGCACGTCGCGCGATTTTCCGCGCCTCGCCGACGAGCTGCGCAAGGTCAAGATCAGCCTTGAGTACGGGGCGGACGCCCTGATGGACCTGAGCACGGGCGGCGATCTGCGCAAGATCCGCAGGGCCATCCTCGCCCGGACGCCCGTCCCCTTGGGAACGGTACCCATCTACCAAGCGGCGGTCAAGGCCATCGACCGCCGGGCGACCATCGTCGACATGACCGAGGACGACCTCTTCGAGGCCATCGAATCCCAAGCCCGCGAAGGCGTCGACTTCATGACCGTCCACTGCGGGCTGACGATGAAAGCCATCGAACGCCTGAAACAGCAGGGCCGCGTCGCCGACGTCGTCTCCCGGGGAGGCGCCTTCCATCTCGCCTGGATGCTCCACAACGGCAAGGAAAACCCGTTCTACGCCCGGTTCGACCGCCTGCTCGAGATCGCCCGGCGCTTCGACGTCACCCTCAGTCTGGGCGACGGCCTCCGCCCCGGCTCCATCCTCGACGCCACCGACCGGCCCCAGATCGAAGAGCTTCTGACCCTCGGCGAGCTCGTCCAGCGCGCCAGGCAAGCCGGGGTCCAGGTCATGGTCGAAGGCCCGGGCCATGTCCCCCTCGACCAGGTCGAAATGAACATGCGTCTCGAGAAGCGGGTCTGCCAGGGTGCCCCGTTCTATGTCCTCGGCCCCCTGGTCACGGACATCGCTCCTGGCTACGACCACATTGTCTCGGCCATCGGCGGCGCCGTCGCGGCCGCGGCCGGGGCCGATTTCCTATGCTATGTCACTCCCGCGGAGCACCTCGGCCTGCCCACGGACGACGACGTCAGGGAGGGCCTTATCGCCTCCAGGATCGCCGCCCACGCGGCCGACATCGTCAAGGGCGTTCCCGGCGCCCTCGAGCGCGACCTCGAGCTCGCCCGGGCGCGGAAACGTCTCGATTGGGAGACCCAAAGAAAGCTGGCCATCGACCCCGTGAAATTCGCGGCGGTCCGGAAGCGGAGGAAGTCCAAGAGCAAGGCCTGCTCCATGTGCGGGGATTTCTGTGCCATGCGGATCGTCGGCGAGTTCCTCAACTCCGGAGGAAAGGCCGATGGCGACTGCTCCTAGGGGCCTGCTCTTCGGCACGGCCGGCGTCCCCCTTTCGGCCTCCGAGGACTCAAGCCTGTCCGCGATCGAGCGCATCAAAGCCCTCGGACTCGATTGCCTGGAGATAGAGTTCGTCAAGGGCGTCAAGATGGGCTTCGACACGGCCCGCAAGGTCCGCGAGAAAGCCGCGGCGCTCGGTGTCCGGCTGAGCGTCCACGCCCCCTACTTCATCAACCTCAACTCGGAGGACCCCGGCAAGCGCCTCTCGAGCCAGGACCGCCTCCTCAATACCGCCCGCGTCGGCGCTGCCTGCGGCGCGGGGAGCGTCGTTTTCCATGCCGCCTTCTACGGGAAGGATACGGCGGAAAAGACCTACGAGGCGGTCAAAGCCGAGCTCAAGACGCTGCTGTCGATCGTCCGGACCGAGCGGCTGCCCATCGCGCTTCGCATCGAGACCATGGGCAAGCGGTCCCAGTTCGGGTCCCTCGACGAAGTGCTGAACCTCTGCCGGGAGGTCGACGGGCTCCAGCCCTGCCTCGATTTTTCGCACCTCTACGCCCGCGAGGGGAAGGTCAACTCGTACACGGATTTCCACAGGCTCCTGAGCAAGGTCGCGCGGAAGCTCGGGCCGCGGGCCCTGCGCAATGTCCACATCCACATCGCCGGCATCCACTACGGGAACAAGGGCGAGATCAAGCACCTCAACCTGGGGGAAGGGGATTTCCGTTACGACGAATGGCTGGAGGTTCTGCGCGACCTCGGCGTCGAGGGCCGGGTCATCTGCGAGAGCCCCAATCTCGAGGAGGACGCGCTGATGCTGAAAAGCCTCTACGATGCCCAGCGGGAAAAGGGATGAAGCGGATGGGCCGCGGGACGAGGGCTCGGGTGCTCGCGGGGATTCTCCTCATCCCGCCCGCGGCGATCGCGGCCCCGGGCGGCCAAGACCGGCCGAGGTACGTTCGAACCGTGGAGGAGTTCGAGTTCTCGCCGGGAAGGCCGGGAATGGCCGTCGCAACGTATGTCCCGAGGACCTATTCCCGCCGGAAGCCGCCGCCGCTCATTCTGGCCCTTCACTTCGGGGGACGGGTCACACCGACCACCGGCCGGGATTTCGCCGAAATGCTCGTTCTGCCCGCCATGGATGATCTGGGCGCCGTCATCCTCGCCCCGAACTGCCCGGGCCGGGGTTGGACCGACCCCGTGAGCGAGGACGCCGTGCTTAAGCTCGTCGCGGCCGCCCGGAAAAAGTACGCCATCGACGGTCGGCGCGTGGCCGTGACCGGTTTCAGCATGGGCGCCATCGGCGCGTACAGGCTGGCCGCACGCCATCCCGAGCTGTTCTCGGCGGCCATCCCCGTTTCCGGGATGCCCTCCCCTGAGGATCTCTCGTCCCTACGGAGCGTTCCTCTCTTCATCATCCATAGCGACGGCGACGAAGTGTTCCCGATGGGCGAGGCCGGCCCGGTCCTCGAAACGCTCCGGCGGGATCATCCCGACGTCACGATCGAGATCGTCCCAGGGCTCTCCCATTACCGGACCGCCGATTTCGTTCCCGCGCTGAAAAAGGCCGCCCTCTGGCTGAAAAAAGCGTGGAAGATCCCTCAAGTTCCCTAGCGGATCGGCCACTTCCCCTCCCCTGCGCTTGAAGGTATAGTAGAGTTTCGTTGGTTATCGGGAAGAGGACTTTGGCCGAAATGCGTTTTCACAGTCGCGTCCGGCGGACGGATCAGCGATCGCCTAGAGGAGGGACCCCATGAGATGGCAGGGAAGACGGAAGAGCGACAACGTCGAGGACCGCCGGGGGATCGGCGGCAGGGGGATCGCGGTCGGAGGCGGATTGGGCGGCATCGTGATCATCATCCTGTACTTCCTGCTCGGCGGCAATCCGTCCGATATCACGCAGAGCCTTCAGATCGACGGGCCGATGACGGCCGGCGGAGCAGGCCAGCCCCTCAGCGAGAAGGACAGGGAGATGGGCGACTTCGTTTCGACCATCCTGGCCGACATCGAGGACGTCTGGCGGGCACGGTTTAAGGATATGGGAGAGGAATACCGCGAGCCGCACCTCGTCATGTTCACAGGCCAGGTCGAATCGGCCTGCGGTTATGCCGGAGCGTCCTCGGGGCCCTTCTATTGTCCCGGCGACGCGAAGGTCTACATCGACCTGTCGTTTTTCGAGGACATGCAGCGCAAGCTCGGCGCCCCGGGCGATTTCGCCCTGGCCTACGTCATCGCCCACGAGGTCGGCCACCATGTCCAGAACCTGCTCGGCATCAACGACCAGGTCATGGCCAAGCGGGGTCGGTTGAGCGAACGGGACTGGAACCAGCTCATGGTCCGCATGGAGCTGCAGGCCGATTTCCTGGCCGGCGTCTGGGCCCATTATGCCCGGCAGGCGCAGGGCTTCCTCGAATCGGGAGACATCGAGGAGGGGATCAACGCGGCCGGCGCGGTCGGCGACGACAGGATCATGCGTCAGACACAGGGCTACGTCGTTCCGGACGCGTTCACCCACGGCACTTCCGAACAGCGGGTCCGCTGGTTCAAGAAAGGCCTGGAGACGGGCGATATCCGCCAGGGCGATACGTTCGGCGCCGCGAACCTCTAGCTCTTCGGCTGCGGCCTGTTCCCACCTCGGCGAAGCCGGTCCGGAGCGATTTCACTTTCGGGGGCCTTCGGGCATATAATAGCGCTTCATCCGTCATCGTTAAGGAGAGGCACATGGTCGAAATCCGTTTCCACGGCCGCGGCGGTCAGGGCACCGTCGTCGCCTCCAAGATCCTGGCCGACGCCATCGCCAAGGAAGGCAATTGGGTCCAGGCCTACCCCGAGTTCGGCGTCGAACGGCGGGGCTCACCCGTCGTCGCCTTCATCCGCATCGACGACAAGCAGATCTACGACAAGAGCCGCATCTACACGCCCGACAGCGTCGTCGTCGTCGACCCTACGCTCGTCGAGGCCATCGACATCACCGAGGGCCTTAAACCGGGCGGGACGATCATCATCAACAGCGACCGGCGGCCCGAGGATTTCCCCTTCCACGGCAAGTTCAAGGTCCGGACGGTCAACGCCACGGAGATCGCCGTCAAGAACAAGCTGGGCAGCTTGGCCGCGCCCATCGTCAACACGGCCATCGCCGGCGCCGTTATCAAGGTCCTCGGCCTGACCAAGTTCGAGTCCCTGGCCGCGGCCATCCGCGAAGGGATCTCGATCAAACCCGAGGACAATGTCAAGGCGGCCCAAGAGGCCTACGAGTCGGCCTGAGAGAGGACCACATGAGGGACAAGAAAGCCAAGAAGATCGTCTTCAAGTCGGCCGACGAGATGCCGCTGATGATCGCGTCCGTCGGCAGCCAGACCCATAACCTGACCGGGGCCTGGCGGAACATCCGGCCCGAGATCGAACTCGGGAAGTGCCTCAAGTGCGGCATCTGCTGGAAGTTCTGCCCCGAACCGTCGATCGACATCGTCGACGAGTGGCCGGTCGTCGACTACGACTACTGCAAGGGCTGCGGCATCTGCGCCGAGGAATGCCCGGCCAAGTGCATCGTCATGGTGGAGGAGCGGAAATGAAAAAAGTCATCATGGGCAACCACGCGCTGTCCTACGGCGCCATGCTCTCCCGCGCCCAGGTCATCTCCGCCTACCCGATCACGCCGCAGACCCAGGTCGTCGAGCTCCTCTCGGAGATGTGCGCCGACGGCAAGCTCGA
>JBFYOD010000165.1:0-62932 GCA_041303965.1 Candidatus Aminicenantota bacterium
AAGATAAATATGGGTTAAAACCATTTTTGGGTTAAAACATACTTTTTACGCATAAATGGTTAAAAAGTAGTTTTGACCCCCTCTTGCTTTAGAGTATAATTTCTCCCGACGCGAATATGCCCGAAATGACATGATGCGCCATCGGTTCGCACCTATCCTCGTGGCCCTTGGTGTCGTCCTTTTTCCGGCCTGCCGCGGCGGACGGTCGCAGACCGACATGACCCTGGCCGGTTCGACGAGCATCCAGCCGTTCGCCGACAAGTGGGCCGAGGTCTTCATGGAAAAGCGTCCCGGACTGGGGGTCAACGTCCAGGGCGGCGGCTCGAGCGCCGGCATCCAGGCCTGCAAGAGCGGCGCTTGCCAGATCGGGATGTCCTCGCGGGAGCTCAAGGGCGACGAGAAGGACCTCTTCGAGATCGTCGTGGCCCGGGACGGACTGGCCATCATCGTCCACCCCTCCAACCCGGTCCTGGGGGTTAAGCTCGCCGAGGTCAAGCAGATCTTTTCGGGCGATCTGCGCAACTGGAAACTCCTCGGAGGTAAGGACCGCGAGATGACCGTCGTCACCCGGGAGGAAGGGTCCGGGACGCGGGGGGCCTTCCAGGAGCTGGTCATGGGCAAGACCCGGATCTATCGGGGTGCCATTACAGAGGACTCCAACGGCACGGTCCGGGAGATCGTCGCCCACGATCCCTATTCCATCGGCTTCATATCGCTCGGCCTGGTCAACGAACAGGTCCGGGCCCTCGAGCTCGATGGGGTCGTGGGGAACGAGGCGCATATCCGGGACGGGAGCTATAAGCTCGTCCGGCCTTTTTTATTCCTCAGCCGGGGCGAACCGACGGGCCTGGCGAAGGAGTTCGTCGACTTCGTCCTTTCGGACGAAGGCCAGATGCTGATCAAGAAGGAGGGCCTCCTCCCGGTCAAGTGACCGGGGGCAGCGCGCGATGGACACGTCATCGAAAGGGCGGGGCAAGAACAGGCTTGAACGCAACGATCGCCTTGTCCGCCTGGCCCTCCTTGTCGTCGCTCTGTCGGCCATCACGATCCTCCTTGTCATCACGATATTCATAATCGGGCAGGGGACTCCGATCATGTTCAAGTACGGCCTGAAGAGCTTCCTGGCGGGGGGAGAATGGTATCCTTCGGAAAAGCTCTTTGGGCTCTGGCCGATGATCGTCGGCTCCCTCTACGTCACCCTGGGTGCCATGGTCCTGGGCGTCCCCTTCGGCCTGGCCTGCGCCATCGTCCTGACGGAGTTCTCCTCCAAACGCGTCCGGCGCGTCATCAAGCCGGTGATCGAGCTCTTGGCCGGGATCCCTTCGGTCGTCTACGGTTTCATGGGCGTCATCATCCTCGTCCCCTTCATCCGCGAGACGCTCGGAGGCCCGGGTCTCTCGGTCCTGGCCGCTTCGATCATCCTGGGCATCATGATTCTGCCGACGATCATCAGCATCTCCGTGGATTCCCTCCAGGCTATCCCTCCGAGCTACCGGGAAGGGTCTGTCGCCCTTGGGGCCACGAAGTGGCAGACCGTCAAGATGGTGCTTCTGCCGGCAGCCCGTTCGGGCATCATCGCCAGCATCATCCTGGGCATGGGCCGGGCCATCGGGGAGACCATGGCCGTCATCATGATCGCCGGGAACGCGGCCAGCGTTCCGCACTCGATCCTCGATCCGGTCCGGACCCTGACCTCGAACATCGCCCTGGAAATGGGCTACGCGGCCGGTGAACATCGCCAGGCCCTCTTCGCCACGGGCGTCATCCTCTTCATCATCATCATGATCCTGAACACGGTCGCCAACGTGACGGCTTCCCGGATGAAGGGCACGAAGAGATGAGGATCGACCCCCGGACCGAGCAGAAGATCGTCCGGATCGTCCTCTGGACCTTGACCGGCATCACGGTCGCCATCCTCTTCTTCATCATCGCCTTCATCCTTAGGAAAGGCGTTCCCGCCCTGGGATGGGACTTCCTGACCAAGAACCCCGTGGACATGGGCAAGGGCGGCGGCATTTTCTCGACCGTCGTCGGGACCATCGTCCTGACCGTGGGCGCTCTGGTCATCGCGATCCCCCTCGGAGTCGGGACGGCCATCTACCTCACCGAATACACTTGGGAAGGCCCGGTGACCCGGGTTATCCGGTTCGGGGCCGAATGCCTAGCCGGCATCCCCTCGATCATTTTCGGCCTCTTCGGCTTCATCCTCTTCGTCACCAAGCTCAAGTTTGGCTGGTCGATCCTGAGCGGCAGCCTGACCCTGGCCTTCATGATCCTTCCGACCATCATCCGGACATCGGAGGAGGCCATCAAGAGCGTGCCTCCGGTCTACCGGACCGTCAGCTTCTCCCTGGGCAGCACGAAATGGCAGACCGTCATCCGCGTGGTCCTCCCTTCGGCCCTGCCCGGGATCGTGACGGGGGTCATCCTGAGCGTCGGCCGCAGCATCGGCGAAACCGCGGCCGTCATCTTCACGGCGGGCAGCGCCCTGCGCCTTCCGACGTCCCTCTTTGCCTCCTCCCGGACGATGTCCGTCCATTTCTACATCCTGGCCCGGGAAGGGATCTCGATGTCCAACGCTTACGGCACCGCCGCCATACTGATCATCGCCATCCTGGGGATCAACGTTCTGACCTATTACCTGATGAATAGATTCATCAAGAAGTACTCATGAGCGGGGAGCAGCGGATAACATGAGCGACGTGGCCATCCGGGTCCGCGGGTTCAGCCAGTTCTTCGGCGGCGTAGGCAAGATCAACGCCCTCGACCTGGACGTCCACCGGAACGAGATCCTGGGCATCATCGGGCCGGCCCGGAGCGGCAAGTCGACCTTCCTCTGCGCCCTCAACCGCCTCAACGATCTCGTTCGCGGCTCGCGTCATGAGGGGACGATCATGATCGACGGCCGGGACATCAATGCCCCCGACGTGGACGTCGTCGAGCTGCGCCGGAAGCTGGGTATGGTCTTCGCCACGCCGGTGCCGCTGCCGCGCTCGATCTTCGAGAACGTCGCTTTCGGCGCGAGGATGGCCGGCATCCACGACCGGGCCCGGCTCGACGTCCTCGTCCGGGACAGCCTGGAGAAGGGCGGGCTATGGGAGGAGGTCAAGGACCGGCTGAGAACGAGCGGCCTGAAGCTCTCGGGCGGCCAGCAGCAGCGCCTCTGCCTGGCCCGGATCCTGGCCGTCCTTCCTGAGTTCATCCTGCTCGATGAGCCGACCTCGGGGCTCGACCCCATCTCGACGATGAAGATCGAGGACTCTCTGCGGAAGCTCAAGAAGGACTACACGATCATCCTGGTCACCAACAACACCAAGCAGGCGGCGCGGGTCGCCGACCGTACGGCCTTCTTTCTGAGCGGCGGGCTGGTCGAGGTCGGCCCGACGGCGCAGATCTTCACCGCGCCGACGGATCAGCGCACGGACGATTACCTCCGGGGAAGGTTCGGCTAAACCGCCATGAACATCATCGAAGTCCGCGGCTTGTCCTTCCACTACGGGAAGTTCCAGGCCTTGAAGGACATCAGCCTGGACATCGGGAAAAACCGTATCACCGCCCTCATCGGCCCCTCGGGCTGCGGCAAGACCACCTTCCTCCGCTCGCTCAACCGCATGACCGACCTCATCGACGACGTCCGGGTCACGGGAACCGTCCTCATCGACGGGGAGGACATCTACCAGCCCGGCACCGATCTGCTCCGCCTCCGCAAGAAGGTGGGCATGGTCTTCCAGAGGCCTAATCCGTTCCCGCTGAGCGTCTTCGACAACGTTGTCTATGGCCTCCGGGTTCACGGCATCCGCGACTCCAAGGTCCTCGAGGAGACGCTCGTCCGCAGCCTCGAATCCGTCCATCTCTGGGACGAGCTCAAGGATCGGCTGGACGTGAACGCGCTCACCCTCTCGGGCGAACAGCAGCAGCGGCTGTGCATTGCCCGCCTGGTCGCCGTCGAGCCGGAGATCCTCCTCATGGATGAACCGTGTTCGGCCCTCGACCTGGCGGCCACGGCCAACATCGAGAACCTCATGGCCGAGCTCAAAAAGCGTTACACGATCCTCATCGTTACCCACAACATGCAGCAGGCGGCCCGGGTCTCGGACGTTACCGGCTACTTCCTCCTCGGCGAACTTGTCGAGATCGGCGAGACCCAGCAGATATTCACCAACCCGCAAGATTCCAGGACAGAAGACTACATCACGGGGAGGTTCGGTTAGGATTGGGGGTATAATGGGGAAAGAGAGTCTTGCGGTGAAACCTCCGGAGGGAAGGGTTCGTTTCTTTCTATAGGGAGGACGAACGATGAAGAGACCGCTCCTGACGGCTTCTTTGGCGGCCGCGGCCGCCGTTCTTTCAGCGGCCTGCATCATGGTCATGGACCCGGAGCAGACGACGTCCTGGCAGCCCCGGGGCGAATTCCGGCGGACGGTCGAGTTCGCGGCGGGCGGAACGCTCGCGCTCGAGAACGAGTCCGGCAATGTCGAGATCACCGGTTGGGACAAGGATGTCGTGGAGGTCGTCGCTCAGGGCGCGTCCGCGGAACCGAGCGAGAAACGCAAGGTCCGGGCCTACGGCTTTTGGGAGATCAAGCCCGACGTCGAGATCAAGCAGACCGATGGCCGCCTCTTGATCAGGACGCGTCCCTTTGACGGCCCTGGCGACCTGCCTGCCGTTGATTACACGATCCATGTTCCGAACTCGATCATCCTCGGCGCGATACGCATGGGCGAAGGCGACCTGACCGTCTCCGATGTCTTCGGACGCATCGAGGCCTCGCTCGACAAGGGCGGCCTCGCCGTGAGCAATTTTTCGGGCTCCGTCGACCTCTCCATCGGGACGGGCTCGGCAGACGTCGAGGTCCTCGACGTCCGTGACCAGGATACGATCGCCATTTCGTCGCGGGTCGGCGACATCGTCCTCCGACTCGCCGCCGGCACGGGCGCCCGGATCGAGGCCGAAGCGCCCCACGGCGAAGTGAGCAGCGATCTCGACCTGGGCGCGAAGACGCCCGCGCCGAGCGTTTCGGGCCGGATCGGCCCGGGCGGGGCGGCCGTCACGTTGAAGGCCTCGGAGGGGAGGATCAAGATCATCGCCATCAAGGATGTCTCCGGGGCCGCCGGGACCATGAAAGGGAAGTGAGGGAAAACCATGGACGATCTCCATCTCGACGACGAACAAGCGAACGAGCCGAAGAAGATCCGGGGCCTCGCGATCGCCATCTTCGCGATCTTGGCCATCGCCGCGGCCATGTATTATCTCGTCTTCATGAAGAAACCGGCCGCGCCCGTGGCCTCGCAGGAGCCGCTTGCCGAGTCGGTGACGCCGACTGGTGGGGGGAAGACCGCTGCCGGGGGATCAGGGGAGCCGCTCGGCTTTCCCCCCGTTGCGCTCGGAGAGAGCGACGCGGCCGTCCGGGAATTCGCCCTCGCCCTGTCGACGAACCCGGAGTTCGCCAAGTGGCTGTTGACGAAGGACCTCGTCCGGAAATTCGTCGTGGCCGTCGACAATGTCGCCAACGGTCTGAGCCCCAAGCCGCACGTCGATTTCTTTGCGCTCACCGGGCAATTCCGCGTCGTCAGGACGAAAGAGGGCACATTCGTCGATGAGGCGTCGTATTCCCGCTACGACCCCGTCACCGGCGTCGTTCTTTCCTTGGATGCGGCTTCCGCCGCCCGCCTCTACAGGGCCGTCAAGCCGCTCCTCCAGGAGGCCTACCGGGACCTTGGCTATCCCGGCGTCGACTTCGAGGACACGCTCGTCCGGGCCATGGCCGAACTCCTCGGAACGCCCGTCGTGGAAGGCCCCGTCAGGCTGGAGCAGAAGATCCTGAGCTACGAGATGACCGACGAGAAGCTCGAGAGCCTAAGCCAGGCGCAGAAGCAGCTCCTTCGTCTGGGCCCGAAGGGCGTCCGCGCGGTGCAGAGTAAGCTGAGGGAGCTAGCCGCCGCGCTCGGGATCTTGGAATCGCGCCTGCCGCAATCAAAAACCTAAATCCCCGGGTCCGATTGAGCCGCGGCCCAGAACGGGCCTATTTCCAGCGGAAGGGTTCGTCTTTCCTGAAATCGGGGACGAGATGTTCGTCCGGCCGGAAGGGTTCCGGCTGGAGGAAGAGGCGTTCGAAGCCGAGCCCGAGGGCCTCGTCGGCGGCCCGCCGGTATTCTTCCTCGGAAACGCCGCGCTGGATCTCGTCCGGCGCCCGGAAACAGGGATGATACTGGCTCATCAGGCTCAATCCGATGAACGGAGAGAGGTTCTCGCGGACCCACTTCAGGATGACGAGCGTGTCTTCGACCGAGCCGGGGAGGATGAGATGCCGGATGACGAGCCCCCTGCGGGCCGTCCCGCCGGGTACGAGGTCGAGGGCGGGCTGCTGGAGGGCCATCTCCCGGACGGCTTCGGAGGCCCGGACGAAATAGTCTCCGGCCGCCGAATACTTTTTCGAGATGGCCGGCGAATGGTATTTCAGGTCGGGCAGATAGATATCAACGATCCCCTCCAGGGCCTGGATGACCGCGATGCTATCGTAGCCGTTGGAATTCCAGACGAGGGGTATGTCGAGGCCTTCGGAGAGGGCGATGCGGAGGGCCCGGAGGATGGGCAGGACGACGTGAGAAGGCGAGACGAAATTGATGTTATGGGCGCCTTTAACTTGGAGCCCGAGCATCAGGGCCGCGAGCTCCTCGTCGGTGACGGGCTTTCCCTCAAGGAGCCAGCTGATCTGGTAGTTTTGGCAGAAAAGGCACTTGAGGTTGCAGCCCGTGAAGAAGATGGTCCCGGAACCGGACTTGCCGCTGATCACCGGCTCCTCGCCGAAGTGGAGCAGGGCGTGGGAGACCGAGGCGAGACGGCCCGTTTGGCAGACGCCTTCCGCTCCCTTCGTCCTATCCACCCGGCAATCCCGCGGACAGAGCGTGCAGGCCGATTCGAGAGGAGAGAGCCGGGCCAGGGCCTTCTCGACCAGCTCCAATTTCCTATCCGCATACGCCATGCCGTCTATTTTAACACAGAGCCCCGGCCATTGATTCGAGGGGCGGCCGCGGGTATAGTAGGGGACTCATGGAACTGATCAACAAGATCCTCGACATCGCGCTTCATCTCGACAAGTATCTCAGCGCCATCATCCAGCAGTACGGCCTGTGGACTTACGCCATTCTTTTCGTGGTCATCTTCATCGAGACCGGATTCGTGGTCATGCCCTTCCTGCCGGGGGATTCCCTGCTTTTCGCCGCGGGGACGTTCGCCGCGCTCGGGGCGCTCAAGGTCGGTTGGCTGATCGCGCTCCTGGCCGCGGCGGCCATCATCGGGGATACGGTGAACTACTGGGTCGGCCATTTCCTCGGGCCCAAGGTCTTCAGCAAGGAAAAAGCCCGGTTCTTCAAGAAGGAACACCTCGACAGGACGCACGCCTTCTACGAAAAGCACGGCGGCAAGACGATCATCATCGCCCGCTTCGTGCCGATCGTCCGGTCCTTCGCCCCCTTGGTCGCGGGGATCGGGCGGATGTCCTACGGCAAGTTCATCGCCTATAACGTCATCGGGGGGGTCGGCTGGGTCGTCCTGCTCGTCGGCGCGGGCTATTTCTTCGGCAACATCCCGGTCGTGAAAAATAATTTTTCCCTGGCCATCCTGGCCATCATCGCCCTATCGACGGTCCCCATCGTGACCGAATATCTGCGCCACCATAAAAAAAAGCCGGTTTCTCCGCCCGAGCGTCGCCCCTAGGAGCCGCTCAGGCGGTGCTGAGGCCGCCCTGAAGACCCCCGTAGCGGAAGGGCGGCAGGGGAGCGAAGTCTTCGTAGCGACCAGCAGAAGTGAGGTGGAGCGGCCCGGAGCGGCACTTCTGGGAAGTATTTGAATCGAGTCTTGGATATCAGGTCTCAGAAGATTCCCTGGCCGACCGCCGGGACTGGTTCCCTGGGGGGCCGGGGGGCAAAGGGTGGCCTCAGTACCGAAAACCTGAGCGGCGATATCTCGGATGATGAATGACAGAAAATCGAGGATGAAAACGCAGTCTATCGCTTGCCCGACGCCAGCGTTTTGGCCAGGCTGCGGAGCTTAGGGGAGGACAGGGCGTGGTGGGCGGTCATGTCGGTGTGCAACGGGGTCAACGAGATGTAGCCTTCATGGGCGGCCATGACGTCGGTGCTGGCGTCGCCGACCCGCCTGGGAACTCCGGTCCCGATCCAGAAATAGGTCGAGTTGCGCGGGTCGATCTTTTCGATGATCTCCGGGTCGTAGAACTTCCAGCCCAGTCGAGTGATCTTGACGCCCTTGACCGGCGGGGGCGGGATGTTGACGTTGAGGGCCGTCCCGGGCGGCAGGCCCGAGGCCAGGACGCTTGCGGCGATCGTCCGGACGGCCTCCGCGGCGAACTTCAGGTCGAAGCCGCCGGATGCGCCGGGAAGAAGAGAAACCGCGATCGACGGGATGCCGAGAAACGTCCCCTGGATCGCTCCGGCGACCGTCCCGGAGTAGTTGATGTCCTGCTGGCCGAGGTTCGGCCCGGGGTTCATCCCCGAAATGATGAGGTCGGGGCGGCGGGGGAGGAGCTTCTGGAGGGCGAAATAGATGCAGTCGCCCGGCGTCCCCTCGACGGCCCAGACCCTCGGCTTGACGTGTTGGATGCGAAGGGGCTGGCGGAGGGTGATGGCCAGCGAACAGGCGCTTTTTTCCCGGTCCGGCGCGACGATGTAGGTCCGGCCGAGCGTCTGAAGACGGCGGTAGAGGATCTGGATCGTCTCAACGTAGAAGCCGTCGTCGTTGGTCAGAAGGATGACGGGGCGGCGGGCGGCGGCCCGGGCCTTCGGGGCGTTTTTCACGCGGACTTCTTGATCATGACGAGGAGCATCTTGAACCGGGTCACGGCCCGGAGGGCGTGCGGGATCGCGGCCGGCATGATGATCATCTCGCCCGGTTTGACCCGGTTGACCTTGCCGCCGATGGTGACGTCGGCCTCGCCGTCGAGGTCGATGGCCATGGCGTCGAAAGGCGCCGTGTGCTCGCTCAGCTGCTCGCCCTCGTCGAAGGCGAACGCGGTCACCGTGCCCGTCGGCTGGCTGACGACCTCGCGGCTGACGATGGCGCCGTCCTGGTAATTGACAAGCCCGGCCAGGTCGATGGCCCGGGCCTTCAGGTCTTCCGTGCTCTTGTCTTTGGTGATCTTCATTGAAACGATCCTTTGGAGGAAGAGAAAGTGGTCGGGACGGGCGGATTTGAACCGCCGACCCCATGCACCCCAAGCATGTGCGCTACCAGGCTGCGCCACGTCCCGAACAGAGGCCCCTTATTATAGCAGAAACGGGGCTATTTACGACCTTTTTTCCGTCCGTCGTCGAGAGAGGAAACGATGTCCTGGAGCTCGTCGCGGACGTTGTTGAGGGCCTTGCGAAGCCGCTCCGGGTGGACCGGGTTCGAGCGGGCGAAGCCGAACTCGTCCTCGATCTTCCGCTTGATCCCGGCCATGGTCAGGGTTTTCCCGGCCATGAGCTCCTTGATCCGGCCGATGATGGCCACGTCCTGCTGCCGGAAGAATTTCTCGCCGCTTCCCGTCAGGCCGGCGTTGAGGAAGGGGAATTCCTCCTCCCACGAGGCTAGGGTCGCGGCGTCGACGGCCGTCATCCGACTGACCTCGTCGAGCTTGTAGACGAGCTTCATCCTCGTTTTTTCGTCCTTGAAGAGATTGGCCTGAGCGGTTTCTTTTTTCACGGGCTTCCGGAGGCCAACATTAGCATTTCCCAGGGTTTTGGTCAAGGCGCGTTACCGACCCGCCGGGGCGGTTCTCCTCCCGTGCCGCTATGATCAGGCCTGAGGGCGGTTGTGATATAATCCGGGCCGGGCGCCGCGCATGGATAAGAACACAAGAGGTCAGGGAAAGGGGACCCACACGCCCCTGGCCGAGCGGATGAGGCCGCAGACCTTCGACCGGGTCTACGGCCAGGACCATATCCTGGGCAAGGGCAAGCTACTCTCCGAGCTCATCGATTCGAACCGGCTCGTTTCCATCATCTTCTGGGGCCCGCCGGGTTCGGGCAAGACGACCTTGGGCACCATGCTGGCCCGCCAATTCGACCTACCCTGCGAGTTCTTCAGCGCCGTCCTCTCCGGGATCAAAGAGGTCAAGGAGTTCATGGCCCGGGCCGAACAGCAGAGGAAGCTCTTCGGCAAGCCCATGGTCCTCTTCATCGACGAGATCCACCGCTTCAACAAGGCCCAGCAGGCCGCCTTCCTGCCCTACGTCGAGAAGGGGGACATCATCCTGTTCGGATCGACCACGGAAAATCCCTCGTTCGAAGTCATCGCTCCGCTCCTGTCCCGGACGCGGGTCCTCGTTCTCAAGGAGCTCGACCGCGAAGCGCTTGTCCGGATCATCCATGACGCGCTCGAAGACAAGGAGCGCGGGCTAGGCGCGATGGGCCTCGCCATCGACCCGAGCGGCCTGGACATGCTCGTCGATTTCGCCAACGGCGACGCCCG
Source organism: Candidatus Aminicenantota bacterium (assembly GCA_041303965.1). GTDB lineage: Bacteria > Acidobacteriota > Aminicenantia > Aminicenantales > Saccharicenantaceae > RBG-16-66-30. The sequence goes on from JBFYOD010000165.1 coordinate 10,468, forward strand.
CCGGGCCCTGAACACTCTGGAGATCGCGGCCAGCCTGGCCCGCGGCAAGACGATGACGATGGAGAACGTCCAGGAGGCCCTCCAGAAACGGACCCTTCTTTACGACAAATCGGGCGAAGAGCATTTCAACCTGATCTCGGCCCTCCACAAAAGCCTGCGCAACAGCGACGTCGACGCCGCGCTCTATTGGCTCGTTCGGATGCTGGCCTCGGGCGAGGACCCGCTCTATGTCGCCCGGCGCATGGTCCGTTTCGCCTCCGAGGACATCGGTCTGGCCGACCCCCAGGCCCTGGCCATAACGCTTAACGCCAAGACCGCCTACGACTTCCTCGGCTCGCCGGAGGGCGAATTGGCCCTGGCCGAGGCCGTCGTCTACCTCGCCTCCGCGCCAAAAAGCAACCGTATCTACACGGCCTATGGCGCCGTCCAGAAGGACGTCGAACGCAGCCCGCACGAGCCCGTCCCGCTCAACATCCGCAACTCCGTGACGCCTCTGATGAAGGAGATCGGCTACGGCCAGGACTACCAGTACGCCCACGACAACGTCCTGGCGACGACCGATATGGAGACGATGCCCGAGCGGCTGAAGGGCCGAAAGTACTACGAACCCGGCAACCTCGGCTTCGAGAAAGAGGTCCGGAAGCGGATCGAATGGTGGAATGCCCTGAAGGCCAAGCTCAGGGAGCGGGGCAAGGAAAAGACCTAGGCCTCAGCCCTCGGCGGCCGGCGGGGGGGCGTCCTTCTCCTCTTTTTCCTTGAGCAGGTAATAGACTTCCCAGCTGATGTCGTCGGCCAGGCAGCCGATGCAGGACTTCGGGGTCGTGGCGATCTCGTCGTCGGCGATCTTGTCCTTGAGGATCTTCTTGACGATGCGGCGGATCTTGTACAGCAGAATGTAATTGACCATGCCCGGCTCTCAGCCGGAAATGATATCAGTTTCGGCCGCTCAAGGCAAAAGAAGGCCTCGGGGATCGTCTTCGTTCGCTGCAGTGATTCTTTATGCCTTCCCGGTCCGGATCCGATGGGAGGAGTCCGCGTATCCGGCCCGTGACGGCTAAATCACCGCAGGGGCAGATAGAGTTCTTGGGCGGTCTTTCTCAATCAAGCAGAATTATCCTCTACCTGAAGGGGGAGAAGTGGAGAAGGCTTCTGTTATATAATCCTTCATGACGCATGAATAAATTCAAGCTTTTCGGTGTGCTTGCATTATCGGGCATTACGGCGGTCAACTGCGCAGTTCCACGGAAAAACCCGCTCGTCGACCCGTCGGCCGTCCGTTTCCCTCTCATCGAGGCGGGGAAGCTCGAGATCGAGGGGGCAGTCGTTGGACAGCCGCGGGCGCGGGACGGGATCGCCTATTTAGCGACGAGAGAGGGCTTCCTTACGGCCGTCGTCGTCCAGGACCGACAGGTCTTCTGGAAGTTCAAGGCCGACCACACCATCTCCGCATCGCCCGAACTCGGCAAGAGCCATATCCTTCTCCGCGACGACGAGAACGTCATTTACGTCCTCGACTTCAAGGGCTCACTTGTCCTCAAGAAACAGCTTGGCGAGGACGTGACATCGGCCGTTCGGGAAGACAACGGGAGGGCTTATTTCGGGACGGCCAGCGGAAAGGTCATGGCCCTCGACCTTTCGCCCAATGGGGGGTCGGTCTGGGAATTTCCGGCCGCCGCGGCCATTGAGGCCGGCCCGGTGTTTTTCGGTGACTTGACCATCTTCGGCGCCGCCGACGGCAAACTCATGGCCTTTGACCGGTCCGGGAAGATCGCTTGGGAATTCGCCGCCAACGGGGCGACAACCACTGACCCGGCTGTCGCAGACGGCCGCCTCTATTTCGGTACGGAGAACCGCTTCTTCTATTGCTTAAATGCCGAAACCGGCAAGAAACGCTGGGCCCGCCGCCTCCAGGGCGCCCCTCTTCATCCGGCTCTCCTTCACGGCCGGCGGCTCGTGCTTCTCGCTTCGAACAGCGTGGTCTATTTTATCTCCCGTCGGGGCGGCTCGATCCTCTCCTGGGCGGCGATCCCATCGAGGATCGTCCACGACCTGGCCGCCGCCGGGCCGCTCGTTCTCATCACTTCGGGGGGGGCGCGCCTTGTCTCCTACGATATTGCGACCGGAAAGCGCCTCGGCGAACACCTCGCGTCCGGCCCCCTTGCCGCGGGCGCGCTTTGGGTTCCGCCGTTTATCGTTTGCACTGAAGAGGCTCCGGATTCCGGCCGACAACAGATCGTCTTTTTCAGGTCGCAGCCGGCAATCGCATCCTTTACGGCGGGAGCCCGTTCTCCCGACGACTAGGGTTGTCGTAGACAGTAACCATGCCGTTGGGCTATCCTAGCGTTGATACACGGAGGACAACATGAAAAAGATCGGCATTATCATCTGCGGCCGCTATCAATCCTGCGGCGGCGGGAAATGCCTCAGGTCCGTCCGGGAACGCGTCGGGGGTTTCGCCCGCTATTCCAAGGACGAGCCCGTCGAGGTCGTCGGATTCTCCTATTGCGGCGGCTGTCCCGGCGGCAACGTCGAGTACGTCCCCGAAGAGATGAAAAAGAACGGCGCGGAGGTCATCCACCTGGCCACCGGGCTGGTCGTGGGCTACCCGCCCTGTCCGTACATCCGGCAATTCAAACAGTTCATCGAGACGCGCTATGGACTGCCCGTGGTCGTCGGCACCCATCCCATCCCCCTCAAGTATCTGGAGGCCCACCGCCGGCTGCCCTTCTGGGATGACATGAATATGGCGGAGATCGCCGGCGACCTGATGAAAGAAGACCGGGCGGTCATGGAGGACTACAACTGAGCCGTCGCCGGGATCGACCACCGCATCGGTGGCCTTGGGAATAACCCGGCCTGGAACATCGAGTCTTTGATGGAAAGGCACACGTCGTATGAGCGCTGACGACCGAAAAGACAAACTGGAACAGGCGGTCCAAAAACTGCAGGAAGAGATCGAGCGGGACGTCCTTGCGACTTACGGGGCCACGGTGTTTGAGCACTGGAAGCATCCCCGGAATCTCGGGCTCTTGGAGAATCCCGACGGGTACGCCAGGGTCAAGGGGACCTGCGGAGACACGATGGAGATGTCCGTGCGGGTGGACAAGGACGTCGTCGTCGCCTGCGGGTTTCAGACGGACGGCTGCGGCACGACGACGGTCTGCGGCAGCGCTGCCACCTGGCTGGCCACGAACCGGACCTTCATCGAAGCGCTGGGCGCTGTGACCTGCCGCGGCATCCTGGAGGTGCTGGGGGGGCTGCCCGAGGCGGACGTCCACTGCGCCGAGCTCGCCGCCGAAACGCTCCGGCGGGCCCTGGCCGATCACCTGGCCCACAAGAACGAGCCGTGGAAGAACCTTTACCGTAAGCCAAGTCCGTGAAGCGGACGGGGATCGGAGGGCGCGACGGCGGTTGAAATGGACGTCCGATTGCCGTAGAATCCCGCCTTCAAGAAAAGGAGAACGCCGATGACTCGTGAAGAAGCGTTGGACCTGCTCAAGCAACACCTGAAGAATAAGAACCTGGTCAAGCACTGCCTGTCGGTCGAGGCCTGCATGCGGGCCCTGGCCGTACGGTTGGGGCACGACCCCGAACCCTGGGCACTGGCCGGCATCCTCCACGACCTCGACTACGAGGTCACGGACAAGAGCCCCGAGCTGCACACGACCGAGACGGTCAAGGTCTTGCGGGAGAAGGGCATCGCCGAGCCGGTCATCCACGCCGTCCAGGCCCACGCCGGCAAGGTCCCGTGCGAATCGCCCATGGACTGGGCCATCTTTTCCGTCGATCCCCTGACCGGCCTGATCATCTCCGCGACGCTGATGCACCCGGCGAAGAAGCTCAAAGCCATCGACCTCGAGTTCCTGAAAAGGCGCTACAAGGAGAAGAGTTTCGCCCGGGGCGCCCGCCGCGAGGAGATCGAGCAGTGTCAGAACCTCGGCCTCGAGCTGGACGAGTTCCTGACGGTCGCCATCACGGCGATGCAGGGGATCGACCAAGAGCTCGGGCTCTAGTCCCTACTTCAGCACGTCCAGTCGCAGTCCCACCTCGAAGTACCGCCCCCGCCAGGGGAAGCCGGGCTCGGTGTAGAAGTAGTGGTTGAGGACGTTGCCGAGCTTAATGAAGACCTGGTAGCGCTCCCTGAATTCGTAGCTGACGATGCCATCGAGGTTGAAATACGCGGGGATCTCCAACAGCGTGGCGGGGTTGGTCCGCGTGTTCCACCACCAGGACTTCGAGCCCAGCAGCCCGTAGAGGCCGGCCCGGACGCCCTTGGCCGGCAGGACCGAGACGTCGAAATTGAGGTTGTTCTTGGGCTGGGCGTCGAGGGGCCTGTCGTCCGTGTCGTTCCGCGGATCGAGGAAGGTGTAGTTGACGGTCGCTTCCAGCCAGCTTAGCTTCTTCTGGGCCTGGACCTCGAAGCCGTAGATGTGGGCCTCGCCGACGTTGACGTACAGTCGCGTTCCACCCTCCAAGGTGATGGTGTCGATGAAGTTCCTGAACCGGTTGAAGAAGACGGTCCCCGTCAGGTAGACCGGCCCGTTCCAGGTCGCGGCGAGCTCGAAGCTCGTTCCCGACTCGGCCAGGAGGTCCGGATTCCCCGAGCTCGTTGAATAGAGGGAGCGCATCGAGGGGAAGCGCGACTTGCGGGCGAAGGAAACGTGGAAGTCGAGGTCGTCGTTGGGCGTGAACTTGACGCCGATCAGGGGATTGAGGGAGGTGTTGTTCTCGCCTCCCTCGTACTTGTCGATAGAGTCGAGACTCAGGCCGCCGATGACCTTCCACTGGTCGGTCAGGCGGAATTCGTCCTCGATGCCGGCCGAGAGCGTCCCCTGGTCGTAGCGATCCCAGGGCAGCCCCGCATCGTCCTGGATGCGGGCGATATCCTTCTGGTAGAGCAGGCTGGCCTTGAGCGTGTTCTGCTCGCCGGCGGGCACTTCGGCCAGCGCGAAGCCGCCGTAGGACGAGTTGTCGTAGGTGCTCGACGAATCGAGCTCGGTCATCGCCGGGTCGGCGAACCAGTCGAGCGTGTTGAAGTAATTGACATAGAAGCCGCGGAAGCGCAGAACGGCGTCGCCGCCGAGCGAAGTGAAGCCGCCGGCGCTCAGGCTCGAGCGGTCCCACTTCGGGAATCGCCAATACCGGGCGCGCTGGGTGAAGAGGGCGGGGGGCATGCCGTACTCGGACTGGTACGTCCCGCCGCTCACCATGATCTCGGTCTTGTCCGAGGGCGTGAAGTAGAGCTTGCCGCTGAGGTTGAGGCGCTCGAAGTCGCCGTTGGCCCGCAGGGTCTTGCCGGCCTCGGGATCGGGATAGGTGAAGCCGTCCGAGGCCTGGTACAAGGCGCTGGCCGCGAGCGAGAAGCTCTTCCAGGCGTACGACGCGTCGGCGCCCAGGCCCGCAGTGGCTTTGTCGCCATAGCTGCCGGTGAGCGAGAGGTAGGGCTGGGAGGAGGGCCGTCGGGTGATGACGTTGACCAGGCCGCCGAGCGTATTGGGACCGTAGAGGACCGAGGACGGGCCCTTGGTCACCTGCAGAGTATCGATGCCGCCGGCCGAGACCGTCTTCAGGTCGAAGGTGGAAAAGTAGGGCTCGTAGACGGGCACGCCGTCGACGAGCAGAGCGATCCGGTTGGCGCCGATGCCGCGGAGCTTCAGGTTGTAGGTGTCCTTGTCGCCGAAGGTGACCATGGAGCCGGGAATGTACTTGACCACATCGGAGAGGTCGCGGGGCTTGAGCTTGCCGATGTCCGTGGCCACGATCGTCGAGACGGTGGCTAGGGGAACGTCCTTGGGGGCCTTGCCGACGACCAGGATCTCCTCGGTGATCCTGACCGCCTTTTCTTCACCTTTTTTCTTGGCTTTCTGCTCGTCCTTCGCGACCTGAGCGAGGGCCGGCGATAGACCTAGAGAAAGAGCAAAAATAATGAAGCCGACGATGATGAGTTTGGGAATGGAGCGCAGAGGTAAAATCATGAGGTTCTCCTTTTCGAAAATGGAAGGAAAAACCGTTTCCCGTTTTTCCCTATCGGTCGGAGGGCGTGGCCGGATAAGGCGTTAGCTCCTCCGACTCGGAGAAAGGGCGAAGGCTATCATGGACCGTTAGGATTGTAAAGACCCGATGATCTCCCTTTAGTTCCCCTTGGCCGGTTCCTGCAGCTTGCTGTGGCGGACGCCGTACATGAAATAGATCGCCAAGCCGGCCAGCAGCCAGATGCCGAACCTGATCCAGGTCACTTTCGGCAGACTGGCCATCAGGTAGAAACAGAAGGCGACCGTGATGAGTGGAGTGAACGGGACGCCGGGCGTCTTGAACTTCCGCTCGACTTCCGGCCGCGTTTTCCTCAGGACGACCACACCGACGGAAACGAGGATGAAGGCGAACAGCGTGCCGATGTTGCAAAGGTCGATGATCATGGGCAGGGGGAAGAGCCCGGCGATGAGCGCCGTGGCGATCCCGGTGATCCAGGTGCAGATATGAGGCGTCTGATGCTTGGGATGGACCTTGGCGAAAGCCGCGGGCAGGAGGCCGTCGCGGGCCATGACCATGAAGATGCGGATCTGGCCGTAGAGCGTGACCAGCAGGGTCGAGATCATGCCGATGATGGCCCCCGTCGCGACCAGGGCCCCGCCCCACTGGATGCCGATACGGCCCAAGGCCGCCGGCAGGGCGTTGCCGACGTCGATCAGCTTGTAAGGGACGATGCCCGTCAGGACGAAAGCGACGGAAACGTAGAGGACGATAACGACGCCCAGGCAGAGCATGAGCCCCAGCGGGACGTCCCTCTTGGGGTTCTTCGTCTCTTCAGCCGCCGTGGACACGGCGTCGAAGCCGATATAGGCGAAGAAGATGATGGCCGCGCCGGCCATGACGCCCTTCCAGCCGAATGGCATCATGGGCTGGAGGTTGGCCAGGTTGACGTGGCGGACGCCTAGGAAGACGAACAGGAGGATGACGGCGATCTTGACGAGGACGATGATGTTGTTGATCTTGGCGCTCTCGCGGATGCCGATGTAGAGGACCCAGGTGATGAGCAGGGTGATGACGATGGCCGGGACATCGACGATGCCGCCGGACAGGACGATGCGGCCGTCGATCGTCGTGATCGGCGGAGTCAGGAGAGCTCTCGGCAGCTTGACCCCGGCGCTCTGGATGAGGCCGATGAAGGTCGTCGACCAGCCCGAGGCCACGGCGCTCGCGGCGACGAGGTATTCGAGCATGAGGTCCCAGCCGATGATCCAGGCGATGACCTCGCCGAAGGCGACGTAGGAATATGAGTAGGTGCTGCCGGCGACCGGGAACATGCAGGCCAGCTCCGAGTAGGTCAGGGCGCAGAAGCCGCAGGTGACGGCGGCGATGATGAACGAGATGAGGATACCGGGGCCGGCCAGCTGGGCCCCCTGGCCGGTGGCTACGAAGATGCCCGTCCCGACGACGGAGCCGATGCCCAGGGCGGCCAGGTCGACGGCGGTCAGGTTTTTCTTGAGTTGAGTGTGTGAGGCGGCCTCTTCGATCTGGGCCGGAGTTTTCGTAATCCAGATGTTCATGGCGGGCCTCTCCTTTTTTGGCGGTAAAGAGAGGGAGTATATCCAAGTCCGGGCGGAAAGCAATCCCCCGCGGCGGCCCGGCCCGCTTTGACTTGCCGATGGGTGGTGTGCTAATTAAAACAAGATGAAGATCGTCGCCGTCGTCGGCTTTTCGGAGAGCGGGAAGACGCGGCTCATCGTCCGGCTCATCGGGGAATTGAAGAGAAGAGGGCTGCGGGCGTATGCGCTCAAGCGCTGTTCGCACGCTTTCTCCCTGGACACCGAAGGCAAGGACACCTCGGACTTCACCGAAGCGGGCGCCGACGGGGTGGCCATGGTCTCGCCGGACGGCTGGGCGGCGCTGAGCAAGGCGCCTGTCGCGGATGTCCCGGCGCTGGCCGGCCGGCTTTTCCCCGGCGCGGACGTCGTCCTCGTCGAGGGAGGCAAGGAGGCTGCCGGGTTGCCCAAAATAGAAGTCCTGCGGGCCGGCGTGTCCGAGGTCCTGGTCAGCCGACCCGACGAGCTTCTCGCCGTCGTTTCGGATTTCCCCCTGCCCGACGGGCTCCCGGTCCCCACCTTCAAACCCGAAGAGACGACGAAGATCTGCGACCTGATCCTTAGCCTGGAGGAGGACAACATGGCCGACATCAAGCTCGAAGTGGACGGCCGGGAGGTCAACCTGAACCCGTTCGTCCGGACGTTCATCGAAAAGACGGTCCTGGCGATGGTCACGTCGCTCAGCGGCATCGACCCCGAGCCGAAGACGATCTCCCTAGTCATCGACAGGAAAGAGGCGGCCGCGAAGCCGCGCTGAATTCGATGAAAGCCCCGCTGAAGCCCGACTCGCTCGCCTTCGCCAGGGAATTTTTCTCACGCAGGGATCCGGACGTCCTGGCCGTTCTGCGGCGGAGCTCGGTCGGCATCGCCGGCGCCGGCGGACTGGGGTCCAACGTGGCCGTCTCCCTGGCCCGGGCTGGCGTCGGGCGCCTGGTCATCGCCGACTTCGACAAGATCGAACCGTCCAACCTCAACCGTCAGCAGTACACCATAGACCAGGCGGGGGAGAGGAAGGTCGAGGCGCTACGCGACAACCTGCTGGCCATCAACCCCTATTCGCTCTACGAGGTCCACGACGTCCGCGTCACGCGCAGGAACGCGGCCAGGATCTTCGCCAGGGTCGACGTCCTCGTCGAGGCCTTCGACCGCGCCGAGGCCAAAGAAATGCTCATCGAGACCTGTCTGACGAAGTTCCCCGGCCGGCCCATCGTGGCCGCCTCGGGACTGGCCGGCTACGGCGGGAACCGGAAGATCCACACTCGCAGGATGGGGAATCTCTATATCTGCGGCGATGAGGAGAGCCAGTGCCCCAAGGGCGTCAGCCCGATGGCCCCCCGGGTCGCCCTGGTCGCGGCCATGCAGGCCAACCTCGTCGTGGAATTATTAATTAAAATGAGAGGTCGTCATGTTCAAAGTTAACGAGTATTTCGACGGAAAGGTGAAGTCGCTGGCATTCCAGGCTGCGGGCGGTCCGGCGACGGTCGGCGTCATGGCCGCGGGCGACTACGAGTTCGGCACGTCCACGCTGGAGATCATGACCGTCGTCAGCGGCAAGCTGACGGTCAAGCTGCCGGGAAGCGATGTCTGGAAGGGCTACAAAGCGGGGGAGATCTTCACGGTCGAAGCCGGGAAGAAATTCCAGCTCAAGGTCGCCGCCGACGCAGCCTACCTCTGTCTTTACAGGTGATCGGCCGGCTGGAGGAATTGCGGATCCCGGAAACTGAGATCCTCTTGTTTTAGGCCCCATCCGTCCGGCGCGTTATGGCAAGAAGAGCGCGCTGTTTCTCAGAGCGATCTTTGCGTCCATTCGCCGTCGACGAAGCGCCACATGGTTCCGGTCGGGTTTACGCCCCTTAGCTCGGAAGGCAGGCGATCGGGGCGGACGTTATCGTAGCACCTTAGGGCCGCGAACCTGAACATAGCCGCCGGGAATCCGACTGCGGTGAATCCCGGATGCCCGGTGGCCGGGTAGGGTCCGCCGTGGTTCATGGCCGGCGAAACGGCGACCCCGGTGGGCATCTTGTCGTTTAACAAGCGGCCGACCTTGGTGCGCAGGATGGGTTCGATCTCGTCGTACTCCCGATCGTCTCTCCCTTCGCTATGGCTGTAAACTGACCCGGTGAGGTGTCCCTCCAAACGCGAAGCGATCTCCTTCATCTCGGCCATGTCTTTGGCCAGGACGATCAACGACAAGGTGCCGAAGGATTCGACCTGGAAGGCCGCGGGCTGCCGCAGGAATCCTGTCCCCGAAAGGCTGAATAGGGTGGGCGAAAACCTGAATCCCTGTCCCGCTGGTTCACGCCCTCCGGCGATGGGTTCGGCTCCGTCCCGAGCCAAGCGGGCCGAGGCTTCCCGGAGCCCCTCGAGGACTTTCGGGCCGAGGAGGATCACCGGCTCCGCTGCATGAAAGGCGTCTTTGACTTTATCGACGAAGGTCCGGCCGGCGGGATCGTCGAGGATGACCACCAAACCGGGTTTAGTGCACATCTGTCCGCCCGCCAACATGCAAGATAGGAAAAGCTCTCCGGCGACCTCCTCCGCCCGCTCGGAGAGGGCTCCCGGAAGAATGAAGACGGGGTTGGCGCTCGACATTTCCAGGTAGATGGGCTTTCCCGCCCGGTCTGCGGCTTCCTTGAGGGTCATCCCCGAGGGACGGCTGCCGGTGAAAGCCGTAGCTGCGACGGAAGGGTGTGAGACAAGCCGCAGGCCGTCTTCCGGGGCGAAATGGTAGAGAAGCTGGACGGTCGCGGCCGGGAGCCCCGCCGTTCCGAGGGCCTCCTGGGCCGCCTCGGCCATGATCCTTGTGGTTGACGGGTGCCCGGGGTGGGACTTGGCCAGGACCGGGTTCCCCGCGGCTAGGGCTGACGCGAAATCCCCTCCACCTATGGCGTTGTAGGCGAAGGGAAAATTGTTCGGCCCCATGATGACGACCGGACCGCCCAAGGGTCCAAGCATGGAGCGGATATTCAGTTTCGTATCGATCGTGGCCCGGCACCAAGAGCGGTCACGGCAAGCCGCCGCCGCTTGGCGCAACTGGTCGAGGAGCCGCGGCAATTCGACGGACGCGAGGCGGGGCTCGGACGGGAGGGCGGTTTCAAGATGGGCGGCGGCGACGAGTTCTTCCTTCCGTCCCTCCACAAGCTCGGAAAATATCTCGAGGAAACGCGCGACGGGTTGGGGGCCGACGGCGGCCATTTCCAGCGCAGCCCGTGCGCCTGCCGCCAAGGCCTCGGCGATATCGGTCCATGGGGAGATCGGATATTCTCCCGGGAGGAACTCGCCTGTCGCCGGATTGACGGCCCGGAAAGTCTCCGCAGCTCCGGCGGGCCGCCAATACCCGTCGACGAGTATTGGGAACGCTCTCGATCGCATCAAAGGTCCTCCGTCAAAGGCCTGCGGCGGCGCGTCCCCGTCGAGGTTCCGGCCAGAGGTTCACCCACCCGAGTAGATCGGCGAGATGACGACCCTGTCACCGTCCGCCAGGGCTTCGTCGGGCGCGGCGGCGCGGCCGTTCCGGGTGACGATCTTGGGCCGGCCCTTGTCGATGCTGACCAGCGCGATAAGCCCGTCAGCCGTCGTCCCCTCCGGAACATCCAGCTCCTTTTCGCTGAAGCCGAAGGCCTGGACGAAAGGCCCGATGAGCTTGACCGTGACTTTCATGCCGCGCCCATCGCCCTTTTGGCTCAGGTCATCGAGCCGAATTTCTCCGCCGCCTTGGCCTCTTCCGCGAGTCCCAGCCGCTCCAGGGTGGCCTTGGTCGGGATGCCGCGCTTGTCGTAGCCGCGGATATCGTAGTAATGCTGGAGCAGGCCATCGTACTTGTCGTATTCGAGGACCATGCCGGCGATCGGCCCCTCGGTGTCGGCGTTGGCCGGGTCGAACCAGACGGCGGGCGGGTAGTCGAGCTTGCGGTCGGTCTGGGGGTATTCCCGGAGCCAGAAGAGCTTTATCACGGAGTAGATCCGATCCGAGACCGTCCAGAAGTCGTCGAGGGTCCAGTCGAGCCCGGTGACGAGCTTGAAATATTTCGGGTAATTCTCGAGGCCCCAGCCGACTTCGATCCAGGGGAAGCGGCAGGAGACCATGTACTCGAACAGGCCGCCCCTGATCCTCTGGAGCTCGATGACTTTCTTGGCCTTTTCGGGTCCGTAGGATTCGCGCGAGGTCTGTTTGAGCTCGAAGGTGATGACCCAGGACTCCTTGTGGTGGGCGCCGATGGGGCTGACCCCGAAGGCCAGGGCCATCCCAGGGATGAACTTGCAGTTGTAAGCGGCGACCTCGAGACCCTTGACCTGCATGGCGTAGGCCTCGGAGCCGTGGCCGAACTTCCGGGCGGCCCGGAGCGAGCCCTCGGCCAGAAGGTTGCCGATCTCGCCTTCGCGCCGGGCGATCAGGCCCAGGAGCTTCTTGGCCCCGTCGGCGTCGCCGAACTTGAAATCTCCGGCCACGGCCCCGTGGTCGATGGCGTCGGCGTAGAAGCTCAGGACGCATCCGGCCGACATCGTGTCGATGCCGTATTCGTCGCAGAGATAATTGAGCGAGCCGATCTGGGGAAAGTCGAAGATCTCCAAGTTGGGGCCGAGGAGGCCGATGTTCTCGTAATCGAGCTCAGACTCGCGCCCCTCGTCGTCGTGGATGGTGATGCCGCAGCGCATGGTGCAGTTCGGACAGCCGTAGGTCGCGATCCGGGCGTTGTTCAGGCGCTCGCCGTCGACCTTCCAGGCGTCGGGGTGGTGGGTTTTGCGGAAGTTTCGCACGGGTAGGGCGGCCACTTCGTTGCACCAGGCGAGGACGCCGTTGGTGCTCTGGATGGACCAGCCGGTCTTTTTGTCGATCTCATGGACTTCCCGCAGGTCGTCGTGTCCGATCTTTTTCATGCCGGCGGGGTCAGCCTGGGGTATGGGCTTCGTGCCCTTGACGACGACGGCTTTGAGGAGCTTCGAGCCCATGACGGCGCCCATGCCCGTCCTGCCCCCGGCCCGGCCCTCGAGGCTGCGGACGACGGCGTAGCGGACCATGTTCTCGCCGCCCTGTCCGATGTTGAGGACGCCCACGCCCTTGCCGTATTTCGCGTAGATCCAGTCGTTGGTGGCGTAGGTGCCCTGGCCCCAGACGGCGTCGGCCGGGAGAAACTCGACCTTATCGTCCTCGATATAGAGCATTGTCGGGCGCTCGGCCTTGCCCTCGACGATGAGGGCGTCGTAACCGGCCTTCCGGAGCTCCACGGCTACCCGCGTCCCCAGGTTGCCGTCGCCGTAGCCGCCGGTCATCGGGGACTTGCCGGCGACGACCGCTTTCCCGGTGTTGGGGGCGGGGATGCCGGCGATGGGGCCGAGGGCGACGATGAACTTGTTGTCGGGGCCGAGGGGGTCGATCCCCGGCTTGAGCTCGTCGTAAAGGATCTTGGCGGCAAATCCGCGTCCGCCGATCCATTTCCGGGCGAATTCCTCGGAGAACGGTTCTTTCTTAAAGGTCTTCGCGGTCAGGTTGACTCTCAGGATCTGGCCGGTCCAGCCGTTCATGTTCCATCCTCCAGTTGATTAAAAGTGCATTTACAATCCTATCTGGGCCCCCTGGCTTAGTCAAGACGAAAAGGGCGAAAAAGCCGGGAATTACGTATAATATACGGATGGGAGGCGCGGCCTTCCTCCGGAAAGGAGAATTTCCATGACCAAGAAGCTCTATCGGTCGGCCAGCCAGAAGATGCTCGGCGGCCTCTGCGGCGGATTAGCCGAGTATTTCGACCTCGACGTCTCGCTCGTCCGCCTTCTCTTCGTCGGCATCGGCCTGGTCACGGCGGTCCTGCCCATGACCTTCTTCTACATCATCGCCTGGATCGTCGTACCCCAGGAGGGGCCCAAACCCTAGGGGCGCGGCGGATTTGGTCGTTGACATATAGTCAGACATCGGCTATAAACTAATCGGTTTTCATGATGGGTATGAAGAGCGCTCTCGAGATCCCGTTCAAGCACATCGCCATCGAGGGCGTTTTCCGTTCGAAGAAGACCCAACTGGCCAACGTGCTGGCCCAGAGGATCGGGGGCAAGGTCATCTTCGACAACGTCGGCAACCCCTACCTCAAGGATTTCTACGGCGAGAAGGATGGATCGGCCTTCCTGACCCAGCTCGTCTTCCTGGCCAACCGCTACAACCAGCAGATCCGCCTCCTCCAGAGGGACCTGTTCATCGACCGCATCATCTGCGATTACCTCTTCGAGAAGGACAAGATCTACGCCTATCAGACCCTTTCCGACGACGAACTCCTTGTTTACGAGAAGATCTACGGCATCCTGTCCGAGCGCGTCCCCAAACCCGACCTGGTCATCTATCTCCAGATCTCGCTTGCGTCACTCACCCGGCGGGTGGCCAAGGAGGGCGACACCCTGGAGAAGAACATCTCCGAGAAGTACCTCGAGGACATCGTCGAGGCCTTCGACTATTTCTTTTTCAACTACCAGGGGGCGCCGCTCCTTGTGGTCAAGGCCGACGACATCGATTTCGGCCGTGAGGAGGACGTCCTCGACCTCCTCGACCAGCTGCGGGAGATGAAGAAGAGCTCCCTCTACTACGTCCCTCAGAGCTACGGAGGGAAAGGCGCGAAGAAAGTCTGAATCAACGGATATGGCCCGGACCCCGCGAAGCGCGGGGCCGGGACCGGACGCTCCGATTGAAGAAAAAGACTTTACCTCAATCCCGCGGGGAAGGCGGGATGGGGAGAAAGGACGGACCATGGAAGACCCGCGCGGTGACAAGGTCACCGTCCCCTCGCTCTTGGTCAGGAAGGCTTCAGGGCCGAAGATCGTCTGCCTGACGGCCTATGACTTCCCGACGGCGAAGATCCTGGACGAGGGAGGCGTCGACCTCATCCTGGTCGGTGACTCCCTGGGCATGGTCGTGCTGGGCTACGCGAACACCGTGCCCGTGACCATGGACGAGATGATCCACCACACACGGGCCGTCAGCCGGGCGGTGAAGAGGGCTCTCATTGTCGGCGATATGCCCTACTTCTCGTTCCATCTGAGCGCCGACGAGACCGTCCGTAATGCTTCCCGCTTCCTCAAGGAGGGCGGTGCCGCGGCGGTCAAGATCGAGGGAGCCTCGAAGAAACGCCTGAAGCTCGTCGAAGCCATGGTCGAGGCCGAGATCCCGGTCATGGGCCACGTCGGCCTTACGCCCCAGTCCATCCATCACCTGGGCCGCTACCGGGTCAAGGGGACGGGGGCGGAGGAAGCCCGGCGCATCGTCACCGACGCCGTCAACCTGGAAAAGGCCGGGGCTTTCGCCGTCGTCCTCGAATCCATGCCCGTGGAGATCGCCGAAGCTATCACCCGGAAGCTCGGGATCCCGACGATCGGGATCGGCGCAGGCCCGGCCTGCGACGGCCAGGTCCTCGTCTTCCACGACTTGATGGGATACTCGACGGACTACCTGCCCAAGTTCGTCAGGAAATACGCCGACCTCCATGGGGTCATAAGCGGGGCTGTCGCGGCCTACTCCGGGGATGTCCGGGCAGGCCGTTTCCCGGACGACGCCACGTCTTACCACCTGAAGCCCGAGGTCGCCGCGGTCGCGCGGCCCAAGGGGCGGTGCTCGAAGGGGAGCGCGAAGCGATGAAAGTCGTCACCGGCGTCGCCGGGATGAAAGCCCTCGCCCGGCAATGGAAGAAAGAAGGGAAGAAGGTCGGCTTCGTCCCGACGATGGGCTATCTCCATGAAGGGCACCTCAGCCTCGTCCGCGAGTCGAAGAAACGGACCGACATCACGGTCGTCAGCATCTTCGTCAATCCGGCCCAGTTCGGTCCCAACGAGGACTTCAAGAAATATCCGCGGGACCTCGAAAAGGACTCGGCCTACCTGGAGAAGGGCGGCGTCGACTGCCTCTTCTACCCCGATGCCGCGGAGATCTATCCCCCCGGTTACAGGACCTATGTCGAGGTCCGCGGCCTCCAGGACCGGCTCTGCGGCAAATCCCGGCCCGGCCATTTCCAGGGTGTCGCGACCGTCGTCCTCAAGCTCTTCGATATCGTCGGGCCCGACCACGCTTTCTTCGGCGCGAAAGACGCCCAGCAGGTCTTGATCATCGAGAAGATGGCCGCGGACCTCGACCTGGGCGTCGAGGTCGTGACCTGTCCGCTCGTCCGTGAACCCGACGGGCTGGCCCTGAGCTCGCGCAACGCCTATCTGTCCCCCGAAGAAAGAAAGGCCGCCCTCGTCCTGTCGATAAGCCTGCGCTGGGCCGAGCGGGCGATATCGGCAGGGGAGAGGGACTCGGCCAAGGTGATCGCCGGCATCCGGGCCGTGATCGAAGCCGAACCGCTGGCCCGGGTCGATTACGTCGAGGCCGTCGACCCGGTCGACCTCGACCCGGTCGCCGAGATCCGCGGCGACGTCCTCATCGCCCTGGCCGTCTTTTTCGGCTCGACCCGCCTTATCGACAACATCCGCCTTCACGTCTGAGGAGAACCGCCATGCTCAGAGCCTTCCTTCGTTCGAAGATCCACCGGGCCACCGTGACCCACGTCGACATCGAATACGAGGGCAGCCTATCCCTGGACGAAGATCTGATGACGGCCGCTGGGCTTTGGCCCTTTGAGAGGATCGACGTCTGGAACGTCTCGAACGGCGAGCGCTTTTCGACCTACATTATCCGCGGCGAGAAAGGCTCCCGTCAGGTCGGGGTCTACGGCGCCGCCGGCCGAAAGGTCAAGGTCGGCGATATCATCATCATCGCCGCGTACGCCTATCTCGAGGACGGCGAGGTCGAGTTCTTCACGCCGAAGCTCGTGCTGATGGGCGAGGAGAACCGGATCGCCGGGATCAAGTGAACCGCAGGTGGTCGGGCCCGGAACTCCTTGACACACGGAGCGCTCCCCAGTAAGATTCCATCAAGTTCGTGAAGACCAAACACGGGGATCGCGATTGAGCCTCATCCCAAGTGCGATCGCGTTCGTCGGAAACATCGGGGCCGATCCGTCCGACTCCGAGCAAGTCCGGCTGCTCAAGCGGATCTGGACGATCACCTTGGCCTTGGCCGTGCCGCTCACCGCGGGAATGGCTTTGACCTACCAGCTGATGGGCCAATGGCCGCCCGCCGTGTTCTGGCTCATCCACGCTGTCTTCTGGACCGGCTCCCTGTTCCTGTTCGCCGTCGTCCGGAATAATATCGAGAACTTCGCTCTCAGCAGCCAGACCTTCCTCGTCCTCAGTTCCTTCGTCATAACCGGTCTCCTTGGCGGTTTTTTCCGGTCGGACGGAGCTATCTTCATGGGGCTGATCGGCGTTCTCTACGCCATGGTCTTTCCCAGCCGGAGGCGGGCCTTCTTCCTGTTCCTTCTCTATCTCTCCCTGTTTTCCGTTTCCCTGATCCTTGAGCTGACGGTCTTTCGGTCCGACGCGGTTCAGCCCCGTGTCTCCACTCTTTTTTTCTGGATCACCTTCGCATTGGTCGCCGCCTTTACGGTCCTTACGATCTATTATTTCGTCGGCCAGCGAGACCGGAATTTCCGGCTCCTCCAGGCCGAAAAGGAGCGGTCGGAAGGCCTCCTTCAACGGATCGCGAACGACCTCGACCTGGCGGCCAAGATCCAACGGGATTTCCTTCCCCGCCAGGACCCTCGGGTCGAGCATTTTGATATCAGCGGATTGAACGTCTCCTGCTACGAAGTCGGCGGAGATTATTACGACTTCGTGCCGGTCGATCCTTATCGCCTCGGCATCGCCGTGGGCGATGTCTCCGGCAAGGGCATCGGTGCCGCTCTCCTGATGGCGTCCCTGCGGGCGGCCTTCCGGGCCGAGGTTCATCCCGGTTACCGGATCGAGGACATGGCCTTCAAGATCAACGATTTCGTCTATCACAGCTCGGCCAAATCGAGCTTCATCACGTTTTTCTATGCCGAGATCGACCGGAACCGCGAGGAAGTACTGTATGTCAACGCCGGCCACAATCCTCCGCTGCTGCTGAGGACCGATGGATCCCTGGAGAAACTCGAGAGCACGGGCTTCTGCTTAGGGATGTTCCCGAGCGCGGTTTTTGAGACGAAATCGGTCCGCATGAAGGTAGGAGACATCGCCCTCCTCTACTCGGACGGCATCCCGGATAGTCGGAATGCCGACGACGCGGAATACTCCATGGACCGGCTGATTTCTCTCCTGCGCCGTCTGTCGCATCTCACCGGGGCCGAGATCGTGGCCGCCATCGCCGAAGACGCCAAGAACTTCGTCGGCGACGCACGGCAGTTTGATGATCAGACGCTCGTCGTCGTCAAAAGGACGGCGGCAGGAGCCATTTAAGGTCCTCCTTCGCTATTTCCCGGCGGCCGTCTGCAGGAAGTAGTAACCCGCCGTGATCAGGAAGATGACCAGGGTCAGCGAGAAGAGCGCCATGCCAAGCGCGGGCGCGTTCTTTATAAGCTGACGGTGCGTCCTGACCGTGAGGAACTTGAGGGCAAGGACGGCCAAGAGGGCCATGGCCAGGACGAAATGGAATGTCCCTCTCACCGAGAGGCCATCGCCCATTTCGATGAGAAAGTCGGCTCCCATGAATGCCAGGGGCGCCAGGAGCGCAATGTAAACATACGCTGACGCCTTATGGATTTTCCGGAGCCTTGCGGCCCGGCCCTCGTCGCCCGGTCTGCCGTATCGGGCCATCATGCTCAGGAAGGCCGTGAGTCCTGCGCCGAGAAGTAAGACGCTGAGGAGCGCTTTGATCAGATAGTTGGACACGGCCGCTCCCTTCCTCAGTCGAGGTGGTAGTTCGGGGCCTCCTGGGTGATGACAACGTCGTGGACGTGGCTTTCCTTGAGCGAGGCCTGGGTGATCTTGATGAACCGGGCCTTCGTCTTGAGCTCCTCGATCGTCCGGCAGCCGGCGTAGCCCATGCCCGCCTTGAGCCCGCCGACGAGCATCTGGATGGTGACCGTCGTGCTGCCTTTGTAGGGCACGCGGCCCTCGATCCCCTCGGGGACGAGCTTGCTCTCGCTCGGCTGCATGTCCTGCTGGTAACGGTCGCGGCTCTTGCCCTCTTTCATGACGGACAGCGAGCCCATGCCCCGGTAGAGCTTGTAGGCCCGGCCCTGGTACATGACGACCTCGCCCGGCGCTTCCTCGGTCCCGGCGAGCAGGTTGCCCAGCATGATGGTATCCGCCCCGGCCGCGACGGCCTTGGTCACGTCGCCCGAATACTTGACGCCGCCGTCGGCGATGAGCGGGACGCCCTTTTTCCGGGTGACCTCGAAGACGTCGGCGATGGCCGTGATCTGGGGAATGCCGGCCCCGGTGATGATGCGGGTCGTGCAGATCGAGCCGGGGCCGACGCCGACCTTGACGGCGTCGACGCCGAGGTCGACGAGTTCCTCGGCCGCCCGGGCCGTGCCGATGTTGCCGGCGATGAGCTCCTGCGCGGGGAACTCTTTCTTGAGGGTCCGGACCGTGTCGAGGACCCTCTGGGAGTGGCCGTGGGCGTTGTCGACGACGAGGACATCGCATTTGGCCGCGACGAGAGCCCTGGCCCGGTCGAGGAAATCGGAGCCGACGCCGATGGCGGCGCCGACCCTCAGCCGGCCCAAACTGTCCTTGGCCGCGTCGGGGTACTGAATCCTCTTGAGGATGTCCTTGTAGGTGATCAGCCCCTTGAGGTGGTAGCCGTCGTCGACGACGAGGAGTTTCTCGATCTTGTGCTCGTGGAAGACCTTCTCCGCGTCCCCGAGCGAAGTGCCGACGGGGACGGTGACGAGCTTGCGGGTCATGATCTCGGCGATGGGCAAGTTGAGGCGGCTTTCGAAGCGGATGTCGCGGTTGGTCAGTATGCCGACGAGCTTGTTCGATTCGTCGGTGATGGGCAGGCCCGAGATGTGGTGCTCCTTCATGACTTCGAGGGCCCGGGAGATCTTGTCCTGGGGCCGGAGGGTGATGGGCTCGACGACCATGCCGCTTTCGTGGCGCTTGACCTTGTCCACTTCCTCGGCCTGGCCTTCGATCGACAGGTTGCGATGGATGATGCCGATGCCGCCCTGCTGGGCCAAGGCGATGGCCATCCGCGACATGGTCACCGTGTCCATGGCCGCGCTGACGATGGGGATGTTGAGGGAGATGTTGCGGCTGAGCCGCGTCGCGACCGAGGCCGTGGAGGGGACGACGTCCGACTTGGCCGGGAGGATGAGGACGTCGTCGAACGTTAAGGCTTCCCTGATCTTGTCGTCGAGCATGGCTCCTCCTTGGCTCCGTGACTCAGTGCTTGTGACGCTTGCCGGGGATCATGCCCCGGGCCTGCTTGGCCCGCTGGCCCGAGGGGCCCTGGGGCTGCTGGTAATAGACCGGTGTCTGCTTGCGCACCGGGGCCGGCGCGTCGACCACCGGCTGGATCAGGAAGAGGTAGCGGACGGCATCCTCCTCGATCCGGTCGAGCATGGACTGGAACATCTCGAAACCCTCTTTCTTGTATTCGATGAGGGGGTCCTTCTGGCCGTAGCCGCGCAGGCCGATGCCCTCCTTGAGGTGGTCCATCTCGAGCAGGTGGTCCTTCCACTGGGAGTCGATGACCTGGAGGAGGATCATCCGCTCGAATTCGCGCATGAACGGGCCGAGCTGCTTTTCCTTGGCCTCGTAAGTGGCTAGGAGGCCCTTGACGAGGGCGTCCCTCAGCTCCTCGAAGACGACCGTGTTCCAGTCGACAGTGAGCGTCTCGATGTCCAGTCCGAACTGGGCCAGGACGGCCTGGCGGAGGGCGGCCCGGTCCCATTCTTCCGGCGGATTGTCCTTGTTGGCGTGGGCGTCGAGCATCCAGTCGACGAGGCTGTCGATGAGGCCGACGAAATACTCGTGCTGGTCCTCGCCCTTGAGGATCTTGCGCCGCTGGCCGTAGATCGTCTCCCTCTGCTTGTTCATGACGTCGTCGTACTCGAGGAGGTGCTTGCGGACGGTGAAGTTCTGGCCTTCGACCTGCTTCTGGGCCCGCTCGATGGCCCGGGTGATCATGTTGTGCTCGATGGGGACGCCGTCGCCCATGCCGATCCGGGCCATGAGGCCGGAGATGCGCTCGCTGCCGAAGATGCGCATGAGGTCGTCCTCGAGGGAAAGGTAGAAGCGCGACGAACCCGGGTCGCCCTGGCGGCCGGCGCGGCCGCGGAGCTGGTTGTCGATGCGCCGGGCCTCGTGGCGCTCGGTGCCGAGGACGTGGAGCCCCTCGAGGGCGATAACGGCCTCGTGTTCCTTTTGAGTGACGTCGGCGACGTCCTTCAGGACCTTGTCGAACTGCTCGGGCGTCGCCTTGGCCGGGTCCGTGCCGCTTTTCTTGAGCTGCTCGCGGGTCAGGTACTCGGGGTTGCCGCCGAGGAGGATGTCGACGCCGCGGCCGGCCATGTTCGTGGCGATGGTCACGGCCCCGATGCGGCCGGCCTGGGCGATGATCTGAGCCTCCTGCTCGTGGTACCGGGCGTTGAGGACGACGTGCTTGACGTTCTTGCGGCGGAGGAGAGTGCTCAGGTGCTCGGACTTCTCGATGGAGATCGTGCCGACGAGGACGGGGCGGCCGCGCTTGCTGAGGTCGACGATCTCCTCGACCACGGCGTTCCACTTCTCGTCGCCCGTCCGGTAGATGACGTCCGGGTTCTCCAGCCGGATGAGGGTCTTGTTGGTCGGGATCTCGACGACGTCCAGGCCGTAGATGTGGCGGAACTCGGTGGCCTCGGTCGCCGCCGTTCCGGTCATCCCGGCTAGCTTCTTGTACATGCGGAAGTAGTTCTGGAAGGTGACCGAGGCCAGCGTCTGGTTCTCCTCCTCGACCCGGACGCGCTCCTTGGCCTCGAGGGCCTGGTGGAGGCCGTCGCTGTAGCGGCGGCCGGGCATGAGGCGGCCGGTGAACTCGTCGACGATGACGACCTTGCCGTCCTGGACCATATAGTCGACGTCGACCTTGAAGAGGTGGTGGGCTTTGAGAGCGGTGTTCGTGGCGTGGACAAATTCCATGTTGGCCAGGTCGTAGAGGTTCGTCACCCCGAGGAAACGTTCGGCTTCGGCGACGCCGGCCTCCTGGATGGAGACGGTCCGGCTCTTCTCGTCGAGGGTGAAGTGCTTGTCCTTCTGGAGACGGCGGACCAGGGCGTCGACGCGGGTGTAGAGCTGGGTCGACTCGTTGGTCGGGCCGGAGATGATGAGCGGCGTCCGGGCCTCGTCGATAAGGATGCTGTCGACCTCGTCGACGATGGCGTAGTTGAACTCGCGCTGGGCCAGGTCGGCCAGGCGGAACTTCATGTTGTCGCGGAGGTAGTCGAAGCCGAACTCGTTGTTCGTGCCGTAGGTGATGTCGGCGCGGTAGGCGGTGTAGCGCTCGGCGTCGCCGATGTCGTGCTGGATCGTCCCGACGGTGAGGCCCAGGAACCTGTAGATGGCCCCCATCCACTCCGTGTCGCGCTTGGCCAGGTAGTCGTTGACCGTGACGATGTGGACGCCCTTGCCGTCGAGAGCGTTGAGGTAGGCGGGCAGGGTGGCGACGAGCGTTTTTCCCTCGCCCGTCTTCATCTCGGATATCATTCCCCGGTGGAGGACGACCCCGCCGACGAGCTGGACGTCGAAGTGGCGCATCCGGGTCGTCCGGCGGGAGGCCTCGCGGACGACGGCGAAGGCCTCGGGGAGGATATCGTCGAGCGACGCACCCTGGGAGAGCGTTTCCCGGAATTCGGCGGTTTTCGCCCGGAGCTGGTCGTCGGTCAGGGGCTCCAGGCGGGGCTCGAAGCCGTTGATGACGGGGACGAGCGGCTGGATCTTCTTGAGGGTGCGGTCGTTATCGGAGCCGAAGAGCTTGCGGGAAATCCACTTATACATTTACCATTATTTAACAGAAACCCCCTCCAAAGTCAATTTGACCCCCGTCAGGGGGATCCGGGCCTAAGCGCGCCGCGCCCAGGGCACTACCACGCGATGTCCCGGTGGAACCAGAGGACGGTGTCCTTGACCTTTAAGCGCATTCCCCCGCCGCTGAAGACGATCTCGTTTCGGCCAGACCGAAGGATCCTGGCATGGAAGGTGACGGACCAGGCTCTGGTCCCGGCGTGCCCGAACTCGATGGACTCTACGTCTTGGCCGTTGATGCTGATATAGAGCCGGTTTTGGACGCCTCCGACTGCAGCATTCACCATGAATGTCAGCACCACACGGTCATCGAGCCTGACGTCGGCCGGGAGCATAAAAGCCAAGGGGTAGCGGATACCAATCTTGATGTCCAGTTCATTCAGTCCGATCGTTATGTAGTCTGTAACCGGCGTGGGAAGCCGCTTCGCCTTCATGGCGATCCCCGGAGTGGTCATGCCCTGTGCTTCCTGGGCCTCCCCGCGCACTCCCGGTGTCGTCATCTTTTCCTTTGCCCGGATGGCTTCCTGTTTCGCGCGCGGATCGGCGCCGGGCACGGGCTTCTGGGCGGCCTGAGCCGGAGCTGAAGTGACCCGGAAAAGCCTGTCCCCGGAAGAGGCGAGCACATCACCACGACGATTAAGCCAAAGCAACCGGCACGAGCCCAGGTTGAGACTGGCGTCCCGGGGGATCTGGACCAGAAGCCAAGCCCCATGGTACTCAAGCGTTCTTAGCACGAGGTCTGTCTGTGGCCCTTGGGCTTGGGAAGGCCGAAGGACCATGCGCATCTCCGCGGCACGTTCCGCGTCGAGCCCGATGACCGGGTTGACGTCGATCCTGAACGATGTTCCGGGGGCGCTCCTGGAAACGCTGGGCGTGAGGGTCGCTGGACGGGGCTGCGTCTCCCCGACGGAGACGAAGGCGGCTACGAGCAGGAAGATCGCCAGAAGCGCCCAGGACATGCTCAAACGGCCTTTTTTCTGATGCATTTACCCTCCTCGACGTTGCGGTCTCAAAGCGTATGAGAATAACGATTAATGAGTGCCGAAGCCGGACTGAACATATCCTCTCGAATATGCGGCCATTATCAGTTGGGCGGCAGGCAAAGTCAAGGGCTATTCACGCCCGTATTCATTGGTAATGCCTGCCCGGCAAGCGCCCTCTTTTTCAGCGGTCAGCGCCCGACCTTAAAGGGGGTCCGGCCTGCGTTCTCAGGCAGTCCGGCAAGCCGCAAGAACGGCCTGTGGCCGCCGGCCTCGTTCTAGGAATCCGCGTCGAGCGATGGGCCAAACCGCACATTCCGAAAAATCCGTTTGTTGCTGATGTTGCGTTGACGCATGTTATCCCCCCTGCCGGTGAAGTGCTCTCCTGAGCACGATCCGGACCGGCGTAACGATGCGTTCAGCTCTTTCGGATGGCCGGCGTTACCGGCTTCACCGTCGCGAGCGGCGTGAGCCTGATGCGGAGGGACGTCGTCCCGCCGGCCTTGATGGTGAAAGAGTCGCTTCCGTCTTTGAACCCGGCCCTCTTGACGCTGACCGAGTGAGCGCCCGGAGTCAGGTCCGCGAACCGGAATTGCCCGGAGCCGTCGGTCTTGGCGCCGGGCTTGCCCTTCAAGATGACCGTCGCTCCTGGGACCGGCTTTCCGGTCTTTCCATCGAGAACGGTTCCCCGGACCTCCCCCTTTGTGACCGCTGGCTGAACTTGAACAGCCTTAGAATTCGCGCTTTTTGTGGATCCGGAGGCGCTCTTCGGAGGGACCGGTGTGCTCTTGTCTTTAGGAATCGGCGTGCTCTTGTCCTTCGGCGAGGAGACGCGCGCCGACGCCGAAGTAGCCGCCCCCGTCCGCGGCCGGTCCCGGCTGGAGACGGCTTTCCGCACGGCCGCCGAAGACGACTCGCTGAGCCTGAAGTCCCGGACGGTCGTTCCGTTCTTCTTCACTTCGACCGTCGCGGCAGAATCCGCGTAGCCGCTCTTCGCGGCCAGCACGCGGTATTTCCCCTGCTTCAGGTCGCGGAACTCGTAGGCGCCGCGCTCGTTGGAAAAGGCGACGAGGGCCCCGCCGGGATAGAGGACGGTCACTTTGGAACGGGAGAGCGTCTTGCCGCGCGCATCGGCCACTTTTCCCTTGATGCGCGTGTTTTCCCCCCGGACGAGAACGCGGGCGCTGGCCTTTGCGGCCGGACGTAGGGCCGTTTTCGCGAAGACCGTCCGGGGACGGAGGGTCTGGAGGCCCACCAACTTGATTTTTTGGATTAGGGGCGCGGACCCGGAACGCTGAACGGAGAGCTCATAACTTCCCTGGGGAACATGGACGAACGTATACCGGCCGCCGGAGTCCGTGCGGACCGCCCCCACGCCCTTTATCAAGACCAGCGTCCGGGAGAGCGGTTTCCCTTTGTCGTCGAGCACGACCCCTTGGATAGTCCCCGTCTTGGACCTGATTCCCGCGTTTTTAGCGATGCAGCTGGAAGGTATGATCTTGCTCGCCGGGGGAGTCGATCCGCGGGCGCCCGCCCCGACTTGCCAGTCGGCTATCCCGGTCCCCTTGGGCGGGACATCGACCCGGCCCGTGGCTACCGTCCGGCCTCCTTTGACCACCCGGAGCGTGGCGATCCGGCCGCCTGGAACCCCGGTGATCGTGTAGGAGCCTCCACCGTCCGTCACCGCCTCCGCCCCCGTTTCAGTCTCGAAGATGGTCGCGCCCTCGACCGGATTTCCTGCCTCGTCATAGACGACGCCGCTAATGTCGGAGCCCGGCTCCTCCGAGTAAGCATAGTCATCGGTGCCCGGGTCGGCGTATTCCTCCCCGCCCGCATAAGCGTATTGGGCGGCTTCGTCCTGAAGACCCAGCGCGGCCCGAATGTTCTGGATATTAAGCAGGGACGTCAGTGCCGATTGCAGGAGATCTTGGAGCGTCGAAGTCAGGGCGCTCTTCTCGGCCGGGGCGTCCTGCGAGTAATCCTGCGGCGGAGGCGCCTCCGCGAGTTGCTGGGTGTAGCCGTCCACGAGACCCTGGAGCTCTTCCTGGCGCTGGCGGATTTCCAGGTCAACCGTGGACGTATTCTGGGCCTCTTCGAGGAGTTTGAGCTTGGAGTCCATGGCCGAGAGGAGCCCCTCGAGCGATCGTTGGAGGGGGGTGATGTCGCCGAGGCTCACGGCCGCGCCGCCGGAGATCAACGACTCGGCCTGGGCGATGACCTGCTGGAGGTCTTGATCTGACTCGTACGTATCGACGGCGGCTTCCGCGGCCGGAGGGGCTAGTTCCTCCGCCGCGTCCATCGCTTTGGCCGGCCGGGGGCCAGTTGTCGCCGATGTGTGGACCTGTTCCGCGAGGCCCGCCAGCGAGGAGGTGAGGGCCTGGCCTAAAGTGGAACGGCCGAATTCCGGATTGTCCCAGTCGATGGAATCCCAGCTCAGCGCGCTCGCCAGAGAGGTGTTCTTCTCAAGACCCGAGCCTTCGGCGCGGAAGCTGGAGACGCCAAGGCTGCCGGCATCGATCAGGTCGCAGAAGAATTCAAGCCGGCATTCGAGGTCCCTGCCGCGCTTTTCCGAAACGGCCGCCAGCAGGCCGCCGCGGATGACGAACCGGACACCTTGCTGACGTCCGAAGGATCCTAGTTGCTCGATGCTCATGGCTGCCGGCGCACCCGGCATTTCGCCGGAGAGAGTGCGGGGGAGTACGTCTTTGAAGGACGAAGCCAGCTGCCGCCGAAATTCCTGAACAGCCCGCCGGAGAAATTCAGGCGATGCCTGGGTGCCGCTTTCATCATGGAACGGCAGGATGCCGACTGTCATCAACTGGCCGCTTTGGGAATCGGCCCCCGCGACTCTCGGCCAACAGATCAACGCAAGAAATACGAGTCCCCCAAGAAGCCTTTTCATGAAAGTCCTCTCCTGCACGGATATCCCTGCCGGGATTGTAGATGTGCTGACCGGCATTGTCAACAAAAGGCGAATGGGATCATCTTGGCGGCGACGGAATGGAGCCGCAACGGATGGACCTTGGAGATGACCGCGACTTTGAACCTGGGATCGGCGATCAAGGCGGCCGAGAGTCCGGCCAATCCTCCGCTGACGCGGTGAAAGACCCAGATGAACATGGCCTTTTCTCCCTCGCGTTCTTAGGGTGTGGCAGATCCCCCAGCATTCTACGATAAATACCCTATTAAAACGATAGTGTATATTAAAACTTTTTGTTATTGACATCCACTTCATCCCTGGCCTAGACTTCTGACCAAAGGGTATCCTGTCAATGGGGAGGAGATCACCATGAAAAAAGCCGTAGCCGTATTTTTAGCCGTAGTCTGCCTGGGGGCCGGTGTCCGTCTATTCGGACAGCTCACCGCGGCCGAACAGGGCGAATATGACAAATGGGAGGATTTCCTGAAGACGGCGAAGATCATCGCCCAGGAGCAGATGAGGGGAGATCAGGCCGTGACCCAACCTTGGGTCCTGACCCTGGAGAAGGACGGCGTTCAGCGCCGCGCCCTCTGGAAGAACGTCTTGGGAGAGAAGATCCGCGGCTACAAAGAGACGTGGAAAGGCGAGGTCGCCGCTTACCGGCTGAGCCGCCACTTGGAACTCCACATGGTCCCGGCCACGGTCGAGCGCGAATTCCAGGGTGACCGGGGATCGTGCCAGATCTGGTTCGATTCCTGGAACACCATGGAGAGCATCCTCGCCAAGAAGATCAAAACGCCGGGCCCCAAGGTCAACGGCTTTTTCCGGGCCCTGTTCCTCCAGCGGGCCTTCGACAACCTGATCTCCAACGAGGACCGTCACCAGCGCAACTACCTCATCATGGACGACTGGCGAATGATCCTCATCGACCACTCCCGGTCGTTCCGGACGACGAAAAAATTCACCACCAAGCTGATCTACGACGAAAATTTCAAGGAAGGGCCGAACTTCATCATGGCCGAGCTTCCGAGGGCCATCGTGGACGCCATGAAGGCCCTGACTCCCGAGGTCATCCGCCAGGTCGTCGGCGAGTATCTCACCGACGAGGAGATCAAGGCGACGATGGCCCGCCGCGACCTGATCATCGCCTGGCTCGACAAGCGTATCGCCGAGCTCGGGGAGGCCAAGGTCATCTACTGAGGGCGGAAAACCGTCCGGACGAGATGGAGGAACCCGTCCGGGTCGTCCTTGAACTCGAGCAGTCCGTAGAGGCCGCGTTCGGTCAGGACGATCCTCTTGAACCGCCAGTCCGCGGAAAGGACGAGGGGTCCCGGTTCGAGCTCGAAATCGCACAGAAGATCCCCGACCGGAGAATAGACCCGGATGAGGAGCGGACAATCCTCCAGGCATTCGGTCCTCCGGCAGACGAGGATGTTCCCCTCGGAATCGGTCCAGACGTCCTGGAGGATCTCGAGGACTTCGGGCAGGAGGGGGTCGTTCGTCGGCGGTTGATGGCCTTCCGCTTCCGCCTGCCGGCGCCGAAGGTCTTTGTACTTTTCCCTGTATCCGGAGGTGACGGGAATGGCTTTCCAACCGGTGTCGAGCGTCCGCAGCTTGACGCCGTCAGGCGAGAAGATGTCCAGGTTGGGGCCTTGTGTCGTGCCCACGACCAGACCCCCATCGTGGGTCCGGGAGAGGACGATGGCCCCGGAGGCGGCCCCGACGATGCCCCCGCCGGGCATGCGCTTGATGGGATTCCTGATCTTGTGGCGGACGATGGATCTCTGCGCGCCCGTACGCCAGTCGAGGATAAAGACCTCTCCAACGTTGACCATCTCGTCCGCTTCCATCTTGCCCTGGAGGCTGACGTAAGCGATCTTTCCGTCCTTCAGGGCTAACGCTTGGGACGTGAAGTGTCCGGTCCCGACGATCTTGACGAACGTGCCGTCGAGTTCGAAGAGGCTGATGCGCTGGTTCGTGGCATATTCGCCGACGACCAGATATTTATCGTCCAGGATGGACAGTCTCCCCGGATAGGTCAGGTCTCCGGGGCCCTGGCCTGGGCCTCCGAACTCCTTGACAAATTTTCCGGCGGCGTTGAATTTATAGACTATGTGCCGGGTCGTGTTCGAGACGAAAACGGACCCGTCGGTCGCGACGGCGATATCGCCGCGGCTTTCGAAGACAAGGTCGGCGGGCAGGTTGGATGTCCAGTCTTCGTCGGCTCGCAGAAGGATCCGTCCCGCGCGGTAACGATCGGCCAACGTCGTCGTCGCCGGCACGGCCGCTCCGGCAGTCAGCGCCGCAGAAAGAAAAATGGCCATGGCTCTGAGCATTATCGCGCTTTCTCCATCGTGTCATCCCACTAAAAGGCGGACCTGCAAGAACCGCCCGTCGAACTCGTCATTAAACACTAGTTACTTCTTCGCCAGGACCTCGTCCACGAGCGGTTTGGCGTCGTAGATCTTGAGCAGGACCTCGATGATACCTTGGGAGTGGACCATGACCGAACGCGAGACCGTGTCCTCGTAGACGAACCGGCTCGGCAGGGACTGGATGTTGCCGTCGAAGAGAACGCCGACGAACTCGCCCTTCCTGTTGACGAGGGGCGAGCCCGAGTTCCCGCCGATCGAATCGGCCGTGGACACGAAGTTGACGGGCGTCGCCAACCGGACCGCGGACTTCTTCTTGAGGAAGCTCTCGGGCAGCTCGTAGGGATCCTTGTTTCCCGCCTTGGCCGATTTGTCGTAGAGGCCGGCGAACGTCGTTTGGTAGGGGATCTTCTTCCCGTTCTCGACATAGCTTTTGACGGCGCCGAAGCTGAGGCGCAGCGTCCCGGTGGCGTCGGGCGGGATGGAGGTCCCTTTGAGCTTGAACATGGCCCTGGCGATCCGCGCGCCGTTCTTTGTTTCCACGGCTTCGACCAGGTTCTCGTATCTCGATCGCAGGCCGCGCGAAACCGGGTCGACGAGCAAGGCCAGCTTGATCATCGGGTCCTGGCACTGGTAGATGGCTTCGAGACCGCCCTCCAGGAGCGTCTTGCGGAAGTCGAGGTCCTTGAGCCTTGTGCCGCCGACGAGTTCGGCGGCGACGTCCTTGGGGGAGCGGTCGCCGAGGATCCACTTGACCTCTTGCGTCCCGCCGAGCTCCTCCTTGAGCTGGGTCAAAGAGTCGGCCAGCTTGATCGTCTCGAACTCGTCGTAGATCGGGGCGGGGGAGAGGATGCCGCGCTCGAGGGAGGGGAGCGCGGCGTCGCGGAACTCGCGGAGCCTGTCCGCGTTCGGTTTGGGCTTTTCCATGGCCAGGCGGACGAGGTTCCGGGCGACGCCGAAATAGGTCGTATAGAAGCCGTTGGCCCGTTCGAAGAAGGTCATGGGCTTATAGAAAGAGGCGTAGGCATGCTGGGCCGCCGCGACTTCGTCCCAAGCGGACCCGAATTCCTTCTCGAGCTCCGGGCTCTTGCGGACCTCTTCGCGCAGGGCCTGTTCTTCGCGGCGCTTTTTCTCCATGAGCCTCCTGTCGAGGAGGCCCGATTGGTAGCCGATGGTCGCCTTGAGGCTGTTCTCTATTCCGAATAGATTGCGCAGGGCGATCCGCTTTTCCTCTTCGCCCTTTTTGGCGTATTCGTGCATGAAGGCCTGGCGGCGCTTGAGGTTGGCGATGTTGAAGGGGTAGCCCGTGTCGCGCAGGGACTCGAGCTGGCTAGTGGTCAGAAGGCGGCCCGTCGAACCCGGGTGGCCGGAACACAGGACGAGGTCGCCCTCGGCCACACCCTTGGCCGACCACTTGATGTAGTGGTCGCTTGGAAAGGGCTTGCCGTTCTCGTAGATCCGGAAGAGGCAGATGTCCAGATCGTAGCGGGGGTAGGTGAAATTGTCCTGGTCGCCGCCGAAGAAGGCGGCCAGGTATTCGGGGGCGAAGACGAGCCGGA
Organism: Candidatus Aminicenantota bacterium; assembly: GCA_041303965.1. Taxonomy (GTDB): domain Bacteria; phylum Acidobacteriota; class Aminicenantia; order Aminicenantales; family Saccharicenantaceae; genus RBG-16-66-30. Next base: position 40,725 of record JBFYOD010000165.1, read on the forward strand.
CGTCGCCATGGATCTTATACTTGTAGAGGTGGTACATGCCGCCGGAATAAAGAGTGACGACGACGGCGCGGAAGCCGCCCGCATCGGCCGTCGCTTTTTCCAGGGCGGCGACGACCTTTTGGCGGGCCTCGGCGGCTTCGGCCGCGGACATGCCGGGCTTCTCCGCGCCGAGGACCTGGTCGGTGACGTCGGTTATCTCGTGGAGGACGCGGAGCTCCATGCCGGGGACCTTGAGTTCCTCGCCGCGCGTCCGGGCGTAGAAGCCGGTCTTCATCAGGTCGCGCTCCTTGGTCGAGAGGTTCTGGATGGCGCCCTGGCCGACGTGGTGGTTGGTCAGGACGAGCCCTTCGGGCGAGATGAACGATCCGGAAGCCCCGCCGAAGGAGATCGAGGCCAGGCGCAGGTAGTCCATGAACTCCGGCGTGACCGTGAAGCCGTATTGCTTCTGAAGGATGTCCTTCGGGGGCTTGTTGAAGAGCCACATCCCCTCGTCGGCCGCGACGGGCAGGATGAGTGCGACGGCCAGGATCAGGGCGGAGATCGAGCGGCGGATTTCGTGTCTATTCATGGGCGGCGACTCCTTCCGGAAAATACCTCGGTATTATGCGTGAACCCGGGGACGCGGTCAAACCACCGCGAGTTGACGCCGGCGGCCTAAAATCCTATAATTTTAGTAGGATATATTGGCCGGTGCAGGGCAAATCTCTTGATTCCCCGGCTAAATTGGATAAACTTGAAAGATGGTGACCGATGAACCTCGTCAATGCGCCTCATAATACGCCCTTGCGGATCGTAGACCTTGTCGGCGGCGAGGGCACCCGCCGACGCCTCATGGCCCTGGGTTTTCACAAGGGCGACATCGTCGAGCTCGACGGCCAGGCCATCTTCCGGGGTCCGCTCCTCGTCCGCGGCTGCCGTTCGGACACCACGATCGCCCTCGGCCGAGGCGTAGCCCAAAAGGTCCTCGTCGAACTCGTCCATGAACAGCCCTAAGGTCCCGATCGTCATCTTCATCGGCCAGCCGAACAGCGGCAAGAGCACGCTCTTCAACTCCATCGCCGGGCACAAGGCGGAAACCTCGAATTTTCCCGGCACGTCGATCAAGCACACCCACAGCCGGGTCAACATCGAGGGCCGGCTCCTCGACATCGTCGACCTGCCCGGGACATATTCGCTCTGCACGACCGACCCCGCCGAGCAGGTCGTCCTGACGCACCTGTTCTCGGAGCGGCCCGACCTCGTCGTCAACGTCGTCGACGCCTCGACCCTCAGCCGCGGCCTGGAGCTCACGCTCGAGCTCGTCGAGCTTGGCTATCCAATGGTCGTCGCCCTCAACATGATGGACGTGGCCGAGAGGAAGGGCATCCAGGTGGACGCGCTGAAGATCGAAAAGATCCTTGGAGCCCCGGTGACGCCGACCATCGCCGCCCACGGCCGAGGCGTCAAGGAACTCCTGGAACGGGCCTTCGACGTCCTGGACAATGGGCAGTCTCTCCGGACGGTCCGCTGGTCGGGCGATATCGAAGAGAAGGTCGCGGATGTCGAGCGCCTCCTTCCGCCGGGCTTTCCGGTCATTTCCAACTCCCGGTTCACGGCCGTCAAGCTGATCGAGACGGCCGGCCACGCCTGCGGAGATTTTCTGGGGGAGGTCGAACCCGGGCTGAAGGAGACCGTCGACCGCGTCCGGAGGGCCATCGAGGAGCACCGCGGTGCCCCCGGCTACGAAGTCATTTCCGCGGAACGCCACCACCAGGCTATGAAACTCTTTGAGGAAACCGGCCGCGTCCTCCACGGCAAGCGGATGACCTGGGACAAGAAGGTCGATGCCGTCCTCATGCACCCGTTCCTCGGCTATGTCATCTTGGCGGCTGTATTCCTGGCCTTTTTCCTCATCATCTTCAAAGTCGGCAGTCCGCTCGAATCACTCCTCCTCGGGCCCTTCACCAAGCTGAAGGAGGCGCTATCCGCGCGTCTCGGAGGCGGCCTGATGTTCTACCTCGCCGAGGGGCTCATCCAGGGGGTCGGCGGGGGAGTGGCCATCGTCCTACCGTACTTTCTGCCTCTCCTCTTCCTGATGTCGGCCCTCGAAGACCTCGGCTATCTCGCCCGGGCCGGCTTTCTCCTCGACGCCTTCATGCACCGGATCGGGCTCCACGGCAAGTCGGTCTCGCCGTTCATCCTGGGCTTCGGGTGCAACGTTCCGGCCATCGTCTCGACGAGGATCCTCGAGTCCCATCGGGACAGGGTCCTGACCTCGATCCTCATCCCCTTCATTCCCTGCTCGGCCAGGACGACCATCGTCTTGGCTCTCGTGGCCTTCTATCTGGGGCCGCTCTGGGCCATGGGTTTCTACGTTGGGAACCTGCTCGTCGTCGCCGTCATCGGCTGGGTCATCAGCCGGTTCATGAAGGAGCCGTCGCCCGGGCTTATCTTAGAGATCCCCTCTCTCAAGGCGCCCCGGCTCGTTTCCATCCTGCGCAAAACCTGGCTCCAGGTTTATTCCTTCGTCAAGTTCGCCTGGCCCCTCCTCATCGGGGGCAGCCTCGTCTTGAGCTTGCTGAGTTACTTCCGGGCCGACCGCTGGATCAACGACATTCTCGCCCCGCTCGTCGTCAAGGGCCTCGGCCTGCCCCATGAGCTCGGCGTGACCCTCGTCTTCGGCTTCCTGCGCAAGGAGCTGTCGCTCATCATGATGCTCCAGGCGCTCGGGGTCGACTATCAGAACCTCATGACCGTCATCAGCCGCGAGCAGATCATCGTCTTCACGGTCTTCATCAGCTTCTTCATCCCCTGCCTGTCCACCTTCGTCATCCTGTGGAAGGAGATCGGGAAGAAGTGGGCCTTCGTCTCGGCCGGGCTGAGCATCGGGATCGCCCTCGTCCTGAGCTGGGCCGTCCGTCTCGTCCTCTGACGCCTTCCCCCGCTAAGAACGGGACTATCCCCGCAGGGGACTGTCCCTCTTAATCCCCCAACTCCGCCTCGAGCCGCTCGTACAATCTCGCCGCCGCGGCCGCGCCGACGAGTTTTTCGAGTTCCTCCCGCGGGGCGGCTCTCATCGCTTCGAGGCTCGAGTAACGGGAAAGCAGCGCGGTCCTCTTTTTCGGGCCGACGCCCGGGATGCCGTCGAGCCTCGAGGCGAAACTCCTCTTCTCCCGGCGGCCGCGGTGAAAGGCGATGGCGAAGCGGTGAGTTTCGTCACGGATGGCCTGGATGAGTTTCAATGCCGACGAAGTCCTGTCGAGGCGGATGCCGTCGCGCGCTTCCGGGGTGAACAAGATCTCCTCTTTTTTAGCGATGGAAACGAGTGGGACGGCGGAGATGCCAAGCGCCGCCAAGGCCTTGAGGGCGGCTCCGAGCTGCGGCTTCCCGCCGTCGACCATGATCAGGTCGGGGAGAGGCCCCTTTTCGTCGAGCGCCCTCCGGTATCTCCGGGAGATGACTTCCTCCAAACTGGCCACGTCGTTGGCGCCCTCGACCGTCCGGATGAGGAATTTCCTATAGCCGTCCTTGTCCGGCCGGCCCTCCCTGAAAACGATGAGGGATCCGACGGACTCCTCGCCGCCCGTATTGGAGATGTCGAATCCTTCGATCCAGCGCGGGACCGCGGGTAGGCCCAGAACAGTTTTTAGCTCCTCGAGCGGCCGGATGTCCTTTGTCTGCTCGCGGAGATAGGCCTCGGCGTTGCGGACGGCCATGTCGACGAGCTTCCGGTCCTTGCCGCCGCGTGGGACGAGGACGCGGACCTTGGCCCAGCCGAGCAGCGTTTGAAGACCCGTCGTCTGCGCGGGCCGGACGGGGAGGAGGAGCCGGGGCGGCGATTCGTGGTCCCTGTAGAAGACGGCCAGGAACTCGCCCAGGACGCCCGCGTCGGGGATGCCTACCGGGGTTTCGATGAGGCGCGCCGCCGAATTCCGGATCTTGCCCTTGCGCATGAAGAAAACATAGACGACCGCCCGGTTTTCATCCCGGGCCAGGCCGACGACGTCCTGGTCCTCTAGGGCTGTGGAGATCGTCCCGGGCCGGTCCCGGTAGTCCTCGATCGTGCGCAGGAGGTCGCGCCAGCGGGCCGCCTCCTCGAAATTTTCCTCGCCTGCCGCGCGCTCCATTCTTTTCTTCAACGTCCGGGCCAGCTCGGGCATCCGTCCTTCGAGGAAGAGGCAGGCGTTTTCGACGTTCTCCCGGTAGTCCTCCTCCGGGATGTACTTGACGCAGGGGGCCGAGCAGAGCCTGAGCTCGTGCTCCAGGCAGGGGCGCTTGCGGTTCCGGAAAATGGTGTCCTCGCATCCCCGGACGAGGAAGTGCTTGTTGACGAGGTGGATGGAGGAGCGGGCCCGGTGGGCCGGACTGAAAGGCCCGAAGTAGCGCGACCCGTCGTCCTCAACGCGCCGGCTGAAATATATCCCCGGATACGCTTCGCCGGTCGTCACCTTGATATAGGGGAAGCTCTTGTCGTCCTTGAGCCGGAGGTTGAAACGGGGCTGGTGCTGCTGGACGTAGTTGTTCTCGAGGAAGGCGGCTTCCTTTTCGGAACCGGTCAGGATGAAGTCGATGTCGGTCGTCTCGCGGAGGATGTTCCGGACCTTGAAGTCGGGGTTGGTCAGGAAGTAGGAGCGGACGCGGTCGCGGAGGGAGCGGGCCTTGCCGATGTAGACGACCTCGCCGGCCGCGTTCTTGAAGAAATAAATGCCGGGCTTGGCCGGCAGTTCGGCCGCCCGAGCTTTGAGTTCTTCGTAGTCCGCCATGTGACGCCTAGAGCCCGAGCTCGAGCTCGCGCTTCTTGAGCTTGACCAGCTCGTCGCGGTAGGCGGCCGCCTTCTCGAATTCGAGGGCGGCGGCGGCTTCCTTCATGAGTTTCCCCAGCTCGTCCATGCGTTTTTTCCGCTTGTGCGGCGAGAGATAGATGTCCTTGTCCTCGGAGATCCTGGTGTAATCCAGGTAATCGCGCTCGTAGACGCTCGTCAGGACCTCGTCGATCCCCTTGATGATCGTCTGCGGGGTGATGCCGTTCGCGGCGTTGTAATCCTGCTGTATCTTGCGGCGGCGTTCGGTCTCCTCGATGGCGCCCTTCATCGAGTGGGTCATGGTGTCGGCGTAGAGGATGGCCCGGCCGGCGACATTGCGGGCGGCCCGGCCGAAGGTCTGGATGAGCGCCGTCGAGGACCTCAGGAAACCCTCCTTGTCGGCGTCGAGGATAGCCACGAGCGAGACCTCGGGCAGGTCCAGGCCCTCGCGGAGGAGGTTGATGCCGATGAGGGCGTCGAACGCGCCTTTGCGCAGGTCGCGGAGGACGTTGACCCGGTCGAGCGTTTCGATCTCCGAGTGGAGGTAGCGGACGCGCAGGCCGAGCTCGTGGTAATGGCGGGCCAGGTCCTCGGCCATCTTTTTGGTCAGCGTCGTGACGAGGACGCGCTCGTTCCGGGCCGCCCTGGCCCGGATCTCGGCCATGAGGTCGTCGACCTGGCCGCGGATGGGGCGGATCTCGAGCTCCGGGTCGGTCAGGCCCGTCGGGCGGATGACCTGCTCGACCACCCGGCCGGGCGATCTCTTGAGCTCGTAGATCCCCGGCGTCGCCGAGACGTAGATGGTCTGGCCGACGCGGCCCTCGAACTCGTCGAAGTTGAAGGGCCGGTTGTCGAGGGCCGAGGGCAGGCGGAAGCCGTGGTCGACGAGGGTCAGCTTGCGCGAGCGGTCGCCCGCGTACATGCCGCCGATCTGGGGTACGGTGACGTGGGACTCGTCGATGATGGTCAGGAAATCCTTGGGGAAGTAGTCGAGCAAAGTGAAGGGCGGTTCGCCGACCTTGCGGCCGGTGAGGTGGCGGGAGTAGTTCTCGATGCCCGGGCAATAGCCGAAGTCGCGCAGCATCTCCAGGTCGTAGAGCGTCCGCTCCTCGATGCGCTCGGCCTCGACGGCCTGGCCGAGCCGCTGGAAGTGGGCGACCTGCTCGACGAGCTCCGCTTCGATGCCGGCGGCCGCCGCCTTGAGAGTGTCGGCCGGAGTCGAAAAAAAAGTCCGGGGATGGATCATGACGGTTTCGAGACTCTCCCGCACTTTGCCGAGGAGGGGGTCGACCGCCGAGATCGCCTTGATCTTACCGTCCTCGAGCTCGATCCTGTAGGCCGAATCCTCGTAGCTCGGGAAGATCTCGACGATGTCGCCGCGGACGCGGAAGGTCCCCCGTTTGAATTCGCCCTCCTCGCGCTCGTACTGGACGGAGACGAGCTTTTCGAGGAGCGATTTCCGGCCCAGGCTTTCGCCGACGCTCAAGGCGAAGCTCATGGAGTAGTAGGTCTCGGGCGCGCCGATGCCGTAGATGCACGAGACCGAGGCGACGATGATGACGTCCCGCCGTCCGAACAGGGAGTTCGTGGCGCAGAGCCGAAGGCGGTCGATCTCGTCGTTGATCGTCGCCTCCTTGGCGATGTAGGTGTTCGACGAGGGGATGAAGGCCTCGGGCTGGTAGTAGTCGTAGTAGCTGACGAAATATTCGACTGCGTTTTTCGGGAAGAAGCGGCGGAACTCCTGGTAGAGCTGGGCGGCGAGTGTCTTATTGTGGGAGATGACCAGGACGGGGCGGTTGGCCCGCTCGATGATGTTGGCCATGGTGAAGGTCTTGCCGGAGCCGGTCACGCCCTTCAGGACCTGATGACGCGTGCCGGACTCCAGCCCTTCGGCGAGACGGGCGATGGCCTGGACCTGGTCGCCCTTGGGGACGAAATCGGACCGGAGTTCAAATGATCTCATTTCAGATATTTCCCAGAAGCGCGACTCCGAGCCGCTCCGCCGCGCTTCTGTTGGTCGCTCCTAAGAAGGGGTCAAACCTACTTTTTACACCCTTCTTGGCCCGAAAAGTGCAAAAGGTAGGTTTGACCCCTTTTTCATTCCTTCATGCGTATGGCGCCGCTGAAACGGGCGCCGTTGGCGATCGTGATCTTGGGCGAGATCACGTCGCCGTCCATCTCGGCCGTTTCGGAAAGGACCGTTTTTTCGGCGGCCCGGACGGTTCCCTTGAGCTCACCATGGAGGATGAGGGCCCGGACGCGGACGTCGGCTTCGACCCGGGCGCCCTTGGCCACGGTCAGCGTGCCCGAGGGGAGGGTGATCTTCCCCTGGACCCGGCCTTCGACGAGCATGTCCTCGTGGGCCTCGACATCGCCGTTGAGGACGATCGTCGAGCCCAGCCGGGTGACGCCGGGAAATAGGGGCCTCTCGGGGCTTTGGGACTGAGGCGGATTCGGGATTTCATTGGACATCTTGGTCTCTCCCTCCCGGACGTTCTCCCTCGGATTATATTGTCGGCCGCCCCGCCTGTCAACGCGGCGGAAGGGGTCAAACCTACGGCGGTGAGCGGATTCTGAGGAGCGAGCTGCAGAATTGGGGCTGAGTGCTCCAGGCCCCAATTCTGCGAGATATCTTAGACGAGCGTACGCTTTATTCCGATATTCCCCAGAAGCGCGGCTCCGAGCCGCTCCGCCGCGCTTCTGATGGTCGCTTCGGAGACCTCGCTCCCTGCCGTAGGTTTGACCCCCTCTTGGGTTTGCCTCCATCTTCTTCCCCTCCTGATCGGCGCGTTGACTTGTCGGCGGATTGTGTTAGAATCCTAAGACGTTGTGAGCGGGCATAGCTCAATGGTAGAGTACCGGCTTCCCAAGCCGGGTGTTGTGGGTTCGAGTCCCATTGCCCGCTCCATTTTTTTCCCCAGAAGGAGCAAGCTAGATGGGGTCAAACCTACATTTTACTGCAAAAGGTAGGTTTGACCCCATCTTAAGCTGGCCCCCTCTTGATGGTCCTGAATGAAGACTTGGTCACTGATCGTTGAATCCGCCCCACTTCCCGGTTCCTGGAACATGGCCGTCGACGAATTCCTCTTCCGCCAGGCCGAGACGGCAACGCGCACCTTCCTCCGATTCTACCAATGGGAGAAGCCGACGGCGTCCCTGGGATATTCCCAGGACGCGAGCAAGGTCGTCGACGCGGCCTTCTGCGCGGCCCACGGCATCGACATCGTCCGGCGCATGACCGGCGGCAAGCTCGTCCTTCACGACCGGGAGGTGACCTATGCCTTGGCCTCGTCCGACACCGAGGCCTTCACCGAGACCCTCCGCGACTCGTATCAGCTCATTTCCCGGGCCCTCCTGAAAGGGCTTGCCATCATGGGCCTCTCGGCCCGCCTGGCCGAGGCTCCACCGCCTTCCTATATCAAGGGGACGATGCCCTGCTTCGCCTTCCCGGCCCGCGACGAGATCGAGATCGGCGGCAAGAAGATCGTAGGCAGCGCCCAGAAGCGTAACGGGGCGCTCTTCCTCCAGCACGGCTCCATCCCCCTGGAGAAGGACGAGGCCCTCCTAGCCGCCGTTTCCAGGCCCGGCGAATCGGAGGAGGGAGCGGGCATGACCTCTCTTTCCGAAGCGCTCGGCCGGCCTGTGGATTTCGACGGGGCCGTCGGGCCCCTCGTCCAAGGATTCGCCGATTTCTTCGGGATCTCCTTCGAGCGTTTCGCCCTGGCCCCCGCCGACAAGGAGGCCGTCCGCGCCCTCCAAGCCTCGAAATACGCGTCCGATGCCTGGACCTATCGGGGGGGGACCGCCGCCCGTTGACTTTTCTTCGACCCGGGTGTTACACTCCGGTCAGAAACGAGGTCAACGCCATGAACGAAGTGGAAGAACTCTCCAAGCTGGACCCGGCCAGCCTTCCTCACCTCAAGCCCCTGCTGCTCGACGATCTTTACCTGAGCGTCTCCAAGAACCTGCACCTCGAGCTCGGCCGCGGCCCCGTACTCTACCTCCTCTCGCCGAGCTTCTCCGTCCTTAACCCGACGGCCGACGAGAGCATCACCGAATTCATTACCCGGAAAGAAGTCCTCCTCGACTACCTCAAGGAAGCCATCGTTCAGAACCTGGCCGTCTACTCGGTGCTCATCGACATCAGCAGCTACTTCATCGAGCAGAACAACGGCCTCGTCCTGGCCCGCCTCCGGGAGCGGGATTCCGAGGGCCGTCGCTTCGAGATCAAGTTCTATACCCACTCGCCCCTTGAGCTTCTGACCCGCTACGAGGACAAGATCTACATCGGGCGGGATTTCCTCGACCTGTTCAGCCCCAACCGGAAATACTTCGGCGTCAAGGACTCGATCGTTTCCCTCAAGGCCCAGTTCGTGAGGCTGTCCGAGCGGGCCGGGTCCAAGCTGAAAAAGGTCCAGGAATTCGGGTCCTACTTCCAGGAGATCGGCGATTCGGTCAACGAGCTCCACAACGAGGGCCTGCTCATCCTGCAGAGCCTCCCGCCGCACCTCGATTTCGCCAAGCTTTCCGGCAAGGACCTCATCGACATCAATGCCCAGTACCGGACGATCAACCACTACGTCGTCGAGCTCCACGATACGATCGCCGAGTTCGAGAACCTCCTCCGCTTCAAGGAGCGCTCCGACTTCGTGCGCTATGTCACGAAGTACAAGAAGGACGTGACCAACCTGATCTCCTACTTCAACATCAAGGTCAACGGCGTCATCGCCGAGCGCATCCGCCATTGTAAGACCAAGCACGTTTGAAATCGGCATCAACCGCCGGTTTACGGCGATGAAGTCCCCCTTCTCCCCCCGGCCCCCCCGGGAACCAGTCCCGACGGTTCCCCCATCGGCAAGCCGATGGGTCCTCCTCCGCTACGGGGGTCTTCAGGGGGACATTCATCGCCCCCGGCGGTTTCGCCGATATCGTCTGAAATAAAAAAAAGACCGGTTCCCCAGGATGGGAACCGGCCTTAGTGGTCTTGTCTACTTAGTACTAGAATTTCCGGCTGGCCGCCTCGATACGGATGTTCTCGTAGGTCGTGGACAGGTAGATCAACGGACTGTCCGAGTTGGCCGTGAAGGCCTTGACCAGGGACACGCCGTTCGTCTGATCGACGTCGGGCTTTTCCGGAAGGCCCCACTGGACCTCCCCGCCTTTCGATCGGGCCTCGAGACGCGGCGTTTCGCCGTCCGGCCAGGCCAGGTGGATCGTCCCGTACTCGTTGCGGACGTCCATGCCGTGCTTCAGGTCGCGGGGCTTGAGGACGACGTTGCCGTTGCGGAGGACGACCGTGACCTCCGCCGAGAAATCGTCCAGGATGATGTTTTCATAGGAGGAGGCGATCGATATCCGGCTGCCCACAACGCCCGTCGCCGAAACGTCGGAGTTGCTGGCGGAGACCAGAAGATCCCCCTGGATCTTGGAGGCCTGGACGGGCTCGTAACTCGTGCTGATATCCAGTGCTCCGCGAACATTCTCCGCCATGACGGCCGAGTGGTGGGCGCGGACTGTGGCCGGGCCGACGTCGGAGAGGAAGACCTTTTCGTAGGACGTGTCGACGGAAACCGGCCCGGCGACGCGGCGCGCGTCGACGCCGACGTGCGAGCCGCGAAGCTCGGCCTTTTGCCCGGCGTCCTCGACCCGGATCCGGGCGTAGCTCGTCTCGACCCAGAGGTCGCCCGCGACCGAGACGGCCCGGACATCGGCGTGGCTATTGGTGATCCGGCATTCGCCCCGGATGTCCTGAGCCTCGAGGTCTTCGTAGCTCGTCTCGAGCGTGCAGGGGCCCCCGATGTCGGATGCGAAGAGCTCGCCGTGGCGGTTACGGACGGAGGCCTCCTTGACCCCCTCGACGCGGACGACGCCGTAGCCGTTGGTGACACGGATGGCCATCGCCCGTGGTACGGTCAGGATGAACCCGGTCTCGAAGTTCTTCTTGCGGAATTCGTCCCTGTTGGTGTCGAGCGTCAACCGGTCGGACGCCGCGGTCAGGTTGTACTTGAGCCTCCCGGCGATATCCTTGGCTTCCTCCTCCGTCTTGCGCCAGACGACCTTCTTGAACGTCAGCTGGATGTCGGTCTGGTCTCCGCCGCGGACCTCCACCCACCCATGGCCGTTCGCGACCTCGAGGAGGGCGGGAAGGGGAGCTTCGATCGTGCGGGTCTCTTCATAGGTGAACTCCCGGCCGGCACCGATGAAATCATCCCCCCAGTCATCCCAGTTGAGGTCGAGGTTCCAGTGACCCGTCTGGACCTGGTAGACGACGAGGCCGGCCAGGATCAGGACGACGACGAGGAGGACTTCCCTAAATTTCATGGGTTTTGTCCGGGGCAGGCATCTCGGCGCGCTCTCTCCTCTCCTTGAGCCCGAGAAAGAGCTTGTTGGCGCCCCAGACGATCAGGATGACGGGCCAGAACCGCCAGACCTGGTCCCAGACGTCGATGTGGAACTGCTCGAGGAGGAAGATCCCGCCGAGGACGATGAGGATGACGCCCCAGATGAGCGAATCGCGGTGTTTCTGTCTTGCCATGGTTGACCTCCGTCAATTGCCTTTCTTGGACTTGGCCACGGACTCGGCGACGAGCTTGAGCCCGATGGCGATGACAACGGCCGGCCAGAAGCGGAACAGGTCTTCGTAGAGGATGATCTCGAAGTTGGCCAGGATGAGCAGGACGCCGAGGACGATGAGGAAAATGCCCCAAAAGATCGAGCCCGAAGGAACGAGCTCGGGGAGTCCCTGTCCGGAGGGCCCGGCGTCCGGCTTCAGGCCGGCGGCATTGAGGTTGATCGTTTTGGCGACCTGGATGCTGTCGATGATCTGAAAGAAATAGAACCCGGCCAGGAGCAGGGCTTTGAAGGGCTGCCCCCCGCCGCCGTCCTGGATGGTGATCAGGCCGGCGAAGAGGATCATGTAGAAGATCCCCTTGGCGATCTGGCCGTTGTAGAGAGCGCCAGTGCCGGGGAAGATGATCGAAAGGATACCGGCCGCGGCCGGCGACTTCGGGGGCCGCTGTTGGATGACGACTTTCTCTTCCATGAATATTACCTCCGTTGGCGTTATTGAATTCCCTCGCCGCCCTTGAGGAGGTCGAGGGTTTTGATGGACTTGACGACGTTGCCGGCGAACGATCCGACTTCGGATTTGAGCGACCCGGCTCCGGCGTAGAGCTTTTCGACCGTGCCGATGCCGCGGTGGAACGTCAGGTCGAACTGCTTCCGGATCCCCCGGCCTTCCGGATGGAAGAGGACGAAGGAGACGGCGACGAAAAGGACGGTGAAAGCGGCGTAGACGGGCTGGAGCGCGGGCCGGGTCAGCCAATCGAAGGCCGGCCGGAAAAATCCTTTTTTCTCGCGCTTCGCGGCCGGGATGGCGTAGAGGCTCGAGAGCAGGGCCGGCGAAGGCTCGGCCTCGGGGAAGGCGGCCATGGCCCCCGTCAGGTCCTTCATCAAGGCGAGGAGCCCGGCGCATTCGGGACAGGCGGCGAGATGAGCGTCCATTTCGGCCCGTTCGGCGGCGGCCAGATCGCCCTCGAGGTAGGCGGACAGCAGTTCTTCGAACCTTTGGCAGGTCATGAGGTCCCTCCTCGTTTTTCCCTCAGGACCTCGGCCAGCTGGATCCGCGCCCTGTTGACGCGCGATTTGACCGTCCCCAGGGGGAGGTGGAGGGTCTCGGCGACCTCCTCGTAGCTCCTGCCCTGCAGGTCCCTCAGGATGATGACCATCCGCATGTCCGCCGACAACCGATTGAGGCCCTCCCAGACGAGGGCCTTGGTCTCCTTCTCGACGAGGCTCGTTTCAGGGCCGTCGTGGGCGGGTTGGGCCAGGACGCGGTCGTCAAACTCGTCCCTCTGCGTCTTCTCCCACTTGGTCCGGCGGTACTCGTCGATGAGGTGGTTCTTGGCCAGGGTGAGCAGCCAGGCCGTGAAGTTCTTGCCGAAGTCGTATTTCGGCAGGGCGCCGTGAAGCTTGAGGAAGACGTCCTGGGTCCTGTCCTCGGCTTCCTGCCGGCTCCCGCAGAACTGATAGGCCATGTTAAAGATCCTCCTGGCGAACGTGTTCACCAGAGTTTCCCACGCTCCCTGGCTCCCGGCCAGGCATTCCCTGATGACTTCGTTCAAATCCACTCAATTCACCCTGGTTGACGGAGTCGGATGGAGGAAAGTTCCATTCCCGGCCCATTTTCCATCATTTCGGCCTATAATAATAGGGAGAAAACGAAACTTTCCTGGGGAAATCGAGGTTTTAGGATACGAGAATGGACGAACAAGAGCTGATCCGGCGCGTCCAGGACGGAGACGAGTGGGCGTTCGGCCAGATCATGGGTCTCTATAAGGACAAGATCGTGAATTATCTTTACCAATTCTCGGGCGACTATCAGAAAGCCTCCGAGCTGGCCCAGGAGACCTTCATCCGGGTCTATTTCAAGGCCGACAAATACCGGCCCATCGCCCCCCTGTCCTCCTGGATCTACACCATCGCCTCGAACCTGGCCAAGACGGAGTGCCGGAGGTCGAGGAAAATGGCGACGGTCTCTCTTGAAGATATTCCCAACAATTTCTCGAGCGGCACCTATTACGAGGACCCGGCCGATCCCGGGCTCGTCCGCAACCTCCGCGAGGCCCTGGACGAGCTCCACCCCCGCTACCGCGTCCCGGTCGTCCTCAAGGACATGGAGGGCTTCTCCCAGGAGGAGATCGCCCGGATCATCAAGCGGCCGGTCGGGACCGTCAAGGCCCGGATCAGCCGCGGCCGGGAACAACTCAGGAAAAAGCTGGAAAAGGCCATGGACAGCGAGCCCTGTCCGGCCGAAAAAGAGGTGAGTGAACATGGAAGGGCATGAACTTCTCGCCAAAATGAACAGGGTCGCGGCCCCCGCGGGCTTCGAAGAAGCCGTCATGGCCAGAATTGCGGCCGCCCGCAAGGAGCGGGCGCGCACCCGCCGGGCGAATTTCCGCTACGCGTTCGCCGGCTCGGCCGCCCTCGTCCTCATCGGCTTCATCCTCCTCAACCCGTCCCTTTTCCAGAAGGAGTCCATTCTGACATACGCCGAGCGGGAGGCCCTGACCGCGCCCTCCATCCCCGTTTTCGAGACCATGGACTACGCGTCCGAATTCCGTAACGCTCAATCCCAACCCCGCACGGTTTACATACTGGAGCAGGTTTCCGAGTCCGTATCTTCGGAAATCATTTATTAGGAGGTTATCACGCCATGAACAGGATCATCAGACCGGCTCTCGTGATCATGGCTTCCCTGGCCGTCCTGGCCCCCTCTTTCGGGGTCGAAACGGCCGGGGCGAAGGGTATCGAACCCGACATCAAGGACGTCGCCAAAAGGGTCTTTCCTTCGGTCGTCCAGGTCGAGGTGCAGAACCATAGGCGCCGGGTGGCCACCGGCGTCGTGGTCGAGAAGGGCGGCTACATCGTCACCACCGCCCTCATTTCCCCGCGCGAAGAAAAGATCACCATCACGACATCGGAAGGCAAGACCATCAACGCCGAGTTCCTGGGCTTCGACACGGAGACTCAACTTGCCCTGCTCAGGGCCAAGGACGCGGGCCTGCCCGCCATCGCCCTCGGAAAGGCCGGGGACCTGGCGCCGGGCTCCTGGGTTTGCGTCGTCGGTGTTTCGCCCGAACGGACCGCGACGGTGACCCAGGGCATCGTCAGCTCCGTCGCGGAGGATAAGCTGCGGCTCAACGTCTGGGTGACGCCCGGATCGAGCGGCGGCCCTGTGGTCGACGCCGACGGCCGCATGGTGGGGCTCCTCCGCGGCATCTACATGGAGGAGAAACCCGTCGTCTTCCAGTTCAGGGACAGGGAGCAGTCGGGCTCCGGAGTCGTCTTCAACAGCCGGGCCGAGGCCCCGTCCTCGGGCATGGCACTGGCCGTTCCCGTGGACGTCGTCAAGGACATCAGCGCCCAGATCAAGGACAAGGGTAAAGTCGAACGGGGCTGGCTGGGAGTGGGGATCGGCCAGAAAGAGAACGGCCAGACCGAGATCGGCGCGATCGATCCGGACAGCCCGGCCGAACTGGCCAAGCTCCAGACCGGCGACGTCGTCCTCAAGATAGGGGATAAGGACATCTCCAGCCCCGACGTGCTTGCCGCCGAGATCCGGAAGAGGAAGCCGGGCCAGGACGTCACCTTGAAGATCGAGCGGGACGGTAAGCCCATGGACGTCAAGGTCAAGCTGGGGGAATACGCAGAAAACGATGCCCTGAAGGAGATGGAGATCCGCTTCCCCGGGTTCTTCGGGCCGGATGCGCCGATGCCCGGCGCGGTGCCCAAGTCGGTTTCTCCTGATAAGGCCCCCAGGCAGGGCGCGCCGCGCCCGCTCGTCCCTGCGACGCCCGAGTGGTCCTTTGAGACGCGGAAATTCATCGGCGTCTATTGCGGCGAGCTCAACCGCGAGCTGGCCGAGCATTTCGGGGTCAAGGAGGGGACGGGTCTCATCGTTTCCAAGCTGACCGAGGGCGGCCCCGCGGAAAAGGCCAAGCTTAAAGTTGGGGACATCATCATCATGGTGGACGGCAAGCGCGTGGAGAGCGCGAACGACCTCATCGACCTCGTCCAGGCCAAGGAGAAAGGGACCAAGATCAAGCTCGAGATCCTCAGGGACAAGAAGGCCATGACCATCGACGTCGAGGTCTCCGAAGAGGAGAGCGGGGGGCTCTTCGACTCCGGGAACTTCCAGGGCTTTCTCGAATCCTGGCAGGGATACACCGACGCTTTCAAGACCGAGCTCAAGAAATGGCAGTCCGAGGGGATGCCCGAGCTCCGGCAGAACATAAGGAAGATCGGTCCAAAGGGGCTTTTGAAAAGGATCTGAGAGACCTGCTCCCGTCTCTTTTTTTCGGGGACATGCTCCGCTTCAAGAGAAGCGGTGCGTGTCCCCCTTCTTAACTTCTAGGCCTAGTCAGCAGGCAGGTTAAGCCATTTTTTCTTCAGCCGCTCGAACTCCTCGGCTGGGAGCTGCGTTTTGTCGAAATAGCCTTTCGCGGCTCTTTGCCTCAGGGCTTCGTAGAGGATGACCGCGACCGAGACCGACAGGTTGAGGCTCTGGACCATGCCCAGCATGGGGATGCGGACGACCTTGTCGGCGAAGGCTAGGGCTCCCTCCGAAATGCCCGCGGCCTCGCTGCCGAAGACAAGGGCGATCGGCTTGGCGAAATCGACGTCCGTGTAGGGGACGCCGTCTTTCCGGAGATGAGTGGCGACGATCTCGAAGCCCGCCTTCTTCAAGGGCTCAAGACACTCGGCCGGCGTCGGGTGGACGGCGATCTCGAGCCACTTGTCGGCTCGGGTCGAGATGGCCTCATTGAAACGGAGGAGCTCCGGGTTGGGCGAAACGAGGTCGAGATGGAGGATGCCCGCCGCGTCGCAGGTCCGGATGACGGCGCTGGCGTTGTGGGCGATGGTCACGCCTTCGAGCACGACGCGCAAGTCGGGCTGGCGCAACGATAGGACACGGGTGACCTTCTCGATCCTCTCGGGCGTCGGCATGTCGGAACTATATCAGACCGGCCGGGGGATAGGCAACGGACAGGAAATCGGGGACATGCCCCGCTTCAAGAGAAGCGGGGCATGTCCCCAGATTTCCGTCCCCAGATTTCCGGCTTTAAATTGAACGATCGTATATGCCTCTTTAGGGGGGCCGACGCGCCTTGTAAATCGCTGCGACTTCCCTTATAGTTATTGGCCGTGCCGGTGTGGCGGAACTGGCAGACGCGCGGGACTCAAAATCCCGTGCCCTTTGCGGGGCGTGTGGGTTCGATTCCCTCCACCGGCACCACCAATATCAACAACTTAGACCTCAGATAGAGGTCTGCTTTGCTGAGGGGTCAAGGGAGCCAAAAGGAGCCAAAAACAGCCGTTTTCAGCCACCAACACGAAAGGTGACACGAAAGGTGGTTGGAAGCCGAAAGGGCCGGATACCCTGACGCTTTCCTTTTGACAGACCAGATCATTCGGACTTTTAACTAGCGGTTCCCCGGCTTCTTATCTATTTTTGGGCGGCGAGGCGCGTTATTTCCACGGTAATTTGCGTGTTCTTGACGTATCGGACTCCCCTCACGCTTCCTCTCACGCAAAATTCTAAGTCGAAACCAGTGTTCATCAAACGGTTGATAATTCGGATCGCCTCGTTTTGAGGGACAGCCTCATTGTTTGCTGTATAGAGGACATCAAATCCTGAAGTCCAGCCAGTGAGATAGGTGTTTCTTTCCATCCTGATTTTCGAAGTGCGAGTGAACCTGTTTTGTCCGGTCGAGACGCCGGCTAAATTGACATCCGCGATTTCCGTCCCAGCCCCCCCCGTGCTGACCGATATGCCCGCCGGGATTACGGGGGACTTGACGGCTAAATTTAGGCCGGTGTTAAAAATCCGATAGGCGCCAGGACCCCAAGACCACCAGTACTGTCCCGTGAATTCGAAGAAAACGGCATCGCTTAAAGGGGAGGGGGGAACATGAACTGTCAATTGAGGGCTTGAAACAAAGTCCTCCAAATTGCCCTGATCCGCGGGTACATACGTGTATCCGTTAACTGGATCGAACCCCCCCGCAGTTAGGACGTACTCAATCAGCTTGGGTTTTTGCTGCTGAGCTAGGACTAGGGTTGAGATAAGAACTACGCCAAGAAGGGACACCAATACACGAATGCAATTTTTCATTTGATCCTCCTTGATTTGTATCCTAATTGTAATGTCAGATAGAAATCAAGTGGAACTTTTCTGGGAGGACCATTGCCCGAGCACTGCCCCGAAAAAGACTCCGTTCTGAAGGCCATTAAAAATCCCGTGTCTAGCAATAGGCATGTGGGTTCGATTCCCTCCACCGGCACGCCTTATTTCCCTGGGATGTCAGCGATTTACGATGAGCCCTGACCCTCTCATCGCCTTCCGTCCGAAACCGTAATTTCACTGCGCTTTCAGCCTATTTTGTCACGCCACCGTCACACGGCGAGAGGCCTGCCTTCTTGCCCGGCGAATCGTCCTACCACTTGAATTAATATTGTATTTCAACAGTGCCTTAGGTTAAACTACGGACAGTTTAATAGGAGGGGAAGAATGAAAAAGTATTTCTATGTGGTCCCGTTGGTCCTTGTGTTCTGTTTCACCATTGCCTGTCAGGACAAAGCGGCGATGGCCGAGCTGGAGAAGTATAAGGCACAGGCGAAGGTCGAACAGCAGAATAAAGAGATAGTCCGCAATTTCTTTGCGGCCATAGACAAGAACGATTTCGGCAAACTCAAAGAGCTTTCATCCGATGATTTTTCACTTAAGGCTCCCGGTCTAGCTGAACCGTGGGGCTTCGACGGGATTATTCAAGCCATCAAAGCCCATTATGCTTCATTCCCGGATTGGAAGCATGCGATTGAAGACATGGTGGCCGAAGGCGATATCGTGGCAGTTAAACTCGTTCAAAATGGGACTCACGAAGCTCCATATGAGGGAATCCTCCCGACTGAAAAAAATGTGACAATGCCAGCTCAATGTCTACTTGTAGTTTTAAACGGGAAAGTCAAGGAATTTTGGGTTGTTGAGGACTATCTTGGTTTTTATCAACAGCTCGGCATGGAGCTAAAGCCGGTAGAGGCGAAGAAATAGAATTCGGCACGAGCTATGAAGGAGGGGGAAAATGAAGAAGTGTCTTTGTGCCGTTCCGCTCGTTCTCCTGCTTTGCTTCTCATTCGCCTGTCAGGACAAGGCGGCAAAGGCGAAGCTGGAAATAAATAATGCCCAGGCGAAGGTTGAGGAACAGAATAAGGTTCTTTTAGGCCGGATGTGGGAAATGTGGAATAAAGGAAACTTTGAGGCGTGGAAGCAAGTGCATGCCGATGAGTATGTGTATTACTCGCCATCAAATAGCACAAAGGGCTTATCCAGAGAGGAAACAATTGAAATGGGGAAGGCATTTTTCAAGAGCTTCCCTGATGCCACGACGAGCATTGAAGAACTGATTGCCGATGGGGACAAGGTTGTCACGAGGTGGATATTGAGGGGGACTCATAAGGGAGAATTTTCGGGAATCTCTGCAACTGGGAATAAGGTCGAAAATAGCGGCATTATGATTACTCGAATTGAAAATGGAAAAATTGTCGAGGATAAAGAAGATTATGATACCCTTGGCATGATGCAACAACTCGGCATGGGGCTCAAGCCGATAGAAGCGAAGAAATAGAATTCGCCTGTAGGAATCACGAGCGAGGGACGTTTTGCGACGTTCCCAACCGAATTGTTGCCGAAGGGAGACCCTGGCCCTCATAATCCCGTTCGGGGCAACTCGAGCGTGGGTTCGATTCCCTCCACCGGCACCAGGATCCTTTCCCCTAAATATGGCCAGGCGGCGTCTGGGCGGGCACTCGTTTCTGCCCCCTTGACATCGGTTTCCGATCGGCGTGTAATTTCCTCTGTAGCCAAAAGGAGGGGATCCATGACGCAGCCTTCGTTAAGGACCGTCCTGATCGTGGGACTCATGGCCTTTTTCGTGGGGGCGAGCGCCGCTTGCCGAGGCGAGAGGACATACACGGTCGAGGTCAAGGACGGAGTCCGGTACGTCCACAACCTCAAACCGGTTTCCGAAAAACCCGTGGCGGACCTCTCCTTTGTCCGGAAGATCGGCGAGCTCGAGTCGAAGGACCCCGATTTTCAATTCGCGAGACCCGATGATGGTCGATTTCGGCGATCCGGACAGGCTGGTCGTGTCTACGATGTCTTCGGAGTTCCATGTTTTCGATCATGACGGTATGTACGTCGATCGGTTCCGCCTGCCCCCATACCGGGGAATAAGTCCGGCCATCCTGAGCTCCGACAGGCTCGTCGCCTATGCGTTCCAGATGAATGGCGAGAACAGCCGGGACAACCATGTTCTGGCCATCTTTGATTTCAAAGGCGGCATCCCGGGCGAGGTCGTTAAATTCGACAACATGACCATGCACGGCGACCATGTCTTTTTTGTCGATCCCTTCGACCAGGCCTGCGTGTACGAATACACGGTTGTCGACAACCGAGATTGAGATCAGCCGTTTGGCCGGCGGGCACTGAAGGGGAATCGAATGGGTTGATTGACGCTTTCCGGAGTCGGTGCTATCCTTTGATCAAGGCTCCGGTTAGGGGAGAAACGTTGCGAATTCTCCCTTCAGACGGATAATAAGAGCCATGATCCGACTAAACAGTAAGAAGTTGCCTTTCAAAGGAGGTCCCATGTCCAAACGTCATCTCGCGGTCTTTGCCCTGGCCATCCTCTTGGCTTCATCCGCCCTCTCCGGGGCCGAGGTCAAGCTGACAGCCCTGAGCCTTCAGGCCGGAAAAACATTCGACGTCAATTTCGCCAAGACCTCCCGAGCCCCCTCCCAGGCCGCGATGCAGGCGACGCTCCTTTACGACAACGGACAGGCGTCGGTCAAGCTGAGCTTCCAGAAAATGGAACCGGCCGTACTCTTCGCCGGCGACATCTCGGCCTTCGTTCTCTGGGCCGTGACGCTTGACGGTTCCGTCGAGAACCTGGGCGAGGTCGTCGCCGACAAGAAGAGCGCCTCCGGTTCCCTGCAGGGTTTCACCGGCAAGAAGGTCTTCGCCCTGATGGTCACGGCGGAGCCGTTCGCCACCGTCACCCGGCCGACCGAACTCGTTGTCTTCGTATCGGGCGAGGTCGGGGGGACGAGCATCCAAAACACGCCCTTCTCTTTCACCGGCTTTTCGACGGATTATAAGCCCGCTCTCGATTCGATATCCGGCATCCAGTACAACGACTCCACGCCGGCGGCAGTCAAACAGGCCACCAAGGCCCTCGAGATCGCCAAGAAGCTCGATGCGGCCGCGGTCAATCCGAAGGCCATGGACGCGGCGACGGTGGCCTTCGGCAAAGCCATGGCTTCGACGGGAAACAAGAAGGTCATGGCCGACCAGGCCCGGATCGCCGCTCAGCTGGCCTCCCAAGCCATCAAGGATACCGTGAAGGCCAATGAGGCCAAGGCCGCCGCCGAAGCCGAAGCCAAGAGGCTGGCGGAAAAGGCCGTTCTCGAGCAGAGGGCGACTTCGGCCGAGGGCGAGTCGCAACGGATCGGCCAAGAGCTCAAGGAAGTCCAGGTCCAACGGGAAGCCCTGGCCAGCGAAACCAAGAACCTAGCCCTGCTCACCGAGAAGCTCACCGCTGAGAAGGACGCCATCGCCGCCGATCGGGATGCCGTCAAGGCTGACCGGGACGCGGTCAAGGCCGAACGGGACAAAGTCGCCGCCGAGCGCGACGCCGTCAAGTCCGAACGCGAGGCGATCAAGAAGGAACGCGACGACCTGGCCGGGATGCTCAAGGGCGCGCTCTCCTCTGTGGCCGATACCACCGAAACGGCCCGCGGCGTCATCGTCAGCCTCTCCGGCATCCTCTTCGATGTCGGCAAGGCCACTCTCAAGCCGGCCTCCCAGCTCTCGGTGGCCAAGCTGGCCGGGATCCTCATGGTCTTCCCGAACATGAACCTGAGCATCGAAGGCTACACCGATTCCACGGGCTCGAGCGACCTCAACATGAGGCTGTCCGCGGACAGGGCCCGCTCGGTCTACGAATTCCTCATGGGCCAGGGGATCTCCAACAGCCGGATGAGGTACCAGGGCTTCGGCCCGGACAACCCGGTCGCCCCCAACGACACGGAGGCCAACCGGGCCAAGAACCGGCGGGTCGAGGTCGTCCTGACCCAGGCGGCAAAGACCCCGTAATTTCCACCGCCGGCTTATCGAAATCCGAAACTTTTCCGTCGTGCTCTACGTCTTTAAGGTTATAAGCCGACGCTCGAGGTGTATCATGAAAAAATGGATCCTCCGGGGCATGTCCCTTGTGCTCCTCCTGACGTTCTTCTATTTCCTTTTCGCCTGCGGCAAGAAAAAAGAGGAGACGAAGTTCGTCTCCGCCACCCGGGGCGACATCCGGGAAAAGGCCCTGGCCGTGGGCACGATCGAACCGGAGAAGGAGACCAAGGTCAAATCGACCATCCCCGGGATCGTCGCCGAGGTCCTGTTCAAGGTCGGCGATGCCGTCAAAGCGGGAGCGCCTCTCTTCAAGATCTCGCCCAACCCGACCCCCCTCGAATACGTGGAGGCCCGCCGCAGCATGGAACTGGCCCAAGTGACCATGCAGAAGCTCAAAAGCGACTGGACGCGTCAGCTCGAGCTCTATAAAGGGAACCTCATCTCCAAGTCCGAAATGGACGCCACCGAGGCCTCATACAGGGAAACCGAACTGAGGTATAAGACCGCCGCGGAGCGCCTCGAACTCATGGAAAAGGGGCGGATCCGCATGTCCAACAGGGAAATCGACTCCCTGCTCAGGTCCCCGATCACCGGCATCGTCCTGTCCCAGAGCGTCTTCCAGGGGGACCCCGTCGTCCCGCTGACCAACTACCAGCCCGGCACCGAACTCTGCTCCCTCGCCG
>JBFYOD010000166.1:0-44745 GCA_041303965.1 Candidatus Aminicenantota bacterium
GGCAAGACGCGCGGCGCCATCGACCTCCGGGGCCGGACAGGCGCGACCGTGATCGCCGTGGTCAGGGGCGAGGACTCATTCACCAGCCCGGGAGCGGAATTCGAGATCAGGGAGCAGGACATCCTGGTCCTGGTCGCGAGCCACCGCGACATCGACCGGGCCTTTCTCTATTTGACGGTCGGAGAGACGGACGGACCGGGAGACCCTCCCGGCGGAGGCGCCTGAGCTTGGACGTCCGGCCGCGGCCGTCGCTCCTGATCGTGGGCCCGACGGGCTCGGGAAAGACGCCGCTCGGCGATGAGCTTGAGCGACGGGGATTTCTCGGCCGGCGGTGTGTCCATTTCGATTTCGGAGCGAATCTCCGGGCGATCGCCGCGGCCCCGGCGCGGGCCAGTTTCCTCACGGCCCCGGAGATCGAATCCGTCCGGACTTCCCTGGCGACGGGCGCCCTCTTCGAGGACAAGGACACACCCATGATCGTCAAGATCTTGGTACGATTCACCGCGGCCCGGGACATGACGCCCGATTCTCTGCTCGTTCTTAACGGCCTGCCGCGGCATAGGAGACAGGCCGAGGATCTGGCCGGGGTCGTCGCCGTCGAGCGGGTCATTCAGCTTGAGGCGTCCGCGGCCGTGATCGGGGAGAGGATCCGGCTCGATCCGGGCGGGGACAGAGCGGCAAGGGCCGATGACGGGCTCGAAGCGGTCGAGAAACGGCTGGCCGTTTTTCGCGGGTGGACGGTACCTCTCGTCTCCTACTATCGCGAGCGGATGGCCCTTATCGTCGAGATCCCCGTGACGCCGTCCATGACCGCGGCGCAAGCCTATCGAGCTCTCGTCGAACGCGTGGCGTCAAGCGGCCGCCCAGCCACGGAACGATAATCCTGTTGACAGGAGTGCGGCGGATTGCATACATTCATATCCCTGAGATCATTGGTAGAGGAGGCGCGCTTTGAATAAATCCCGGTTCAAGAAGATCGCCGGCCGAGGACTCGTCCTTTCGGCCGTCCTGCTCGTAGTCTTCTGCATCGTCTCGGCGCAGAAGCCCCAGGAGCCGCTCGGCGCGGCCGCCAAGGCCTGGGTCGACGATCCCGAAAGCTGCACGTCGATCCAGGTCGGCCGACTGGCCACGGTCGACGGTTCTGTCATCACCTGCCATACCTGCGACGGCCCCTACCGGCAATGGGTGAACATCGTCCCGCACCGGAAGTGGCCCGAAAAGTCCATGAACAAGATCTACTCCGGCAAGATGCACACGGAGACGTCCACGGACCTTCGCGGCATCGTCCAGACCGGCGAGATCCCGCAGGTCGCGGAGACCTACCGTTTCATGAACACCGCCTACCCGGCCATGAACGAACACGGCCTGGTCATCGGCGAGACGACGATCGGCGGCCGGCGCGAGCTCGTCAACAATGAAGGCATGTTCATGATCGAGGAGATCGAGCGTGTCGTCCTCGAGCGCTGCAAGACGGCCCGAGAGGCCATCAAGCTGGCCGGCGAGCTCGTCAAGCAGTACGGGTACGGCGATTACGGAGAATGCATCACTATCGCCGACGGCAAGGAAGTCTGGCACTTCGAGATCATGGGCGCCGGGCCGCTGGAGAAGGGCGCCGTCTGGGCGGCCGTCCGCATCCCCGACGACCACGTCGGCATCTCGGCCAACATCCCCCGGATCGCCGAGATCAATCTCAAGGACCCCGACCGCTACATGGCTTCGGACAACGTCTTCCAGCTGGCCCAGGACATGGGTTGGTGGGACCCCAAGGGCGGCAAACCGTTCAAGTTCTGGGAAGCTTACAACGGCCGCAAGCCGTTCTCGACCCGCGAGTTTTTCGTCCTCAGCACCCTGGCCCCGTCCCTCAAGCTGACCATGGATATGCCCGAGCTGCCTTTCTCGGTCAAGCCCGAGAAGAAGCTCTCGGTCCGCGACGTCCTGGCCATGTACCGCGACCCGTACTCGGGGACCGACCTCGACATGACCAAGAACCTGCTCGTGCCGAAAGGGCGGCCGAGGCCGAAACCCGGAGAAGCCGCGCCTGCCCAGCCTGCCGAGCCCGAGATGATGCCGAGCCCCATGGCCAGCGCCTGGATGTCCCGCGACGCGATCAACCTCGTCAACACGCTCAAGCCGGGGACGATCACGCCCTCGCGGACGATCCCGATCTCGGGCTGCGCCTACGCCACCGTCATCCAAGTCCGGGGCTGGCTGCCGCCCTCGGTCGGCGCCATCTGCTGGTTCGCCTTCGACAACCCGGCCATGAGCGCCCGCATCCCGGTTTTCGCGGGGACGACCGAGCTGCCGCCGAGTTTCGAGATCTGCGGGCAATTCCGGTTCCGCCTGGATTCCGCGGCCTGGGCCTTCCGCCGGGCCAACCGTCTGGCGACTTTGAAGTGGGGAATGACAAAGAAGACGATCGAGGACACCATCGCCGAATTCGAGAACAGGGCCTTCGCCGACCTGCCCCTGCTCGAGAAGAAGATTCAGGACATCCTGGCCAGCAAGACGCCGGACAAGGAGCCGTTCACGGTCGAGCAATACCTGACGAAGTACACGAACGACACGGCCCGGGCCGCCATCCAGAAGTACCTGGAGCTTGGCGACAAGTTCTGGATGCTCATCGCCATGAGCATCTAGGCTATAGCGCGTACTTGAACAGGTTCATCCCGGCCGGGAGCTTGGCCTTCTCCTTGTAAATGTTCCAATAATAGGCCTTGGCCTCGGCCAGTTTTGTGTAGACCGCGTGCCCCGTATCGGGGAGATGCGTGGCCGTGACGGCGTTGTTCTTGTCCACGCAGAGGAGCTTCTGACAGCGGTTCATGATCCCGGCCGTGCCGATGCTCGCGGCCACGACGAGCTCCTTGGACCGGACCCTCCGGATGAGCTCGCCGTAAGTGACGTGGCGCTCCTCGACCTTGATGTCCATCTCCCTGAGGATGGTCACCATACCCTGGATCGTGATCGAGGGCAGGATGAGCTCGCTCTCGGGGATCTTGACCACGGTCCCGTCCCGGAATCCGAAGAGGCAGCACGAGGAGTCCCACTCGGTGATATACCGCTCCTCGAGCGGGAGGTGGGTCTTGTCGTCGAGGAAGAGCGCGGCCGCGGCCTGCGGGTCGACGTCCTTGGCGGCGTCGATGGCCTTCAGGCTGATGAGGTAGTTGATGCCCAGCTTGAGCCAGCCGGTCTTGTTCGCGGCCGTGGCCCGGACCATGTGGGGGATGATGACGCCGGTGAACGGCTCGCCGAGGTAGTTGTCGTAGCGGCAGAAAAGGGCCCGGATGGCCGGCTGGCCGGGGAAGGTGACCCCCATGGATTGCTCCTCGTCCACCGTGAACGGCCTGAGGTAACCCTGGGCGCCCTGCTCGGCCATCTCTTCGAGGAAGGCCCGGATGGCCGGGTCCTTGAAATACTGATGGACGATGATGTTCTCCATCTCTTCGACGGAGGGGATGATGGCCGCCTGGGCCCGGCTTAGGTTGAAGGCGATGCCGCGCCGGAGCCTCTCCAGGTTCTTGTGCCAATTGAGGAAGTTGACTTCGAGCCGCCCGGCCGGGTTCTTCTTGCAGAAAAACCGGATACCCTCGAAACAAAGGAACGTGGAATAGAAGATCGAACGGGACACGGCGTAGACCTTGGCGTCGGACTCGAGGATGTCGAACTGCTTCTCGGGGAGAAGGTAACGCATCTGCCGGGGGGCCCATTTCACGCCTTCGAATTTGGCCATGAGCATGCTCCTTGGTTGAAGTGCGTCCTACTTGACGACAGGTTTCAGGTGCTCGATGAAATACTCCACCCGGCTCTCGCCGTAACGCGGGAAGGCGATGCCGTGCTGCTGCTCCGGGTAGATCATCATGTCGAACTTCTTGTTTTCCTTGAGCAGGGCCTGGACGAGCTGGATAGTATTGCCGGGATGGACGTTGTCGTCGACGGCGCCGTGGTGAATGAAGAGCTTGCCCTTGAGGTTCTTGGCATAGGTGATGCAAGAGCCCTTGTCATAGCCTTCGAGGTTGTCCTGGGGCCGCCGCATGTAGCGCTCCGTGTAAATGGAGTCGTAGTTCCGCCAGTCGGTGACGGGCGCGCCGGCGACGCCGACGTGGAAGACGTCGGGCTCCTTGAGAAGGGCAAGACAGGTGAAATAGCCGCCGTAGGAATGGCCGGTGACGCCGACCCGCGTCGTGTCCGCGTAGGGCCGCTGGCCAAGGACCTTGACGAAGGCGACGTGGTCCTCGAGCTCGACCTGGCCGAGCTTCATGTAGTGGAGGTTCTGGAAAGCCTTGCCCCGTCCAGAGACGCCCCGGTAGTCGCAGACCGCGACGAGGAAACCGAGCTGGGCCAGGGCCTGGTTGCCGTCGGCCATCTTGTAGGAATTGTTGACGCCCTTCGAGCCCGGCCCGCCGTAGACAGAGAGAAGGACCGGATATTTGTCCTTGGGGTCGAAGTGGGCCGGGAAATAGACCAGGCCGTCGAGATCGTACTTGCCGTCGGCGGACTTGAAGGTGAAGCGCTCCGGCTTGATGAGCTTGAGGTCGAGGAATTCCTTGGTCGGAACGGAGGTCGCCAGGACCCTGACCTCTTTCCCGCCGGTCTGGTAGAGCGTCGACTTCATGGGTTGGTCGAAGCTCGAGAAGGCGTCCGTGTAGTAGTCGAAGTTGGGGGAGAAGCCGACGTTATGGGAGCCGGGCTCCTTGGTCAGCTTGGCGAAACCTGTGCCGTCGAGCTTGACCTTGTAGGCGTGGCTCTCGGTGCCGTTCGATTCGAGCCCGCCGAAGTAGACCCAGCCGCGGGCCTCGTCGACGCCTTGGATCGAGCGGACCGGAAGCTTGGCGTTCGTCAGCTGCTTGAGGAGCTTGCCCGTCAAGTCGTAGAGGTAGATCTCGCGCCAACCGCTCCGCTCCGAGGTCCACAGGAACCGGAGGTTGTCCTTGAGGAAAATGAGCTCGGTCTGCTCGTCGATGTAGCAAGGGTCTTCGTCGGTGAGGAGCAGACGCGTCTTCCCGGTGGCCGGGTCGGCGGCGAAGAGCTCGAGCTTGTTCTGCCAGCGGTTGAGGCGGTGGTAGGTGAATTCCTTCGAATCGTTGGTCCACTGGCCCCGGTAGAGATAGACGTCGAGGTCGTCCCCCGTTTCAAGGCGGACGAGCTTTTTCGAGGTGACGTCGACGACGAACAGCCGGACGATGGGGTTGTTACCGCCCGGCTTGGGATAGCCCAGGAGTTCGAAACGCGGGATGGGCTGGACGTCGTGGACGATGGGGTACTTGGTGACCGGTTTCTCGTCGAACTGCATGAAGGCGATCATTTTCGAGTCGGGCGACCACCAGAAGGCCTGGTACTGCCCGAGTTCTTCGGGGTAGACCCAGTCGGGAAAGGCGTTGCGGAGGTTTTCCGTCCCGTCCGTCGTCAGGGCCGTCTCCTTGCCGTCCATGTCCTTGACGTAGAGGTTGTAGTCCCGGGTGAAAGCCCGATACTTGAGGTCGGGCGAGAGGATGTCGCCGTAGGCCCGGCCCCGGACGCCGACGATGGCCGGTTCCGGCTCGTAGAGAACGAGCTTGGAGGAAGCGAGGTCGTAGACGAACACCTTGTTGAAGGCCGCAAACTGGATCTTTTTCCCCTCGTCCAGGTACTGGAAGCGGTTGAAGAAGAGCTTGGCTTCCTGCCGGCCCGTCATGGCGTTCACAGCCGCCAGGAGCTTGGCCTCGTCGAAGAGGGGCGTTTTCTCGCCGGTGAGGATGTCGACCCGCTTGAAGGTCCCGTCCTCGTTGATATAAGAGGCCTTGCCGTCGGGCGTCCAGGCGATCCCGGGCTGGCCCTCCATCTTGACCAAGGTCCGGGCCTCGCGGCGGAGCTTATCGTAGAGGGCCTTCCCGACGATCCTGTCCTGGGCGAAGGCCTGGCCGGCGATGAGGACGACGAGCAGGAGCCCGAGGAGGGCGGCGGTCCTTTGACGTGTTCTCATGTGTTCTCTCCTTGGGAGGTCTATTTGTCGACCCTGCGGATGGATATGATCTTGACCGGCGGCTTGAGCGACTGACCTTCGGCCGGCAGGACGTGGATGGCCTTGACGACGTCCATCCCGGAGATGACCTTGCCGAACGCGGCGAAGCCCTGGCCGTCGGGGTTTCTCTTGCCTCCGAAGTCGAGTTCGGGCTGGGGGCCGATACAGAAAAAGAAGCTCGATGTGGCGCTTCCCGGAGTCGCCCTGGCCATGGAGATCGTACCATCGAGGTGCTTGAGCCCGGTCGCCGTGGTCGTTTCGTGGGCGATCGGAGAAAATTCCTTTTCTTCGGACAGCTGGCCGCCCTGAATGACCTCGATGCGCACGGCGTTATCGGGCTGGTTGTCCATGGTCACCGTGCGATGGAAGACCGAGCCGTCATAGAGCTCCCCGTCGACGTAGCGCAGGAAATTGGCCGCCGTAACGGGGGCCCGGGCGAGGTCGACCTCGACCGTGATGTCGCCCTTCTCGGTCTTGATGAGGACGCAGGGGTTTTCGGCGGCCGCGCCCGCGAAAGCGGCCAGGGCCAGGAGGCCGGCGAGCAAGGGACGTCTATTCATCGGGGTTTTTTCTCCTCTCGAAAGCCCTATTCTATTTTTTCTTGGACGCCTCTTCAATCTTTTTAATGGCGCCCTCGGCATTTCTCTTGAGCAAGCCCCGCGGCGACTTGAGCGCGGCGGCCTTTTTCAGGAAGGGGAGGTCGCCGGCCCGGCCGCATTTTCCGATCGCCGTAAGGATCTCCCCCTGGACGACATAGCTCGTCTCCTTGGGGAACAGAGCTTTAAAGAAGGGCACGAGAACGCGGCTGCTCGTGTTCCCAAGGGCCCTGACGGCCGAAGCTCTGACCCGGGAGCTCTCGTCCGTTGCGCGGTCCTTGAAGAAGGCCGGGAGGCCGGCCCCGCCTGACACGGCCAGGCTTTCTATGGCCGCCCGGCGCACGGCCCAGAAGGCATCTTTTTGGGCCGCCTCCTCGAGGGCGGTCTTGGCGGACGGAGAGTCGAGACGTTTCGCGAGCTCCCGCGCCGCCCATATCCGGCCGACCGCGTCGCCGTGGCCGAGTTCGAAGACGAGCTCCTCGGCCGGCTTCTCGAAGACGAGCTCTTTCAGGAGATAGTGGCCCCGGTCGAATTCGACGGAGTCGGGTTCCCGGTTCGCGGCGAACTCGTAGACTTCCTCTTTTTCGTCGATCCAGACCTTTTCGGTGGCGCTCCGCTCGCCGTCGTGAAGTCCGATGAGAACGGGGGTCCGGTAAACAGGGATGTTCTTGTCGAGGTCCTGGACCTGACGGACGTTCAGCCGGACCTTCTTCGCGGCGCCGTCCCAAGTCCACGAAACGTCGAAGACCGGGTGGCCCGGCTTCATGAGCCACTGTTCGAAGAACCAGTCGAGATTCTCGCCGGTCACGTCCTTGACCGTGGTCATGAAGTCGTGCGTGTCGGCCGAGCGGAAGGCGAACCGCTCCAGGAATTTCGACAGGGTCCGGAAAAAGGCCGAGTCTCCCATGACAAAGCGGAGCATGTGGAGGACGGTGGCGCCCTTGGGGTAGGAATGGCCGTCCATGACCTCCCAGGGCTGGTTGAACCGGTCGAAGACGATGGGCCGGATGTAGTCGGTCCGGGCCTCCTCGAGATAGCTCGATTTCTTATACTCGAGGTTGAGGGCCCCTTCGTCTTCGCCTTTATCGTGGCGTGTCCAGAGGTATTCCGAATAGGTGGCGAAGCTCTCGCTCAGCCAGACATCGGTCCAGGCCCTTTGGGTGACGAGGTCGCCCCACCACATGTGGGCCAGCTCGTGGGCGACGAGGCCCTCGCTCGAAAAGTCCTGATCGGCCCGCTCGTCGTGTATCGTCGAGTGGCCGAGGATGGTCGCGGTCGTGGCCTCCATGCCGCCGCCCGAGCCGGCGACGCATACTTGATCGTACTTCGCCCAAGGATAGGCGAAACCGAAGGTCTTACCGAAGAATTCGATCATGCGCGGGGTTTTGCGGAAAGAGCGCGGGGCGTCGGCGACGTCTTTCTTGTAGACCCAGTAGTTCACGGGGATCGCCCCCAGGGAATCCTCGATGACCTCGAACGGGCCCGCGGCCAGCATGATGCAGTATGTCGGATGGGGTTCGGCCTGGAGCCAATGCCAGGTCGTGGTCCCGGCAGCCTTGTCCTCGACGATATCGACGAGCTTTCCGTTCGACAACACCTTCCAGCCGGCGCGGACCGTGGCCGTGACTTCGCTCGAGGCCTTGTCGTTCGGCGAGTCGAAGCAGGGGAACCAGTGGCGGGCTTCCTCCGGCCAGGAGTACGTGTTGATCTGGGGCGGGATATCGGCCGTCCCTTCGATGAACTTGAGCCCGTTTTTCGGGTTGCTGTGCGAGAAACGGATCGTGAAGGAAGCCTTCTCGCCGAATGGAACGGGCCGGGCCAAGGTCACCTCGAGCCTCCCGGAGGCGGCGGCGTGGGCCAGGGACCGGCCCTGGGCGTCGACGACGGACGTCACCGTGAAATCCTCGGCGTCGAGGACGCAGACACGGAGGTCGTCCTTGAGCGAGGAGAGCGTAACCGTGTTTTCACCGCGATACGACTTCGCCTTATCGTCGAAAGTGAATTTCAAATTGTAATGTAGAGCGTCGTAGTCCCGGCTGCGTTCGAAGTTCCGGGGCCGGCGCATGAGCGTGGCCGGTTGGGCCAGGCCTGGGAGGGGAGAGAGACTGAGGATGATGATGGCAGCAAGGAGATGTCTCTTCATCCGTTGTTCCTTCCTACCCGTTCGCCAGACGGCCAAGCGCTTCGAGGAAACGGTCGACCGTTCCGCGATTATCGTAGTGGGCGAAGCTCGCCCGGCAGATCCCCTCCGGCCGGCCGAGGTGACGGACGACGGCGGCCGAATAGTGGTTACCGTCGGCGATCTGGATCCCGGCTTCCTCCCAGAGCCTTTTCTTCGTTTCCGTGGCGCCGAGGCCCGATACATCGAAGGCGAAGGTCGGGACGCGCTCTTCGGCCCGGGATGGCTCCGAAACGCCAAACAAGCGGAACCGCGCCGGATCGAGCTCTCGGAAGCCTTCAAGGACGAGACGGGAGAGTCCCGTTTCGTATTCGGCGATGGCGGCCATGGCCGAACGGAATTCAGCGGTTCTGTCCGGGAACGCGGACTCCGGCCCGGCGCAGGCTTGGGACTGTCCCCAAACGGGGGCTGATCCCGTTCGGGGATTGTTCCTCTGTTCTGCGACAAGACTGGCCAGCCAGAGCAGATATTCCAAGCCGGCGCCGAGGGCGGCCAGGGACGTGTTGTTCAGCATGCCCATTTCGAATTTCCAGGGCGACTCATTCTTGTTCGTTTGGACGCGGTAGGGGAGGAGCTTCTCGAGCCGGGCCGCCTTGCCCCACAGCACACCCTGCATGGGGCCGAAGACCTTATAGCCGGAGAATACCAAAAAGTCGCAATCGGCCTCCCGAACGTCGAGGACGCCGTGCGGGGCGTGGTGAACGGCGTCGACGGCGACGAGGCATTGCGGGGCCCGTTCGCGGACGGCGGCGATCGTTTGCCGCAGGGGGACGAGGGAGCCCGTCCCGTTGGAAGCCGAGGTCACGGCGAGCAGTCCGGTCCGTGCGTCGACGAGCGAGAGGAGATGGGCGACGTCGAGCCGCCCATCCGAGGTGACCCGGGCCCGTCGGATCTCACAGCCCTGCCCCTCTCCCCAGACCGCCTCCCAGGGTGAGACGTTGGCCATGTGGTCGAGATCGGTCACCACCAGGTTGTTTTCGTGCTTGAGAACGCCGCGCAGGGCATAGGCGAGATTGAAAAGCGCGGCCGTGGCCGATTGATGGAAGCTGATCTCGCGGCTGTCCCCGGCGTGCAGGAAGTCGGCGGCCAGTTCCCGGACCCGATCGTGCAGCCCGGCTGTTTCGGCTTCCCCGGCGGCGACGACGCCGGGCATGGGGTTGAGCCTTCGCTGGGCATCGAAAGCGGCCTCCGAAGCCGCATCGACGGTCAGACTCCCGGCCCCGGTATTGAGGTAGATGCGCGAGTTTCCCTTGGAGTCGTGGTCGATCATGGGGAAGCGGGCCCGGACCTTGGGATTCAAGAGTTCGAGGGGATGGACAAAGGCCGGTTTGCTCATGGCTCCTCCAGTCTTCGGACAGCACACTGTATTAAAAGCGGCCCGGAAATTCAACTCTTATTGACATGTCCGGTCAGGATGAATTACTAATGCCTCGATAGGAGTACCTCCATGAAGAAATCCCCGGCAATGATCGTCACGGCTTTCGTCCTTTTGGGAAGCATCGCCGCGTGCAAAACGGATAAGACGTCGGAATGGAAGCCCGTCGGGGGCCGGATCATGACCCGCTGGGCGGCCGAGGTCAAGCCCGGCCTGGCCCTTCCCGAATACCCTCGGCCGCAGATGGTCCGCGAAGAGTGGCTCAACCTCAACGGATCATGGGACTACGCAATCGTGGCCAAAGACGCGGGCAAGCCCGCGGCCTGGGACGGGAAGATCCTCGTGCCCTTCGCCGTCGAGACGGCTCTCTCGGGCGTCGGCAAGCCGGTCGGAGCGGGAAAGGAGCTCTGGTACCGGCGAACGGTCATGATCCCCAAGAAGTGGCGCGGCGGCAAGGTCCTCCTGCATTTCGGGGCCGTGGATTGGGAGAGCACGGTCTGGGTCAACGGCCGTGAAGCCGGGACGCACCGCGGCGGTTACGACCCGTTCACTTATGACATAACGGACGCGCTCGCGGCCGGGGCGAAACAGGAGATCGTCCTGCGCGTCCTCGACCCGACCGACGAGAATAACAGTCCGATCGCCCGGGGAAAGCAGGTTATGAAACCCCACGGCATTTTTTACACCGCCGTGACGGGCATCTGGCAGACCGTTTGGCTCGAGCCGGTGCCGGGAACCTATTTGGCGAAGCTGAAGATCACGCCGGAAGTCGATCGAGGGACCTTGACGATCGAGCCGGTGGTCGCGGGGGACGGTTCGGGATCATCGGCGGCCGTGACGGTCAGCTGGGGCGAAACGGTCGTGGCCACGGCCGAGGCTCCGGCCACCGCTCCGGTCGTCGTCAAGATCCCTCAGCCCGAGCTCTGGTCGCCCGATAACCCGGCCCTCTACGATATCAAAGCGGTTCTCAAGAAGAACGGAAAGATACTGGATGAGGTCGAGAGCTACGCCGGGATGCGGAAGATCGCCCTGGGAAAGGACGACCGTGGCTATCTCAGACTTTTCCTGAACAACAAGCCGCTCTTCGAGCTCGGGCCCCTCGACCAGGGCTGGTGGCCCGACGGGCTCTACACGGCGCCGACGGACGCCGCCCTTCGCTACGACATCGAGACGATCAAGGCCCTGGGCATGAACATGCTCCGCAAACACGTCAAGGTCGAACCGGACCGGCTCTATTACTGGTGCGACAAGCTGGGCCTTCTCGTTTGGCAGGACATGCCCAGCGCGCTGTACGACCGAGATGCCCATCCCGCCGACATTTTGGCCGCGAGAGACGCCCAGTGGGAAGGAGAGTGGAAGGCGATCGTCGACGCGCTCTCGAACCATCCCTCGATCGTCATGTGGGTACCCTTCAACGAAGGCTGGGGCCAATACGACACGGAGAGGATCACGGCCTGGACCAAGCAGTATGATCCGACACGTCTGGTCAACAACGCCAGCGGCTGGACCGACAAAGGAGTTGGGGACGTCAGCGACATCCACAGCTATCCTGGGCCGGACATGCCGCCCGTCGAAGAGAAACGGGCCGCGGTGCTCGGGGAATTCGGCGGGCTCGGGCTGCCCCTGACCGGGCATCTCTGGCAGGCCGAGGGCAATTGGGGCTACCGGAACTTCGACGACATCAAGATCTATGAGGCCCGCTATACGGACC
Organism: Candidatus Aminicenantota bacterium; assembly: GCA_041303965.1. GTDB lineage: Bacteria > Acidobacteriota > Aminicenantia > Aminicenantales > Saccharicenantaceae > RBG-16-66-30. Next base: position 11,857 of record JBFYOD010000166.1, read on the forward strand.
TCATCAAGAACCTTTATCCTCTCGTCGATAGGGGGCTGGCCGCGGCCGTCTACACCCAGACCTCGGACTGCGAGGTCGAAGTCAACGGGCTCATGACCTACGACCGCGAGGTGGTCAAGCTCGATCCGGTCCGGTTCGCCGCTCTCAACCGGGGCTACATCCCGCCGCGTTATGTCGCTGACCAGACGCAATATACAGGTACCGAGTTCGAGGTCGAGATCGCGGCCCGCGAAGGGGCGACGATCCGTTACACGCTCGACGGCTCCGAGCCGGGCCCGGGATCGGCTGTCTACGAAAAGCCGGTCGTCATACGGGGGGAAACGACGGTCAAGATCCGCGCCTTATGGCCCGACGGGACCTCGAGCTTCGTCGAAAGCCGGACATTCAAGCCCGCCGCGCCTCTTCCCGCGTTGTCAGCGGCTCCGACCAAGAGGGGACTCGCCTATGAATGTTTCGAGGGCCGTTTCGAAAAGCTCCCGGATTTCTCGACGCTTTCGCCGACGCGGACCGGAGACGTGGCGCGGCCCGACCCCGCCGTATCCATGCTCAAAGAAGGGTTCGCCCTGAGGTTCAAGGGATTCATCCGGATCCCGCGGACCGGCGTCTATGTCTTCTATCTCTGGTCGGATGACGGTTCGAAGCTGTCCGTCGCGGGAAAGGGGATCATCGCCAACGACGGCGTCCACGGCATGACCGTGGAGAAAGCCGAAATCGCCCTCGAGGCCGGCTGGCATTCCTTCGAGCTCGTCTATTTCCAGGGCAGGGGAGGGTTGGGCCTGGAGGTTTCATGGCAAGGCCCGGGAACCCCAAAAGCCCCAGTTCCGGCCAGTGCGTTCGGCCGTTGACGGAAGGAGGGTCGTGATGGGCAGCGAAGCCTACGTCATCATCAAGCAGAACGAATACATGAGGAAGTTCCGGAATGCCGGGGCGACGGACCCGCTGCGGGCCAAGTCCCTCGCCGACCTCGGGATCAAGCCCAGCCGGATCTTCCAGAAAATGGAGGACAAGGCCGTTTTCCTTCCCGGCCGGGCCCCCGGAACGTATTACATAGACCCCAACGCCGCCAATGACTTCGTCGAGGCAAGACGGAAGCGGGCGTTCTACATGTTGCTGCTGGTCATCATCGTGGCGGCCGTGCTGTTCTTCCTGAGCCACCGATAGGGCCAGAACCGGGAAGCCTGGCCCCAGCCGCGCCTTCGAAGGCCTCAGTACCCCATTTTGAGGGCCTGCGCCAAAGCCCCCGCGGCGAAGGAGTAGGGGAGGCGGGCTTTCCGGAAATCGTTCCTCTCGAGAAGGATGTTTTTCGTCAGTTCGCCCGAGAATAGTAAGAACGTGGCCGTTCCTTCCGCCGCCCGGCAGTCGCGGATGAGGGCGTCCTCGACCTGGTGCAGGAGGACGGCCGGCGCCGAAGCCGCGCCGGGGGCCTGGACGGCCGTGACGCCGTCGAGCGTCAAGCCTTGGACTTCCTCGAAGGCCAGGCCACTCTCCCATTTGGCCGATCCCGGCTCCTCCCATACGACCTCGACGTCCCGGAGACGCAGGTTCCGGGCCTGCTTGAAGACCAGGCCGTGGACGGCCTTGTCGTAGGGCGCGTCAGGATCGTGGGCGACGGTCAGCTTGACGTTCTCGAAGGAAATGCCGTCAAGCCAAGAGTCGGGGTGGCCATTGCAGACGCTCGAGCCGTAGCCGCGAGCGATGACATTCTGGATCTTGACATTACGGATGGCCCCGGCCGGCCGGTCCTTCTCCTTGGGCCAGGACGCGTGGACCTCGCTCCGCTTCTTGATATTGAAGTGGAAGGGCTCACCGTCGCCCCACCAGAACCATTCGTGGCGGACGGTTTCGATGGTCAGGTTGGACAGGACGACGTTCTCGACCGCCCCGCCGTCGAAGGTCATGAAGGCGATGCCGCGGTTCGAACCGGTGATGACGCAATTGTCGATGGTGACGTTGCGGATGCCGCCGATATTGCCGTCGCAGAACTTGACAGCGCTCGAGGCCGAGCTCAGCCGGCAATTCGTCACCGTGATGTTCTCGCAGGGCCGGGCCGGGCCGAACCAGTCCATGGAATAGAAGACGAGGGCGTCGTCGCCCGTTTCGACGGTGCAGTTCGAGATGCGGACATCCTTGCAGCCGTCGGGATCGATGCCGTCGGCCCAGACGCCGTCCTTCAGGCTCGAGCGGATATAAACGCCGTCGATGACCAACCGTTCGCAGGCGACGGGGTGGATCGTCCAGGAGGGGGAATCGACGAACGAGACGCCGGAGATCCTGACGTCCGTGCAGCGGACGAGCAGGACCATCTTGCCCGCCTGGTCCGGCTTCGGGAAGGCCCGGAGGAGGGGCAGGCCGAGCGCCTCCATCTCGACCTGGTTCGGGCGGATGAAGTCGTCCTCATGGTCGCCCTTGAGGCGCCTGTCGTAGCCGGCCTCGCCGTCGAAGACGCCGCGGCCTTCGATGGTGACGCCGACGAGGTCCTCGCCGTAGAGGAGGGAGTCCTTGTCGAAGCGCGACTTGTCGTGGAGGGAATAGACCGTAGCGCCGGCTTCGACGTGGAGCCGGACGTGGCTTCTGAGGTGGATCGTCCCCGACGTGTAATCGCCGGGCGGGACGAGGACCGTGCCTCCGCCGGCCGCTGCGCAGGCGTCGACGGCCGCCTGAATGGCCTCCTGGGCCAGGTCGTCCTTGATCCCCGTCGCGCCGAAATCCTTGACGTTGAAAGCGGCGCCGGCGTTGGCAGGCTTGGATTCGGGGGCTCGGCACGCGGTCAAACCGAAAACGAGGAAGGCGCAAATCGCGCTGAGGCCGGCCGGTCTTTTAAACATGAATTTTCTCCCTTTTCCCGAGCTCGGCGCAGCGGATGCCGCGCGGGTTGAAACACTTGTTGCAGGAGATGCACTCGGACTTCGCCGCGAGGCCTTCGCGGAAGTGTTTGACGAGGAAGGGGTCGCGGATAAGCGGGCGGCTGAGAGAAACGAGGTCGGCCCTGCCGTCGCGGACGATCCTTTCGGCCACGGCCAAGGACCGGATGCCGCCGAGGGCGAAGACGGGAACGCGGACCGCGCGCTTGATCCGGGCCGCGTTTTCGACGAAATAACCCTCCTCGTCTTCGCCCCGCAAACCGGCCCAGACGGAACCGCGGCCGGCCTCGGCCATGCCGCCGCTCACCTCGATGCCGTCGATGCCCTCGGCTTCGATCATTCGGGCTATGCGGACGGCGTCCTCGAGGACGAGTCCGCCCTCGAGGAAATCCGTCGAATTGAGCTTGACGATGACCGGGAAATCCCGGCCACAGGCGGCCTTGACGCCCCGGAGGACATCGAGGAGGACGCGCGACCTGTTTTCGACCGGGCCGCCCCATTCGTCGGCGCGGCGGTTGGCGTGGGGAGAGAGGAAACTCGAAAGCAGGTAGCCGTGGGCGGCATGGAGCTGGACGCCGTCGAAACCGGCGCGTTTGGCCCGGACCCCGGCCGATATGAAGTCGGCGACGAGAGACCGGATCTCGTCGGGCGCCAGCTCGCGGGGCATGACTTTGGAGGTCGGGTCGTAAACGGCGGAAGGAGAGACGGGGACACAACCGCAGAGCTTCTCTTTTGTCTGCCGCCCGGCGTGGGCGATCTGAAGGAAGACGAGCGACGGGAAACGATGAACGGTCTCCGGAATGCGCGCCAGGCCGGCGACGAAGCGGTCGTCGAAGACCGCCATCTGACGTGCGCTGGCCTGGCCCGACGGTTGGACGTGGGCGTGGCCGGAGATGATCAGACCGACCTCGCCTTCGGCCAGGCGGCGATAGAGTTCGACGTGGGCGCCCGTGACGGATCCCTCGTCGTCGGCCATGAAGTCGTGCGTAGCCGAGCGGACGAAGCGATTGGGGACGGTGAGGGGACCTATCCGGACGGGCGTGAAGAGGATGCTCATGGCTCTATTCTAACCGAATACCCTTGCGCGCGTCAGCCCTTTCGTCTATTGTGACTGTTGAATCGCCGGAAACGAACGGATTGAGCGCGACATGCCCGTAGCCGAAGTGGAACGGAAGGTCCTGGAGACGCTGGACACGCTCGGGATCTCCTATAGCCGCCACGAGCATCCTCCCGTCGCCACCGTCGAGGAAGCCGAAAAATTTTGGGGTCCGATCAAGGGGACCCACTGCAAGAACCTTTTCCTCCGGAACAACCGCGGCAACCGTCATTACCTGGTCATCGCCGCTGTCGACAAGGCCGTCGACCTCAAGCGGCTCAACGCCCTGCTCGGGGAAGACAGGCTGAGCTTCGCCTCGCCGGAAAGGCTCAAGCGCTGGCTCGGACTCGAGCCGGGGTCGGTCTCGCCATTCGGCCTGGTCAACGACTCGACCCATCAGGTCGACGTCATCTGCGACGAGGCCCTGAAGTCGAGCGCCGCGTTGGGCTTCCATCCGAACGTCAACACGGCGACCCTGGAGATCGCCCTGGCCGATTTCGAAAAGTTCCTGGCTTCCTGCGGAAATACGGTCCGCTGGCTGAAGCTCTAGAATACAAGGAGGACATCATGAAAAAGATCGCCATTGCAGTCCTTATCGGGATCCTGGCTCTGCCCGCCCTGTCCGTGACCCTCGCCCAAGCCGAGCCCGAGCGGGTCACCGTCCAGCATATTCTCATCGCCTTCAAAGGCTCGCTTCCCGACGATGCGAAAGTGACCCGGAGCAGGGAAGACGCCGAAAAACTGGCCCTTCAAGTTTTCGAAAGAGCGAAGGCGGGAGAGGATTTCGCCGCCATGGTCAAGATGTACACCAACGATTCCTATCCCGGGATCTACAAGATGACGAACAAGGGCGTCGCGCCCGACAGGTCCAAACAGGAATACTCGCGCACGGGGATGGTCAAGGCCTTCGGCGATGTCGGGTTCAGCCTCGAGGTCGGCGGAGTCGGCTTGGCCGCTTACGACCTGGCGACGAGCAAATACGGCTGGCACATCATCAAGCGGCTGGAATAACACGGCCGGTCAAGTAAAGATATCGATGCGTCCCCGTATCGCCGTTCTGGTCGCGCTCCTCGTCGGATCGCTAGCGGCTTCGGCCGTCCCCCCGCACAAGGTCCCCGAACCCATGGTCGGTTTCGCGCCGCTCGAGTACGTCTGCCGGCGGGCCGGAAGCCCTGTCCGGATGGACGGACGCCTCGACGACCCCGCCTGGCGGGACGCGGACTGGACCGAAGTCTTCGGCGACATCGAAGGTCCGCTCAAGCCGGCGCCCCGCCTTCGGACACGGGTCCAGATGCTCTGGGACGATCGATATCTCTATATCGGGGCCTACCTCGAGGAGCCTCATGTTTGGGCCACCCTGATCGAAAGGGATTCCATCATCTTCCAGGACAACGACTTCGAGGTTTTCATCGACCCCGACGGCGACACGCATCATTATTACGAGCTGGAAATGAACGCCCTGAATACCGTCTGGGACCTTCTGCTCATCAAGCCCTACAGGGATGGCGGCCCGGCGGTCCACTCCTGGGACATCCAGGGCCTTCAAACGGCCGTCCACGTGCTAGGCACCCTCAACGATCCCTCGGACCGGGATAAGGCCTGGACCTTGGAGATCGCCCTTCCGTTCGCGGTTCTCAAGGAGTGCATCCCCGGCAAGCCCGAGCGTCCGTCGGCAGGAGACCAGTGGCGGGTCAATTTCTCGAGGGTCGAATATCATCTCGACGCCGAAAAGGGAAAATACACCAAGGTGACGGACGCCGGCACGGGCCGGCCCCTGCCCGAGGACAACTGGACCTGGACCCCCCAGGGAGTCATCAACATCCATTATCCCGAGATGTGGGGCTTTGTCCAGTTCTCGGCGAAGACACCCGGCAAGGGGAAAGAGAAGTTCGAGCGGCGGCCTGAGGAGAAGGTGAAATGGGCCCTCCGCAAGATCTACTACGCCGAGTGGGCGCACTATGACCTTGGCAAAACCTTCGGCGCGGATATCGGGACCCTTGGGCTGAATGGCGATAACGCCCTGCGGATCAAGGGCTGGGCATATCCGCCGGCCCTCAAGGCGACGAAAAGCCTTTTCGAGGCGATCTACGAATCGAGATTGGGGGAGAGCTGGCACATCCGGCAGGACGGCTTGGTCTGGAAAGAGATGCCGGAAAGGCCCGACGCCAAATAAGGGGGAAGCCATGCGCAGATACCTGAGTTCGGCGGTCCTGGCGCTCCTAGTCATCGGCGCCCTGAACGCGGCGTCAGGCCAGTCGCTTCCTGCGGCCAAGCCGGAGGATGTGGGCATGTCCTCGAAACACCTGGCTTATCTCGACGAGATCATCGGCGCCGCGCTCGTCAGGAAGGACTTTCCGGGGGCCGTCCTCCTCGTCGCCCACAAGGGGAAGGTCGTTTTCCGGAAGGCCTACGGCGAGTCCCAGCGAGTTCCGGAGATCCGCCCGATGGCCGCGGAGATGATCTTCGACCTGGCCTCGGTCACCAAGCCCGTAGCCACGGCGACCTCGGTCATGATCCTCGTCGAGCAAGGCAAGGTCCGGCTCTGGGATAAAGTCACCGCGTACGTCCCCGAGTTCTCGACTTGGTACGGGGAGAAGGGGATCGCGGGGGAGGAGGCACGTCTCTGGCATCTCTTGACTCACACCTCGGGCCTGCCGCCCTATACCGACGCCAAGGAGGCCGCGAAGAAACTTGGCGACCCTTGCGCGACCGCCGACCTCGCCTGTCTCATCGCCGGGATTCCCAAGGAATCCCCGGTCGGGACGAAGTTCGTCTACAGTTGCCTCAACTACATCACGCTGGCCCACATTGTCCACCGGGTCACGGGGAAGACGATCGCCGAATTCGCCGAGGAGACGATCTTCAAGCCCTTGGGCATGAAACGGACGTTTTATCGCCCGCCCGAGGCCCTGCTTGGCCTCTGTGTGCCCACGGAGATCGTCAACGGCGTGCCCCTCCGCGGCGTCGTCCACGATCCGCTGGCCCGCCTGCAGGGCGGAGTCTCTGGCAACGCCGGCCTTTTTTCAACGGCCGACGACCTGGCCGTCTTCGCCCAGATGCTCCTCAACAAGGGTGAGTGGAAAGGTGTGCGGATCCTTAGCCCGCTCACTGTCGAGCGCATGACCGAGATCTACCCCAAAGTCGGCGGATCCGGCCGTGGACTGGGCTGGGACATTGCTTCGGATCAAGCCACGGTCCGGGGCGACCTCTTCGGCCCGGACTCCTTCGGGCATTCGGGATACACGGGGACCTCGGTTTGGATCGACCCTGAGACCCAGACGAGCGTTGTCTTCCTGACCAACCGGGTCCATCCCGACGACAAGGGGGAGATCATCCCCCTGCGCAGCAAGGTGGCCAACGTCGTCGCCGCGGCGATACGCGCTAAATAAAGCTTTTGACAGCTCCCTGTCCCTGTGTTATGGTTCGGGCGAGGTTTGTGGGGCATGCAAGTCCAGATCGAGCGCGAAATATTCATCAAGTCCTCCAGGTCGTTCGCCGTGCTTACCGAGGCTATTCAGATATTCCGGGACTACCTCCAGAGCACGATCGCGTCCAACGACCCTGAATACTACCGGGCCAGGAATTTACTCAAGGAAGGGAAAGCGTTTTACGACCAGTCCCTCCAGAACGCCAAGAAGCTCCTCGGGCCGATACCGATCTACGCCGCCAAGGATTTCGAAGGGTGGCGTTCCCAGATCCTCGTCGAGAACAAGATCGTGGTCATGGGGCAGGAGCTCGAAGAACTCCAAGCCGAGCTGACGGTCGATGATTTCGTGAAGACCATGATGAGTGCCGAGGAGGTCGAAGCCTACCTCAAGGCCTACTACGAAAAGCAGAGATCCGGCAAGAGAAAGATCGCCAACATCAAGATCCGGATGATCCTCGACAAACTGGCCTCGCTCCTGGCCGAAGGCCAGGACCTCCAGAAGACGGCCCAGCGCAAACAGCAGGGCCTTCCGGTTTAACCGGTTTATCGTCCTAGCGGACGACCTTTTTATCGCGCCAATACCTGAGTTTTCCCAGCCCTCCCCGGTCCGGCTTGGCGTCATACCCGAGGCCGAAGAGGGCCTCTCCGCTCTCGTGGAGAACCTGGCCCTTGAAGAGGGCCCGGGTCATGTTGACAATGGTGTATTCGAGGGGCCCTTCGGCCCCGTCGCGCACTGCGAAAACAAAGTCGCCGTCGGTCTCGATGTCGCCGACGTTGATCCGCCCGGCGTCGAATGCGTAGCGGGGACGGCGGTAGTCACGGCTCATGTCCCGGCGCAGGTCGTTCTTGACGCCGACGATGAGGTTTCTGTCTCGGGCCTTGATGGCGACGCCTACGGCGCCTCGCTCCGGCTGACAGGGAAGCACGGAAACCCGGTCGAGCCAGGCCCGGGGATCATCCTGCGCCCCGTGGGGGACGAGGACTGTGACGAAGGCGCAAGTCTCCCCAAGCTCGAAATGTTGGGCCCAGGACTGGTGAATGAGCCACTCATCCTGGTAGTGGCGATTCTCGGCTTCGACGCCCTCCATCCTGAACTCCGTCAGGGGAAAGAGGATGAGCAAACGCTTGTCCTGGGGCAGCACGGCGTTCTGGATCTGGTCGTAGCCCGTGTCGTACCATCCGTCGCCTTGGGCGAAGATCTTCCGGGTATGCCAGAGAGCTCCCATGGTGAAGTAATCCTCGCGAAGGGCCTTGAAAATGTCGAAGACGACGTAACACTCCGGGCGCTTGATGTAAACGACGACCCGGTCCGCCTGGTAGCCCCAGCCCTCGTCGATGACGCGCGTCCGGCTGTAGTCGAAGTCGTCGAAGGACAGGAAGTCGACCTTGCGCGTCCGGACGGGGCGGTACGAGCCGGCGTTGCGCATGAACTCGAGAAGCGACTGGCCGGGGACGGCGTCGCGGACGCTGTAGCGGGCTTCCCCGGCTTTCTGGCCCCAGAATATCTTCTCCGGCCGGACGACGAGGCGGTTGTGGAAATAATCCTGGCGATAGGCGCCGTACGGCCCCGACGGCATGTAATCGCGGTAGCCGCCGTCGTGAAGAAGGACCGAGCCGCCCGACATCAGCAGGACGAGGCTGTTCTCGTCGGCGTGGCCGTGGGTCATCTTCTCTTCCTCGACGGGGATCGTGTCCCGCAGGTAGTCGCGGAAGTTCAGGCCGCCGTCGCCCTCGTCGCGGTAATTGAGGAGGAGGTAGCTCGAAAGGGGAGACCAGCCGTTGCGGAAGACGATCTTTTTTCCCTGGACGTCCTCCATGACCTCCATCGACGGGGCGGTGGGGACGGCCGCTTTGACGTCGTCGGTCCCGAAGCGATAGCAGTCGAGGAGCATGTAGCCGAGGCCGGAGCTCGTGGGCTTCCCGAAATCGACGAACTTGGCGGCGGTCGTTTCGGCCGCCCACTTGAGGCCGGGGTCCTTGAGGGCGGCCGCGGCGGCCTCGAAGTAGACCAGGAAGTGGGTCCAGTTGGACGTCCAGTGGGCGTCGCCGAGGTCGGGGACGACCCCGGCCGGGCACATGAGGTTGAGATAATATTGGGCGTAGTAGTACATCTCCGGGGTAGTGAACAGTTCCTTGATCTTGTTCAAGGCGTCGGCGTAGCCAAGGAGGGAATAGAGCCAGACGCCGTTGTAGATCGTGGCGTCCTCGATCTGCCAATTGCCCCAGTTGTCGTCGCCCAGGGCCCGCCTCTGCATCTCCCACTTGGGGGAATCGGGGTGTTTGGGCAGGGCTCGGACGGCCCAGGCCAGGGTTTCGGCGCGGAGGGCCGAGCGGTTCATCGGCCCCCATTCTTGGGTCTGGAGGAGGTAGCGCATGCTGCCGGCGATGAGGTCGGCGGCCTTTTTGTCCTCGGCGGGGGAGAGGCGGCCGAGGCGGCGGAGCGCGTCGTAGGTGCGGATGTAGCGCATAGCCGTGAAGAAATCAGGCAGGGCGGGGACGCCGTCAGCATAATCAGGCCTGAGCTTGATCGAAGATTCGGGGTAGGCGGAGCGATAGTCGCCGTAGGTCAAGAGGACGTCCTTGGCCCGGGCAGCGTACTCGGGCTTTTTTTCCTTTTCGTAAAGATAGGCATAGATGACAGCCATCTCCAGGAGCCCGCCCGGAGCGCGATAGCCGAAAACGTTGAGCGGGTCGAAGGTCTTTTCCCACTGGGCAAGGAGCTCCGGCATATGCTCATGGGTCCAGTCGGCCGAAGACCTGGCGTAGGCCAGGTAACGATCGCGAGAGGCGCCCTGGAGGCCTGGCGCCAGGAGAGGCAAGATGGAAACGACGGCGATGACGAGCGCCAAAAAACGGCTGGTTCCCGACGGCATTTTTCTCATGGTCTGGCTCCTCGTGGCTTTTAAGTTTTTTTCTATCACAATTCGCCGAACGACGCAAAAACCGCCTGTCTGGGAGTTTTCTGTTGCGAGCGTTGCCGGGGCTATGAGAGAATACACGCGGATCATCCGTAAGGAGGCAGCATGGCCCTCAAGATCGGAAGACGGGAATTCTTCAAAAAGAGCGCCCAGGCCGGGCTGGCTTTGGCCGTAGGGCGGGAGCTTGCGGCGGGGGCGAAATCCGCCGGCGCGGGTCTTTCCGCCAAGACCGCGGTCGTAGGCGTAGGCATCGGCGCCGATTACGAAAAGGCCACGATGTTGGCCGTGGACCTCGCGGGCGGGATCAGGAAGTTCGTTCCCAAGGGATCCCGGGTCGCCCTTCTCCCGAACGTCCAGAGCCGCCACCCGGGCTCCTTCACCAAGCCCGAGGTCCTGCGGGCCGTCATCAAGCTCTGCAAGAAGGCCGGGGCGAAGGAGATCAACTGCCTGAGCTGGCAGCCGGTGAAGCAGTGGGAGGACACGGGACTCAAGGCCGTCATTGACGCCGAAGGCGTGGGCCTCAAGATTTTCGAGAAGGACGAGGCGCTGTTCAAGGCCGTGCCCGTCCGCGGCGGGCTAGCCCTGACCGAAGCCCGGATCTTGGCCAGTCTCTACGACCACGACCTCCTCATCAACATGCCCATCACCAAAGACCACGCCGGGAACAAGTTCACCGGGACGATGAAGAACCTCATGGGCCTGAACTCGCCGGTGAGCAACCGGACCTTCCACCGCCCGAACTGGAAGACCGACCCGAACGACGTGGCCCACCTCGACCAGTCGATCGTCGACCTGAACAAGGCCGTGAAGCCCGCCCTCAACGTCGTCGACGCCACGGAGTTCATCGTCTCGAACGGTCCCTTCGGTCCGGGCCAGCTCCTAAGGCCCGAGAAAGTGGTCGCCGGAACAGACCGGGTCGCCATCGACGCCTACTGCGCCGGCCTCTGGGGCCTCGAGCCCAAGGACATCGTCCAGATCAAGCGAGCCTCCGAGCAGGGGCTCGGCGAGATCAATCTGGACAAGGTCAAGGTCAAAGAAGAGAACGTTTAAGGAACGCGGGAGGCAGGCAGGGAAGGTCGGAATGATGGCTCCTGGCAGGGAATTTCGCGTGGCTTTATTCCTGCTGGGCTTGTTCATCGCCGGCGCTTGGGCCGCATCCGGACTTTTCGAGGAAAGCCCGCTCAGGACGTACCTGCCGGCCGGCAACGCCGTCGAAGGATGGGCGAAGGACGGCGAGCCGCAGGAATATGAGGGGGAGGACCTCTACACCTATATCGACGGCGGGGCTGAGATCTACCAGGAATATGGTTTTCGCCGCGTCATCATCCAAGACTACAAGAACGCCAAGGGCAAGTCCGTCTCGCTCGAGATCTTCGAGATGGGATCGCCGGCCGCCGCCTTCGGCATGTTCAGCTTCAAGAGGTCCGGGAGCGGAAAGACGGTCGATCTCGGCGCCGGCGCCGAGCTCGAGGCCTATTACCTGAACTTCTGGAAGGGCCGCTTCCTGGTGACGCTGACCGGTTTCGACGAGGCCTCGGAAACCGTCGACGGGCTCACGGCCGTCGCCCGGATCGTGGATTCGAAGATCCGCGAGGCCGGGGAGGCCCCCGGTCTCGTCGGCGACCTCCCGGCTAGAGGTCTTCGGACGGGGAGCGTCAAGTATCTCAAGGGCCTTCTCGGGCTCAACAACATCTACCCCTTCCATTCGGCTCGCGGACTGGACTTCGCGGAGGCGGTGAGGGGCGTTTACGAGAACGGGGCGACCCTGCTCATCCTGGATTACGGGGCGGCCGATGCCCGGGCCCGGGCCTGGATCGACCTTAAGGGCCATCTCGCGGGATCCGATAAATTCAAGGCAGCGGACAGCGGAAGTCTGGACGTCTTCCTCGTCCTGGACGGAAAAGGACAATCCGTCGCGTTCTCGGGATCCGGACCTCGCCTATTCATAGGAATAGGTGCGGACGCGACCGCCGCTTCCGACATCGTCGGTCGAGCCCGGCGCTCGCCCGGCCTTACTGCAGGACCTGCTTGACGATGTCGACGAGCCCCAGGGCGTATTCGATCTCGGTCAGCGGGATCTTCTTGGCCTGGGCGATCTTCGTGAAGCGGCCGTCCTTGTTGCTGTCCTTGGTGACGACGAGGTAGTCCGCGAGGGGGGCCACGGCGTCGATCATCCGCTCGTTGTCGCTCCCGGCCGGCCCTCGCTTCGATTCGCCGCCGATGTGGACGGCCATGACGAAGATCTTCTTCTGCTTGCAGAGCTCGATGACTTTCCTGAGGCGGGCTTCCTCGCTGTCGAGGGTCAGGCCCGACGCCCCCATTCCCTTGAGGCTCGCGCCGATGGCGAAGATGACCGCCTTGTAGGGTGTCTCCGCCGGGAACTTGGCCAGGTCGGTCGTGACCTCGATATGGAAGCCGGGTCCCGACTCCCGCCCGCCGAGGCCGACGCCGTCGGCCACCATCTCGGGGGTCGGGACGTCGCAGTAGTCGTAGGCGATGGCCGCTTCGTCGAGGACGATGTTGAGGGTCGTGACGTCGGTGCTTTGGCCGGCCGAGGTCGTCAGCACGGGCAGGCCCGCCTTGGGGATCGCCTGCCCGGCGATGAGAAGGGATACGCCGATCACCGCGCCCGCGGCCAGGCCCCCTAGGATCTTAGGTTTCATCTTCTGTCTCCTTCCCGTCGACTTCTGTTACTTTTTATCGGGTTCCATGAGGATGTCGAAAGCGCGGACCGCTTTCTTCCACCATTCCGGTATCGCGGGCTTGGCGCGATCGTAGTTCCGCTTTTCCGTGTCGTAGAGGTAGAGCCGGTTGTACTTGACGAGGAGGTCGTCGCCGAGCTTCCACCAGGCGTTGACGACGGTCGTGGCGTTGTTGAGCGAGAAACCGGTCAGGAACCGGCCCGCCTCGGCCGGCTTCTTCTTATACAGGGCCAGGGCCTGCTGGTCGATCTCCGGGATCCGGGCGATCGTCTCGGCTTCGTATTTGGCCTGGGCCGCTTGGACGTCCTTTATCGCTTCGGAATAGACGACCTGGACGTGGAAGTCCGTGTAGTCGAAAGCCCAGCGTGCAGAATCCCGGCTGAAGGTCCAGTGGTCGCCAACACCGAAGGACTTAGGCAGCTCCGTCACGCCGGCGTAGAAGGGCATGTAACAGGCGGTGTCTTGCGAGCCGAACGCGATCCAGACGATGCCGCCGATAGCGTCGGGATACACCGCCCGGCTTTGCGTGACCGTGGTGTATTCGGCCCGGCCGTCATCGATGACCCGGGGCGCCCGGCGGTTGAAATAGTTCGGATTCTTGAAGGGTCCGCCCCGGATCCCCTTGAGCGGGTCCCACGGTGTGCCGTAACTCCGGTCCCGGGTCATGGCCATGACGTCCTGGACGGAGAGCTTCCTGTCCGGCTTGACGGAAAAGGGAAGGTCCATGTTCGGCGTTTCGGTCTTCAAGTTCTGTGAGGGAGCGGCCAGGTCAAAGAAACGCCACAGCCTTTGAATGCCGCCGTTGCTGCTCGCCGCGCTGCCCTCGACGGGCGAATAGGCCCTCTTCCAGTTGAACGGCTTGCCGCTCTTGGGGTCATAGAAGCCCAAGTCGACGGCCAGCGAGACGGCGTTCGGCGAAGCCATGAAAAAGTCCTTGTTAGCGAGGTCGATCTCGCCGATGCGCGACTCGTTGGGGCAGACGCTGACATGATCGTCGGGAACGCGCTGGGCCGCCCAGACCGCGCCCGGTTTTCCGCTTTCCGGCGTCCACAGCGGGCCCACGGGCATGATCTCGAAGATCCAGACTTCTTGAGTGTCGGCGATGGCCAGCATCTCGCCGTCGTCGTGGAAGCCGTAGCCGTATTTCTCGGCAAGCGAACCGATGACCTGAATGGCCTCGCGGGCCGTCGCCGCCCTCTCCATGGCCAGGAGCGTCAGCATGGTCAGGTCGAGCTTGGCCGCCGGCGTCGGATTCTCCATCCTGCGCTGACAGCCGATGGTCGATTCGCCGATGGCCACCTGCTTGTCGTTCATGTAGCCGAACCCGCCGTGGAGATAGGCGTGGGTGTGCGCCACTTCGGGGATATCGATCCCCGCGTAGTCCTTTTTGTACAGGTCCCACTTGAGGCCTTCCGCGGGCGGCCAGGTCCTGTACTGCGAGACGTGGTAGATCTTGCGGGTCGAGCCGGGCTTGTGGTCGGCCGCGGGGATGTGGCGGAAGGTCCAGTCGCAGATGCCGCAATCACAGGTATGAGTGGTCATGACCGAACCGTCCGTGGAGGCGTCCTTGCCGACGATGATGACCGTGCATCCGTCCTTGTCGAAGCCCGGGTCATCGGTCCCGGCCCGGTCCTCGCCGCCGGGCGGGGGGATATGGCCGGCCAGGAAGACGGCCAGGACGAGAGCGAGGCCGATGGCTATGAGGTAATGTCTTTTCATGATAACCTCCTTTTTCACGCTGATATCGTTATTTTTTATCGGGCTCGGTCAGGACGTCGAAGGCCCTGACGGCCTTGTTCCACCACTCCGGATTGGCCGTCGGGATGCGGCCGCTCCGCCTTTTCCCGACGTCGTAGAGGCCCAGGTGGTTGTATTTCACCCAGAGGTCGTCGCCGAGCTTCCACCAGGCGTTGACGACGTTGGTGGCATTGTTCAGGCCGAAGGCGGTCACGTGGCGTACGGCTTCCTTGGGATTCTTCTTGTAGAGCTCGGCCGCCCGGGCGTCGATCTCGGGGATGCGCTCGAGGGCGCCGTCCTCCCAGGTCTTCCGGGCCGCCTTGACGTCCTCGATGGCGGCGTTGTAGGCGACCTGGACGTGGAAGTCAACGTAGTCGAAGGCCCAGCGGGCGGAATCCCGGTTGAGGACGTAATGGTCGCCGACGCCGAAGGACTTGGGGATCTCGGTCGCGCCGGCGTAGAACGGGACGTAGCAAGACGTGTCCTGGGCGCCGAGGGCGATCCAGACGATGCCGCCGATCGGGTCGGGGAGCCACGACCGGCACTGGGTCAGGGTGGTGTATTCGACGTTGGGAACGCTGATGAGGCGTGTGCCTCTGTAATAGTTCGGGTTCTTGAAGGGACCGCCGCGGAGCCCGCGGACGGGGTCGAAAGCCGTGCCCTCGGACTTGTCGCGGGTCAGGGCCATGACATCCCTGGCGGAAAGTTTTGCGTCGGGTTTGACGGAGAAGGGGAAGTCCATGTTGGGGGTCTCGGGCTTGAATTTCCGGGACGGCGCGACGAGGTCAAAGAAGCGCCACATGCGGGAGCTACGGCCCGCGCTGCTGAGGGCGCTTCCCTCGGACGGCGAGTAGGCTCTCTTCCAGCTGAAGGCCTTTCCGCTTTTCGGGTCGTAGAGGCCGGCCTCGATGGCATAGGTCACGACATGGGCCGAGGCCATGAAATAGTCGGAATTGGCGAGGTCCATTTCGCCGATCCGCGCCTCATTCGTGCAGACGCTGACGTGGTCGTCGGGGACCCGCTGGGCCGCCCAAACGGCGCCCGGCTTGCCTGACTTTGGTGTCCAGAGCGGGCCGACCGGCATGATCTCGAAGATCCAGATCTCCCGCGCGTCGGAAACGGCCAACATCTCGCCGCCCATGCTCTCGCCGTAGCCGTACTCTTCGGCCAGCGAACCCATGAGCTTGATGGCCTCCCGGGCCGTCCGGCAGCGCTCCATGGCCAGGAGGGTCAGCATGGAGATGTTGAGCGCGGGTGCCGAGGTCGGGTTGGAGAGCTTGCGGACGTTGCCGATGGTCGATTCGGCGACGGCCAGCTGCTGATCGTTCAGGTAGCCGAAGATGGAGTGATGATAGCCGTAGGTGTGGGGCACCTGGGGGATCTCGACCCCGGTGAAATCCTTGAGCACCATGTCCCACTTGAGACCCTCGGAGGGCGGCCATGTGCGCAACTGGTCGATGCGGTAAAGCTTTCTCATGGCGCCGGGCTTATGGTCGGCGGCCGGGACGTGGCGCCAGGTGAAGTCGCAGACGCCGCAGTCGGCGGCGTGCGTGCTCATGACCGAGCCGTCCGTCGAAGCCTCGCGGCCGACCAAGATGTCGGTACAGGCCTCGGGCGCAAGATCGAAGTCCGGCTGCCGGGCCGGGTCCGTGCGGAGGTCGAGGGTCAGGCCGCCGACGGTGACGAGGACGGCGGCGACGACCAGGACGGCGAGGATCCATTTTCTGATGATCATCGGGATACCTCAATTCATGACGACTGTGCCCGCGGCTGCCTTGGCCGGGTCGCCGAGATAGTGGCCGACGCCGTTCTTGACGACGTCGGCGTAGCGCGGGACCCCATGGACGACGATGGGCCGGGCCGCGGTCTTCTTGGAAAATTGACGGAATATCTCGAGGGTCACGGACATGTGCTGCCCGACCCTTTTGTCGAGCGGCCAGCCGGTCTCGTCGTAGGGGACGAAGAGCTTTTTCTTCCTGGACAAGCTGAGCAGGAACGGGTCCTTGCCGTCGAGAAGGAATTTCGTCGTCTTCGGCCCCGTGGGCTGGTCGAGGAAGGGGATGGGAGCTTCGAGAAGGAAGGGCATGGCGTCCGAGTGGTCGCCGATCTCCCGGTGGGACAGGCCGCGGAAACCGGCCGGCGACGGCTCGACGTGGTTCTCGAACCCCTCCATGGCCTTGACAGTCATAGAGGCCAGGGTGGCGATCTTGACCGATCTTTCCGGGGCGACGATGCAGTTGGTCACCGGGAACATCGTTTCCGCGCCGTGGATGTCGACGGCCACGTCGATCTTGTCGCGGCGCATGAGCTCCATGGCCCCGAAGGTCACCCGTTCCATGAGAGGGCCGTCCGCTCGTCCCGGCCAGGTCCGGTTGGTGTTGCGGACGTCGATGAACGAGAGGAGCTGCCGGTCCGGGTAGTGGATGTAGACGTCGGGGTCGGGCCACTGGTCGAGCGGGGAGGCGTCGCGGTTCCCGTAGCGGAACCGTCGCGAGCCCCAGTCCGTCGGAACGTCGAAGTAGAGCGGGTAGCCGTCGCCAGGGCGCGTGTTGCGGCTGCCGCTGTTGTTGAAGAAGGGGATGACGTAGAGAGTTCCCTTATCGACCACGGCGTTCTCGATGAAGACGAGGGCGGCCAGCATACCCTCGGGTTCGTTGGAGTGGGTGTTACCCATGATCAGGGCCTTGCCGCCGGGCTCTTTTCCCTGAAGGACAAAAACGTAAGTGTCGCCAGCCGTCCCCTTGAGACGCGGGGAGAGATCGCTCAAGCGGAGGACCGCTGTGACGCCAGGGCCTTTGATGACGGGGACATCGTAGTGCCTATGGCGGAATAGCGGGAGACCGCCCCAGAGGACGAGGCCGAGGAAAGCGCCCGCAAGAACGGCCTTGAGCAGAAATTCCCGTTTCATGCCATCGCTTTTCATTTCATCCTCAGGAGCCTCAGAAGGAGGGGGACCATGACCAGGATGTAGAGGACGAGGTCGTCGGCCCTTTTCTTCTCGCGGACGAAGTTCCAGCCGACGAGGAAGAGGATGAAGGCCGTGATGACGTAATAGGCGATCATGATCATGGGTGCGTCCTTCGCCTCGCTACATGCTCCATTTGACCAGGAAGGCCAGTTTCGAGCTGAAGATGATCATAGCCATCGCCGTGGCGGTGATGACCAGCCAGGGCAGCCAGGTCGCTTTGAGGAAGTCCTTGTAGGACCCGTCGTAGCCGGAGACCATATTGCTCAGACGGCCGATGAGGGCCGTCGGGGGCAGGCCGTCGCCGAGGGGCCAGAGAAGGCTCAGGCCGGCGATGACGACGGTCGCGTGAAAGCCGATCGAATCCAGGAACCAGATCAGGGGAATGCCGATGATCGCCGCCGCGCCGTAGGTCAGGATCCCCTCGGAGATGGGGATGATGACCGGGAGGAGGAAGAAGAGGAGGACAAGCGGGGTCGAGATGACGGCGAACGACAGCAGGCCGCGGACGCCGGTCACGGTCATGATCTGCTGGAGCATGCCGACGACGACCATCGTGGCGAGCAGTGGCAGGAGCCGTTTCATCGTTTCGCGGGCCAGCGTTAGGAAGGCGATCTTTTTCGGGCTGAGGAGAAGGGCCACTGCGCCCGCGACGGCGAACTCGAGCGACAGTCCGAAGATGGGCGTCGCGAACGGCCAGACCCGGGTGGCGATGACCAGTCCGAAAAAGACGACGAACGGCAGGAGGACCCGCCACCAGGTCATGCCCTTCGGCGGATCGGGCAGCTCGACGGGCCCCGGCGCCGCGCCCGGATCCTTTTTCCAGCCCAAGACGAGGACGGTGAACGCGCCCAGGATGAGAACGGGGATGCCCAAGGTGAACTCGAAGCCGACGTAGGGGATAGCCGTCCCGGCGCAGAGGATCATGGCCCAGATGTTGACAGGCGGCGCGGCCGCGCTCAGGCCGGCCACGATGAAGAGGATGGCGGCCGCCTTCTTGCGGGAGACGCCGAGGCGGCCGAGGGCCAGGGCCACCGGGGCCCCGACGACGAGAAGCGACACGCTCCCGGCCCCGGTCAGGGCGCCGGGGATGAGGACGATGACCATCAGCACGAGCAGGGCGAGGACCCGCTTCTTCCCGAAGACGCGGAGCGTCGTCCGGACGACGTAGACGACCCCGCCCGATTCGTTGACGATGGTCATGAAGAGCGTCGCCGTGAAGAAGACCAGGATGACGTCGAGGTAGGTGAAAGAGCCCTCGACGAGGTGCCGCCCCAGGTCGGCGACAGGCGGTGTCTTGAGGAAGGCGCCCGCGACTCCTCCGGCCAGGGCCGAGGCGAAGATGCTCAGCTCGACGGACAATTTGGAGGCCTTGGCCGCGACGTACGCGGCGACCATGACCGCGAGAATGATCAGGATCTGTGTCGTCATGCTTGACGCCGAGCATCTTACCCGAATTCGAACAGTTCGGTCAACAAGCCCTTTTGACGCCGTCGGGCCGCATCTTGGCGCCGATATAGACAAACTCCGGCGATTCGGCTAAGATATTTTTTGGAAAGGGGTCGAAAGGAGTTTCGACCTATGATCGATTCAGGGCCTCCCAAGCCGGAGCGCTTCGCTTTCGGCGATCTTCTCCCACAACCCCGTGTCCCTAAAAGGAGTCCATCCATGCGGCATCCCGCTTTTCAAAAATTCATCGTCGCCTTGAGCCTCGCGGGCTTCCTGGCCGGCGTGGGCGCGCCGGGCCTCAGGGCCCAGTATTATGGCCGGAACAAGGTCCAGTACCAGAAGTTCGACTTCAAGATCATGAAGACCCGGCACTACGACATCTACTTCTATCTCCAGGACGAGCAGACGGTCAAGCTGGCCGCCCTCATGGCCGAACGCTGGTATGCCCGGCTCTCCCGAATGTTCAATCATGAACTCAAGGGCCGGCAGCCCCTCATCCTCTATGGGAGCGGGCCGGAATTCCAGCAGACGACCGTCATCAATGAGATCCTTGGCGAAGGCACGGGAGGCGTCACCGAGTCGTTCAAGCGCCGGATCGTCCTGCCCTACGGCGCCTCGCTCTCCGAGACCGACCACGTCATCGGGCACGAGCTCGTCCACGCCTTCCAGTACGACATCATGGCCCAGGGCCATTCCGACCAGGCCCGGGGGAACGAGATGGGCCTCCGCATTCCGCTCTGGTTCATCGAGGGCATGGCCGAGTATCTGTCCATCGGCACGGTCGATCAGGACACCTCGATGTGGATGCGGGACGCCGTCCGCCGGAAACAGCTGCCGCAGATCAGCAAGCTCGAGAACTCCTACAAGTATTTCCCCTACCGTTGGGGCCAGGCCGTGTGGGCCTACATGACCGGTCGCTGGGGGGACGAGATCATCGGCAAGATGATGAAATCGGTCGGCCGAACCGGGGACTACGAGGTCATCCTGGAAGGCGTGCTGGGCATCAAGCTGAAACAGCTTTCTGCCGATTGGCATAAATCGATGCAGGACGCCTACAACCCGCTCCTCGAAAAAACCCAGGCGCCCGACAAGTTCGCCAAGGCGTTATTTAAGGGCGTGGAGTCCAATCCCTACAACATCGCGCCGTCCATCAGCCCCGACGGCAAAGACCTCGTGTTCCTTTCGACACGCGACATGTTCTCGATCGACCTTTACCTGGCGGATGCCGACACGGGCAAGATCAGGCGGAAGATCATCTCGACCGCCGTGGATCCTCATTTCGAGAGCATCCAGTTCATCAAGTCCGCCGGCTCCTGGGACGCCAAGGGCGAGAAATTCGTCTTCGGCGGCGTGGCCAAGGGCCGCCCGGTCCTGACCATTCTCGACATGAAGAAGGACAGGATCGAACGGGAGATCCCCTTCGGCGAGCTGGCCGAGATCCTCAGCCCGGCCTGGTCTCCGGACGGGCGTTACGTCACCTTCACCGGCCTGACCGGCGGTGTTTCGGACCTCTTCATCTACGACCTCAAGGACAACGTCCTCAAGCAGATGACCCGGGACGTCTTCGCCGACCTCCAGCCGGTCTGGTCGCCCGACGGAAAAACCATCGCTTTCGTCACCGAGCGGTTCTCGACCAACCTCGACTGGGTCGATATCGGAAACTACGAGCTGGCCCTGCTCGACGTCGAAGCGGGCCGCATCCAGAAGCTCCTGGGTTTCCCCAACGGCAAGAACATCAACCCCCAATGGACCGCGGACTCGAAGGGGCTCTATTTCCTCTCCGACCAGAACGGCAAGACGGACCTCTACCGGATCGATATCGCCTCGGGCAAGCTCTTCCAGGTCACGAACATGAACACGGGCATCAGCGGCATCACCGACCTCAGCCCGGCCATATCGGTCGCCCTGAACACCGGCCGGGTCGTCTTCTCCGGCTACCAGGACAGCTACTACACGGTCTATTCGATCGACGACGCCAAGATCCTCGAAGGGCAGACCTTCCTGGCCCAGTTCGAGCGCAACCCGGCCCTCCTGCCGCCGCGCACGGAAGCCGAGGGCGCTCTCCTCGGCCTGCTCAAGAACCCGCTCTTCGGCCTGCCCAAGGACACGAATTTCGCGATTTCCCAATACAAGCCCAAGCTGGCCCTTGACTATGTTTCGCCGGCTTCCATCGGCCTCGGCGCCGACCGCTACGGGACCTATGCCGCGGGTGGCGTCTCCGCATACTGGAGCGACATGCTCGGCACCCAGACGATCATCACGAGCGCGTTCACCGGGTCCCAGCTCGTCGACACTTCCGGCGTGCTGGCCTACCTCAACAACAAGGGCCGCTTCAACTGGGGCGCGGCGGCCCAACGGATCGTTTATCCCTATCCTTACTACTATCTGTACGAGGATGAATTCGCGGGAGAGCCCGCGATCTACGAGGTGCGGGATATCTACCGGCTCATCAATTACGACCTGTCCGTTTTCGGCGCCTATCCCTTCAGCCAGGTCAGCCGGTTCTCGCTGAGCGCGGGCTTCCGCAGCCAGGATTTCCAGCGGACCCTCTACACCCGGATCTATTCCCTGGCCAGCGGGGGCCTGATCGCCTACGAAAAAGAGAGGATACCGACGGCGCCGGCGCTGAATTTCGGCTATATGAGTGCCGGGTATTATTATGACTCCGGGATTTTCGGGGCGACGAGCCCCATCCTCGGACAGAGTATCGGCCTGTCCGTGTCTCCGGCCATCGGAAGCATAAACTTTGTGACGGCCTCGGCGGATTTCCGCAAGTACTTCATGCCGTTGAGGCCTTTCACGCTGGCTGTCCGGGCCATGCACCTGGGGCGCTATGGGAAGGACGCCGAGGACGATCGTTTCTATCCCCTTTATATCGCCTACTGGGACCTCGTTCGCGGCTATGAATCGTTCTCCAACGCGGAGCTGACCGAGTACGAGTCGAATCCGGATAGCGCCTTCGATCCCAACCGGCTCTACGGCAGCAAGATGCTCATGGGCAATGTGGAATTGCGCTTTCCCCTGCTCGGCGTCCTGGGCATCGGCAAGGGCTACTTCGGCGCGTGGCCCCTCGAATTCTACGGTTTCTTCGACTGGGGCGTCGCCTATGCCCAGAATCCCGGTTATTGGTGGGGCGGGGAGACCCCGGAGGACGTCAAACCTACGTTCTTCGGCGGCAAGCGGAAGCCCCTCAGCAGCGTCGGCATCGGTCTGAGGACGAACCTCTTCGGCTATCTCGTCCTCGGGTTGAACTACGTCTACCCGATCGATCGGCCTGTCCGCGGCTGGCATTTCCAGTTGAGCATCAGCCCGGGCTTCTAAAACTGTCCTTATCGATGGGAGCGGGGAGATCCGGGCCGGATATCCCCGTTCCTATGCCTTGTTCAAGCCGATTCGCCTCGGCCGAAGGGATCAAAGGAGATCGATAAATGAGAGGCATTAAATACCTTGTTTTGATCGCGCTCTTAACCGTTGCGCTGGCCGCCCCGGCCGCGTCCCAATGGAGCCTCGACGCCGAGGGAGGGATGGCCTGGAGCGGATATAACAACGTTCGCATCCCGGGTGATACGGGAACGAAGTTTTCTCTAACGCGGGACCTGAACTCCGATGGCGCCGCATTTGTGAGACTGCGCCTCAGCTGGCAATTCCATCCCCGGCATTCCCTATCCGTGCTCTACGCCCCGCTGAAATTCGCATCGGCGGGGGCCTTGGACAGCGATGTCTTCTTCGTGGACCGTCTCTTCCCCGCGGGCGAGGCGTTGCGGGGGACGTATGTTTTCAACTCGTACCGGCTGACCTACCGCTACACCCTCGTCCGGCGGCCTCGGTTCGAAGCGGGGATCGGCCTGACGGTCAAGGTCCGCGACGCCCTGATAAGGCTTGAAAACCAGGAGGGGGCCGCGGAGAAGAAGGACCTCGGTATCGTGCCGCTCATCAATTTCCGAGTTCTCGGGCGGATCGGGAAGTCCTGGGGCGTCCTGTTCGAAGGGGACGCCCTGGCCGCGCCCCAGGGACGGGCGGAGGACGTCAGCCTGGCCGCCTGGGTGGACCTGACGAAGTCGTTGAGGCTGAAGGCCGGCTACCGTATCCTCGAAGGCGGCGCGAGCAACGATAAGGTCTACACATTCGCCCTGATCCATTACGCCGTCGTCGGGGCCGTCCTGACGTTCTGAGCGATCCGCTATTTTTTCGGGAACCTGGGGACGAAGGCGCTCGTCCTGCGGGCGTAGGCTTGGAACTCGGCGTTCCCGGCGTACTTTTTCTCGAGCATCGGGATGCCCGAGACGCGGACGAGCAGGAAGGTGATGAGGACGGGGCTCACGACCGTCGTCCAGCCGTAAGGCACTTCCAGGGCCACGAGGAAGATCCCCCACCACATCAGCGATTCGCCGAAATAGTTCGGATGCCGGCTGTATCTCCAAAGCCCCTTGTCCATGATCTTGCCCCGGTTCCCCGGGTCGCGCTTGAAGCGGGCCAGCTGGGCGTCCCCGACGGCCTCGAAAACGAACCCGACGCACCAGAGAATGAGACCGGCCAGCCACAGGCCGCGGCCCGCGTTCGGGTAGGCGCGATCGGTATTGACGAGGATGACCGGGGAGCTGATGACCAGCAGGAACAGACCCTGGAGCAGGAAGACCTGGAAGTAGCTCCGCCAGAGGAACGAGCGGCCCCACTTTCGACGCCATTCGGCGTAACGGGGATCTTCGCCCCGCTTCCGGTTCCTGAGAAGGATGTGCAAGGCCAGCCGTGCGCCCCAGGCGGCGACCAGCGACGTGACGAGGAGGGGCAGGAAGAGGGACGCTCTCCGGAGGAAAGTGACGGCCGCGACGAGCACGAACCCGAGCCCCCAGGCGATGTCCGCGATGGAATTATCCTTTCTGACAAGGGCCAGAACGAACCAGACGGTCATGTAGATGGCGACGAGCGCCGCGCACTGGACAATTACGGTGAAGGTTCCCGACATGAACTGACCCTCCCAGGTCCCAGCCACAAGGGGACGCGACTATTCGAACATCAAGGATACGCCGACGACGCCGATCCCGTTGTGGGCGCCGACCACGGGGGAGACCTCCGAGATGAAGGCGGCCTTCTTGCCGAGCATCTCCTCCAGGGCGTCCGCGTAGCGCAGGGCCCGGAAAGGGTTCTGGGCATGGACGACGCCGTAGTTCCAGACGGGCCGTCCTTCGGCCGCCCTGCCGATGAGGCCGAGGATCTTTTTCATGTTCTGACGCCGGCTGAACGATTTGCCCAGGATGGCCGCCTTGCCCGCGGCGTCGAGCGAGACGACGGGCTTGATGTTGAGGGCCGCGGCCATGAGCCCCTTGAGCGGGCTGACCCGGCCACCGCGGACCATGTATTTCAGGGTGCGGATGTCGACCCAGAGCTTCGTCTTCTCGACCCAGCTTTCGGCCTCGGAGGAGATCTCCCCGAACGTCCGGCCGGCCCGGACGGCTTCGGCGAGACGGAGGACGATCAGGGCTTCGGAGACGGACAAGTGCCGGGAGTCGACGACCGCGACCCGGGCCGGGTCGAGCCCGAGCGCCTCCCGGGCCTTGAGGAACTGGCCATGGACCCCGGTCAGGCCGCCGGAGATGGTCACGGCGATGACGGAATCATAATGCCCGGCCAGGAATTCCAGGGCCCGCTGGACGTTGGCCTGAGGGGGCTGGGCGCTCGTCGGCATCTCCCGGCGGGACTTCAGGAGGTCGTAGAACTGCCCGGGAGCGATGGTCACCTTGTCCAGGAAGAGGCTCTCGCCGAAGAACAGGTTGAAGGGGACGATATGGATCTGATGGTCGTCGAGGACGCTCTGCGGCAGGTCGCAGGCCGAGTCGGTCAGCACGGCGATGGGGGCCTTGCGCTCGTGGGCGGCTTCGTACTGCCGGAGCATGTCGTCGGCCTTGATGTCCTGGATCGTCCCGTGTTTTTGGAGCTCGTGAAAAAGGTCCGACGGCGTGTCGGTGTGGACGTGGAGACGGAGCTTGGCGGGGGAACCGGCGACGATGGCCGACTCGCCCGACCGTCGGACCAGGTCTTGGACGGCCTCGATATCGAGGTCCCTGCCGACGAGCAGGGCTTCCGAACAATACCTTTTCGTCAAAGTCGACCGGGTGACGGAGACGTCCCTGGGCAGGGGAAGGCTCGCGGCGTCCTCTCTCATGATGGCCTTGATGTTGCCCTTTTTGATGAAGGCGACGACGCCTTCGAGGAAGTCGAAGAAGCCCTTGGCGCCGGCGTCGACGACACCGGCCTCGGCCAGGACGGCCAATTTCTTGGGCGTGTCTTTCAACGATCTCTCTGCGATATGCAGGGAGTAGGAGAGGAGCTCCACGAAATCGTTCATCTTCAGGCGCTGTTCGTAGAGGGCCTCGGCCCAGTCGTTGATCAGGGTGATCATGGTCCCTTCGACGGGCGTCAGGATGGCCCGGCGGGCGTACTGGACGGCCTTCCGGGCGCCCTCGGCAAAGCGATGGGCCGTCAGACGTCGCTCGTCGCGGATCTCCTGGCTCAAGCCGTAAAGGAACTGGGCGAAGATGAGGCCCGAGTTGCCGCGGGCCCCGAGCAGGGCGGCGTCGGCGATCGACCCCAGCGTGACGTCGGCCGACCTCGAGGCCCGGGCCCCCTCGGCGATGGACCTCATCGTCGAGGCCAGGTTCGTCCCGGTGTCTGAATCGGGCACGGGGAAGACGTTGATCTTGTTGAGATAGGCCTGGTCCCGGATGACCGCCTGCCCGCCGGCGAGGAAGGCGTAGTAGAGTCTGTTGCCGTCGAGGTAGCGGATCTTCATCTCCATCTCAGCCTCTCTCCTTCTCTATCCAATTTCTCGCACCCGGCGAGTCCGATCGAACCCTACGGTTGGCCTTGGACAGTCTCGACCCTCGCCGGAGGGCGGAAGGCCACAGCCAGCAAGATAGCGGCGCCCAGCGCGGTCAGGCACGGCAGCAGGAACATCGACCGGAAGTCGGTAACGCCGTTCGCGGTGAAGACCGATTGTATCAGCCACGGGCACAGCGAGTTGGCCGCCAGCACTCCGATGCCGAGGATCATCACATTGAACAACCCCTGCGCGCTCGAACGAACGTCCTTGGGGAAATAGGTGTCCACAAAGATATAGACCGTGGCGAAGAAGAAAGCGTAGCAGATGCCATGCAAGACCTGGATGGCCACGATCATCCATGGCTGGGAGGGGAAAAAGGCGTAGACCGCGAACCGGCCGGCGTGCCCGAGAATGCCTATGAGCATCGTCATCCGCCAGCCGAGTTTCTTCAACACGGCTCCCAGGACGAGCATGGTCATGATCTCCGAGACCTGGCCCAAACTCATGACGGGCATGATCCAGTTGCCGGGAATGCCGACGCCGCCGGCCTCGGGCCTGGCGCCGAGGAACGAAGCGGTCCAGTTGAAGTACGAGTTATGAACGAAAGCGTCGACGAACGTCAAGAACCACAGGATCAGCACGAACGGGTGCTTGAGCAACTTCACCGCCTCAAGCCAGGCGAAGCGTTCGGAAGCGGAAGCTTCCGGCTTTTTTTTCTTCGGCGGGGTATGGGGGAGGAACAGGCTGTAGGCGGCCAGACCCAGGGAAACGGCGCCCGCTACGATGAACGTCCAGCGCGTCGCTTGTTTCAACGCCTGGCCGGTGAGTCCCGAGCCGAGGGCCGTTCCGAGCCAAGCGATCACTCCACGCGGCGCCGCGGCCTTGACTCGGGCCCAATCCACAAGAATGAACGTGAACGGCCAGGCCGCGAGGATCCAGCCTATGGTGCCCCCCATGCGGACAAAACCGAACTCCTTCTGCGCGTCCTTCATGTGGGTGAAGGCGATCGAGTTGGCGATCGAGATGGTCGGGACGTAGAAAAGGCAATGCACGAGCATCAGGACAAAAAAGGGCCAGAACTCGCGGGTGAATCCCAACCCGAGTATCGCGAGTCCGCCGATAAGGTGACTCAAACCCAGGAACCTCTCGGCGGCGAAATGGCGGTCCGCGAACTGGTTGCTGAAGAACATGCCGACGATAGCGGAGAGGGGGAAGGCATTCAGGATCCAGGCCTGCTGGGTCGTCGTGAATCCGAGGCTCGGCAAATAGCTGAATATCAGCGGAAGCCATGCGCCCCAGATGAAGAACTCCATCACCATCATGATAAACAGCCTGCTGCGCGTACTCTTTGCCGCTGTCATGCTCACATCTCCTTTATCTAGCAGATCTCCCGGGCGCCGGTCAGAGCTCTTTGATATAGACGTTCCGGAAGTAGGGCGGCGACTGGCTGTCGTGGTTCTGGAGGCCGATATAGCCTTCGGGAGAGATGTCCCTGACCTTGCCGCCGGGTTTGGCCTGCCAGTCCATGACCAGCTTGCCGTTGAGCTCGATCTTAAGGCGCCAGCCCTTGAATTCGATCTTGAAATGGTTCCATTCGCCTGTGGGCAAGGAAGCCAGGACCTTGGGAGCTTCGATGTCGTAAGCGGCCCCCGTGTGATGGATCCCCATCGACTTGTCGTCGATCTGGATCTCGATCGAATGGTAAATGTAGTCGTCGCTCACGGGGACGGAGGGCACGCGGAGAAAGATGCCCGAGTTCGTGGTCTCGGTCGAACATTTAAAATCGCATTCGAGGACGAAATCGCCGATTTTTTTCGAATACCAGAGAAGGCCCATGCCGCCCTGGCCCTTGAGGACACCCGTCTTTTCGTCGACTTCGAAGTAGCCAGGCCCGTAGTGGTTCCAGCCGTGTTTCTCGTAGCGGCCGCCGGAACGCCTGAGGATCTGGGTGTAGCCCTCGAAGTAGGTGACGCTCTTGACGTAAGCGATGCTCTTGCGGAAGGCGGGCATGGGGTCGCCGACCTCGGACTCGTTCTCATATTCCATCGTCAGGTAGCCGTCGTAATCCTGGAGGGTCAGCTCGGCCAGGAGGTCGCGGATCATCCCCTTGCCGGAGCCCCAGGGGACGTCGTCGACGCCCTTAGCCGTGCCGAAATCGCTGCGGTCCTTGAGGTGAACGTCGAGGATACGGCCCTGGAGAAGCTTGAAAGCTTCGCGCGGGTCGTTCATGCCCCGCATCCAGTGGCCGGTGTCGGCGCAGGAGCCGATGCGCGGGTCCTTGCCGTCGACGTGGCGGAAAACCGTCTCGGGCAGGTTGTATTTCGAAGGCGCCGGGTGGTTGTGGATGGCGACCTTGATGTTGTATTCCCTGACCAGCTTCTCGAGGAGGGTGAAGTCGTCGTCGGCCGGCTCGCAGACGACGACGCGGATGCCCATCTTGCGGGCGAAGTCGAAGACCTTGCGCATGCTCTCTTCGGTCCTGCCGATGTCGACGACGCCGTAGCCGTAGAGAGAGACGCCGGCCGCTTTGAGGGCGTCCTTGGCGAAGGCGACGTGTTCAGCGGTCATTGAGTCGTCGAAGCGGGCCCCGGGGAACTCGGCCGCGAGGGACTGACCCGGGAAGGCCTCGACGGCGGCGACGCCCAGCTCCTTGAGCATCCGGAGCGTCTCGACGAAGGTGAACTTGCGGAACGTCCAGGCCTCCGAGGCGAAGGGGAATGACTTGATGCGGACGCCCGCGTAGTCGGCCGCGGCGACGGCCTTCTGGAGCTCGGGCGAGATGTGCCGGATCTGGGGCGCGGTCGGCGGGACGGCAACGAGGGCGGGGGCGGCCGCCGAGCCGAGGATGACGGCGAGGGCGAGGATCGCGGGAATACGTTTCATGGTTTCTCCTTCGTTCGTAATCACTTCGACTTCGGGTTCCACTTCCCCCTGGCCACGGGCGGGATGTAGTCCTCCATGCCCTTGAACGGGAAGGCGAGGGTCCGGCCCAGCTCGGCGCTCCGGTAGGCGGCCATGAGGAGCTCGGCGACGGCGACGCCGTCGGTGAAATTCTCCTCCGGCCGGACGCCGCGGATGAAGGACTGGACCATGTGCCGGTTCTCGGCGACATAGCCGTATTCGCCGGCTTCGTCGGCCACGACGGGCATGAGCCCGATCTCGGCGTTTTGTTTTTCGACCAGGTCCTCGCCGGCTTTGCCTTTGACCGCCCGGCTGAAGAAGACCTTGAGCCCGGCGTCGAGCGAGTTGATCTGGAGGGCGTACTCGGGCCCGAGAAGCTCCATGCTCAAGCGGAGGCCCGCCCCGACGTAACACCAGCTCGTCGTCGTTTCGACGACCACGATCTTGCCGGACTTGTTCTTGTATTCGACGAGCGACCGGGCGAAGTCCTCGGACGGCCGCTTGAGATAGTCGGTCTTGCCGCCGCTGTTTTTGGCCAGGATGGCGGCGTATTGGGGCTCCTGCCACTTCAGGCAGTTGGTGTAGGCGGTGACGCTCACCGGGGTCAGCACGTCGCGCGGGGCGCCGGGCGGGGTCAGCATGAACCGGGCTTCCTCGACCGAGTGGCACATCATGTCGTTGAGGACCCCGCCGCCCTGGAGCGTGCCTTCCCAGAACCAGGGCATGTGGGGTCCGCTGTGCTCCTCGGCGGCCCGGGCCAGGTAGGGAGGCCCGGAAAGGGCGGCGCCGCGGGCCCAGACGATCTCCTTGCCCCGGACGACGGCCGGGGAGAAGACCTGGTTCTCCAGGTAGCCGTCAAGGAGGCCGGCCTTCCGCGCGAGATCGAGCATCTTCTTCGCTTCACGGACGTTGCGGCCGAGCGGTTTCTCGCAGGCCACGCCGACCAGCTCCGCCTTTCCCTTGATAACGGCGTGACTGATCTCCTCCATGACCGCGCCCCGGGTGTAGTTCGGGGCACAGATCCAGAGGGCCCCGATCCGCCGGTCGGCGGCCATGTCGGTGATCGAGGCATAGGGCTTGGCCTCGCCGACGCCGAGAGACCTGGCCAGGGCGCAGGCCTCCCGGGCCCGTTTCGCGTCGGGGTCGAAGACGCCCAGGATGTCGGCGTCGCGGACGCCGACCCAGGACTTGATGTGGAAGCGGGCAATGAACCCGCCTCCGATGATGCCAACGCCGAGGACCTGTGCTTTCTTTGTCATGTCATGGATCTCCCGTATCGGGGACACCTTTCAGAAGTCCATGTCCCCCTATGGTCCCTCATATGGGCCTCCTATTTTGAGGACTCTACATACCCTAAAAATCGACGGATTGTCAATTTTTCAGAGGGACTCGTCGAAGCGGCTGACGATGGCCCGGTTCTGGGGGTGGACAATGTCCTTGGCCTCCGGCGTGTAGAGATGGTCGAGCCGGGTCTGGTAGAATTCGACGATCTTGCCCCGGACCATTTTCAGCGTGGAATTGAGAAGATGGTTCTGTTCGGTGAAGCCTTCGCCGAGAACGGCCACGGCGGCGGGCAGCCAGCGCGCCGGGAACATCCCGGCGTGTTTCCCGCCTTCGCGAAAGGCGTCGATCTCGCCCTCGAGGAGCCGCAGGGCGGCCTCCTGGCCTTCCGGTGTTTTGACGTCGAGGCCTTTCGCCTTGAGCCCGCGCAGGAGAGCCTCCCTGTTCGGGACGAGCAAGGCGACCGTGAAGGGCGACTGATCGTTGTAGAGCATGATCTGCTCGATGTAAGCGGAAGCGTCGGTGATGGCCTCCTCGATGACCTCCGGGCTGTACTTCTCGCCGTCGCTCCCGATGAGCAGGCTCTTCATCCGGCCGAGGACGAAGAGGAAGCCGTCGGTGTCGAGATTGCCAAGGTCCCCCGTGTAAAGCCAGCCGTCCCGGAGGACCTCGCGCGAAGCCTTCTCGTTCTTCCAATACCCGGCCATGACGTTCTCGCCGCGGATGACGATCTCCCCGGTCTTGCCGGCCGGGAGCTCGCGGCCTTGTTCGTCCAAGATCCGGAGCTCGATCCCGGGCGCGACCCGCCCCGAGGACCCCAGCTTATGGGCCTTGAGACTGTTGGACGAGATGACCGGGGCGGCTTCGGTCAGCCCGTATCCCTGGAACATGGGAATGCCCAGGGCGTAGAAGAAACGTTGGAGCTCGATGTCAAGCAGGGCACCGCCGCCGACGAAGAATTCGAGACGGCCGCCGAAATTCTCCCGGATCTTGCTGAAGAGGAGCCTGTCGTAGACGGCGTAGAGGGGCTTTTTGAGCTTCTTCATGCCCAAGCCCTTATTCCAGCCTTCGGCGTTGTAGTCGGCGGCGAACTTCAAAGCCTTACCGAAAAGGGCCTCGACCTTGGGCCCCTTCTCCCGGACGCCTTTTTCGATATTCTTGCGGAAGGTCTTGGCCAGGGCCGGCACGCTCAGGAGAAGGTGGGGCCGCGTCTCGCGGATATTCTGGGGGATGTTGCGCACCGTTTCCATGAGCGTCCGGCCGAGATCGACCGAGGCCATCGCGGCGCCGCTCCCTATCAGAGAGTAAATGCCGCACGTATGGGCGAAGGCATGATCCCAGGGAAGGATGAGCAAAGAGACGTAGTGCTCGGGGCAATCGACGAGGGCCCGGCTCTGTTCGATATTGGCCGTGTAGTTCCGGTGGGTCAGGATGATGCCCTTGGGGTCGGCGGTCGTCCCCGACGTGTAGCAGATGTTGGCGTGATCGCTTTCCTTCAAGGACTCATAGGCGGCCTCGAATTCCTTCTGCCGAGTTTTCAGGAATTCCTCGCCGCGCCTTAGGACTTCCGAAGAGGTGACCTCGTCGATACCGTAGCCGCCATCCTGGACGCTCTCGCCGGCTGGGGCGTTGATCCCGTCCAGGACGACGGTCATGGCCAGCTCGGGCAGGTCTTTTCGGACCTGGCGGATCTTCGCCGACTGGGCCCTCGAGACGATGGCCAGGCGGCAGCCCGAGTGGGCCAGGCGGAACTTGAGGTCGCCGAGCTCGTCCACCCTGACCGAGATGGGCACGTTGACGGCCCCGGAGAAGAGGATGCCGAGCTCGCTCATGACCCAGTCGCGCCGCCCTTCGGATATGAGGGCGGCCCGGTCGCCCCGGCCGAGGCCCAGGCTCATCAACCCGGCCGCGAATCTGTGGACGAGGAGGCGCATCTCGGAGTACGTCGTCGGCTCGTACCGCCCGCCGCGCTTCTCCCAGATGAGGACGTTCCCGGGGTATGCTTTGACGCTATCCTCGAAGAGCCGGGGGAGTGTCCGTTCGGCCATGCAGAGCCTCCTTATCCCGAGTGGGTTTTCTCATCCTACGTCCGGCCGTTTGAAATGTCAAAATTCATTCTCGACCGGCCCGGGCCGACTAATCCAACGCGGGATATCATGTATCCGGAGGCACCCGTTTGGGGACCTTGAATCCTGGTGGGAGCGCGCGGCCGTGAAGGACAAGCGCCGGGACGTCCGCATCGTCGAGGAGAACAAGGTCGTCGTTTCGCTCATGACCGGCGAGATCCGCCCCGGCGCTCCGACGGTCTTCTATTCCCTCACCCGCGACATTTCCATGGGCGGGGTCCGGATCATGACCGTGGCCCCTCTCGAAGCGGGCGCACGCGTCCGGCTGGACATCACCTTGGGCCGCTCCCGGAAGCGGATCCGGGCCATCGGCGAGGTCCGCTGGGCCAGGGAGCTCTACGGCCATGAGGTCTTCGAGGCCGGGCTCCAGTTCGTCGGCCTGGAACCCAACGCCGAATTCGCGCTGATCGACCACATTTTCGGGGCCAAGGACGGCGGCGGGGCCTGATCCCTCCCTGCCGGACTTGATTTTCTCCCTGTCCTAAGCTAAAAATGAAACTCGTCCCGGAAGGAGGCCCATGTTCCAAGCGTTCCTGACCGCAGCTTGCCTTTTGGCGCTTTCCATGCCCGCGCCGGCCGCCGCGCCCAAGGACTACTATTTCCCCGACG
>JBFYOD010000167.1:0-6658 GCA_041303965.1 Candidatus Aminicenantota bacterium
GATCCATCATTTGGGGAATAATAATGAAATCCGACTGGATCGAAGGAGGCCCCATGAAATACGGCATCGGCGCGGCGTTAGTGATGATCGCCCTGGCGGCGGGCTGCGTGAAATCGACCAAGGCGCCCGAAGGGATCCTGTTCAAGGACGATCTGGCCTTCCTCAAGACCAACACGAAAGTCGTCGTGCTCAGCGGCGCTGACGGGCTGGCCCAGGTGGCCGTCAATCCCGATCTCCAGGGCCGGGTCATGACCAGCACGGCCGGGGGGCCGGACGGCCTGAGCTTCGGCTGGATCAACCGGGAGATCCTCGCCTCGGGCGTGAACAATCCCCACATCAACGCCTTCGGCGGGGAAGACCGCTTCTGGCTCGGGCCCGAGGGCGGCCAGTTCTCCATATTCTTCAAGAAGGGCGAACCCTTCGACCTCGATCACTGGTGGACACCGCCGGCGATAAACGAAGGGGCCTACGACGTCGCCGAACAGGCGCCGGACCGCATCCGCTTCCGTAAGACCATGCGCCTCGTCAATTACTCGGGGACGGAGTTCGACGTCGCGGTCGACCGGGAGGTCCGTGTCCTCGGCGCGGCCGATGTCGAAGCGCTCGGCGTCCCCGTCCCGGCGGGCGTCAAGATGGTCGCTTACTCCTCCGACAACAGGATCACCAACGCCGGCGCGGCCGCCTGGACGAAGGACACCGGCCTGCTGTCGATCTGGATCCTGGGCATGTTCAATCCTTCGCCGGCGACGACGATCGTCGTCCCGTTCAAGAGCGGGCCGGAAGCGGAGCTCGGCCCGGCCGTCAACGACGCTTACTTCGGCAAGGTCCCGGCCGACCGTCTCGTCGTCAAGGAAACGGAAGGCGTCCTCTTCTTCAGCGGCGACGGCAAGTACCGGAGCAAGATCGGTATCGCGCCGGCGCGGGTCAAGCCGTTCGCCGGGAGCTACGACGCCGCGAACGGTGTCTTGACCATCGTCCACCTGACGGTCCCCGAGGGCGCCACTGACTACGTCAACTCGATGTGGGCGATCCAGGAGAAGCCCTTCGCCGGGGACGTCGTCAACAGCTACAACGACGGTCCTTCCGCGCCGGGGGCGAAGCCGCTCGGCCCTTTCTACGAGCTCGAATCGTCGTCGCCGGCAGCGGCCCTCGCGCCTGGAGAAACAATGAGTCACGTCCACACGACGATGCACTTCCAGGGGGCGGAGAAACCGCTCGACCAGATCGCCCGCAAGGTCCTCGGCGTCGGCCTCGAGGACATCGAAAAGGCCTTCGGCAAGAAATAGTCCCTAATTCGGGGACACAATACCAATTTCCGAATTAGCCGGGGTTCAGTTAGCCGTATCAAGCCCGCCAAACCGCTCTTGACATTCTTACGATCTAAATGTATCTTCTATGTAGATACTTTTTTGAATTATCATGAAAACTCGCGTCCAGAAATGGGGTAACAGCCTGGCCGTTCGCATTCCAAAATCGTTCGCCAGCAACCTCGGGTTGGAGAATAACTCGCCCGTAAAAATCGGGCTCGAAGAAGGCGCGCTGGTCATCAAGCCCGACAGGGACAGGGCGTGGGACCTCGACTCGCTCCTGGCTGGAGTGACAGACGAGAACATCCATCCTGAATGGGAAACAGAAGGGGCGGGGGAAGGATCAAACGCGGGCGGGCCGGAGCAAGAACCCCGATGAAACAGGTTTTTTACACGCCCGAGCGTGGCGATGTCGTCTGGGTTTCGATCGCTCCTCAGGCCGGCCAAGAGCAGACCAGGCGCAGCGCCGCGGTCGTCCTGTCGCCTCAGACCTATAATTCGCGGGCCGGCCTGGCCGTTCTCTGCCCTATCACGGCGCACATCAAGGGATACCCATTCGAAGTTCTGATCCCCCCGGGCCTGCCCATCGAGGGCGCGGTCCTGGCCGACCAGGTCGAAAGCCTCGATTGGCGCGCGCACCGCGCCGAGCTCATCTGCTCCCTTCCCCCCGCGGTCGTCGACGAAGCGCTGGGGAAACTCCGGACGCTCCTGGGATCATAGGACCTTAGGCCGGTTTCGCGGACGCGACGGCAGGCCGAAATCGGTTCAGGGGCCGGAAAAAACCGCCTCGGCCTCGTCGGTGTACTTGCCGCCCGGGCCGAAGAGGACGAGCGGAGGCATGACCTCCGGCTCGGCCGCCGCGGCTCCCGCTCCCGCCGCGAATCCCAGCTCGGTCAAAAACAGATTGGCCGGCTCGCCCGAGCGGGGCAGGATCTGCCGGAATCGACGAATACGGAAGCCCCGCCGGTCGGCGGCCCGGGCAAAATCCACGCGCCGTTTTTCCGGGTAGACGAAACAGGCGCGGCCGCCGGGCTCGAGCCACGCCGCCGTTTTCTCCATGATATCCTCGATATCCCCGTTGAGCTCGTGCTTGGCCGCGGACCTTTCGACCGAGCGGCTTAAAAATCCTGTGGACTTGGGGATATAGGGAGGGTTGGAGAAGATGAGGTCGAACCGGCGTCCCGGCTCGTAGGTCCGCAGGTCGGCGTGGACGACCTCGATCCTGCCCCCCATTCCGTTGAGCTCGACGTTCCTCCGGGCCAGGTCGGCCAGGTCCTCCTGGATCTCGAGCGCGACGATATGCCGGAAGGGCTTGACGCTCAGGAGAAGCGAGATGACGCCGCTTCCCGTCCCGATGTCGAGCGCTTCGTCCTCCGCCCTTGTCCGGATAAAATCCGCGAGCAATGGCGCGTCGACCGAGAACCGGTAGCCCTTTTTCTTCTGGAGAACGCTGACGCGCCCATGGTAGAACGTGCCCAGGCTCTCGCCGTCACGCCGCAGGGTTTCCGGAATCGTCATCCTCGCCGACCTCCGTCATGACCACGACCTTTTCCGGCTGGACCTGGGCATAGCCGCCCTGGATCGCGAACGATTCCTCGTCCCGGCCCGCCCGGTAGGTCAGCTTGCCCTTGCCGATGCCGACGAAAAGGGGCCGGTGGCCGGGCAGGACGCCGATCTCGCCCTCGAGGCTCGGCAGGGCCACGGCATCGACGTCGTCCTCGACGAGCAGCCGCCGGGGAGTGACCACCTTCAGGTGGATCTTGGCCGTGACGCCGTCGCTCATGCCGTCCTCAGCTCATCGGTCCGCTGGGCGACTTCCTCGATCCCGCCCATCATGTAGAAGGCCTGTTCGGGCTTGTCGTCGTGGAGCCCCTCGGCGATCTCCCTGAAGCCGCGCACGGTCTCCTCGATGGTGACGTACTTGCCGGGACGGCCCGTGAATTCCTCGGCGACGTGGAAGGGCTGGGACAGGAAGCGCTGGATCTTACGGGCCCGGGAGACGACGACCTTGTCCTCGTCCGACAGCTCCTCGATGCCCAGGATGGCGATGATGTCCTGGAGGTCGCGGTACCTCTGGAGGATCTCCTTGACCCTGCGGGCGACCCGGTAATGCTCCTCGCCGACGATCCGCGGATCGAGGATGCGCGAGAACGAGGCCAGCGGGTCGACGGCCGGGTAGATGCCGATGTCGGTCAGGGCCCGGGACAGGTTGGTCGTCGCGTCCAAA
The DNA here is from genome assembly GCA_041303965.1 of Candidatus Aminicenantota bacterium. Taxonomy (GTDB): domain Bacteria; phylum Acidobacteriota; class Aminicenantia; order Aminicenantales; family Saccharicenantaceae; genus RBG-16-66-30. Next base: position 3,535 of record JBFYOD010000167.1, read on the forward strand.
TGGGAGAACGTCGTGGCCGGGGCCGGGTCGGTGAAGTCGTCGGCCGGGACGTAGATCGCCTGCACGGACGTGATCGACCCCTTCTTGGTCGAGGTGATCCGCTCCTCGAGTTCGCCCAGCTCCGTGGCCAGGTTCGGCTGGTAGCCGACGGCCGAGGGCATCCGGCCGAGCAGGGCAGAGACCTCGGACCCCGCCTGGGTGAAGCGGAAGATGTTGTCGATGAAGAGGAGGATGTCCTGGCCCATCTCGTCGCGGAAGTACTCGGCGACCGAAAGCGCCGAGAGGCCGACCCGCAGGCGCGCGCCCGGCGGCTCGGTCATCTGGCCGTAGATCAGGGCGGTCTTGGAGATGACCCCCGACCCCTTCATCTCGAGCCAGAGGTCGTTGCCCTCGCGCGTCCGCTCGCCGACGCCGGCGAAGACCGAATAGCCGCCGTGCTTCAGGGCGACGTTGTGGATGAGTTCCTGGATGATGACCGTTTTGCCGACGCCCGCTCCCCCGAACAGGCCGATCTTGCCGCCCTTGAGGAAGGGCTGGATGAGATCGATGACCTTGATGCCCGTCTCGAACATCTCGAGCTTGGTGCTCTGCTGGTCGAGCGTGGGCGGAAGGCGGTGGATGGGGTATTTCTTGTCGGTGACGATCGGGCCCATGTGGTCGACGGGCTCGCCGATGACGTTCATGATCCGGCCGAGCGTCCCTTCGCCCACGGGCACCTCGATCGGTCCGCCCAGGCTCTCCGCTTTCATGCCCCGGGACAGGCCCTCGGTCGGGTGCATGGAAACGCAGCGGACCCGGTCCTCGCCGATGTGCTGTTCGACTTCGACGATGATGCACATGGGCGCGGCCACGTCGAAGCCCTCGCTCGTGATCCGAAGGGCGGTGTAGATCTCGGGGAGAGCGCCCCCCTCGAACTTGACATCGACGACGGGCCCGATGACCTGGACCACGGTCCCGAATTTCGCGTCTTTCTTTTCCATGAGCATTCTCCCTAGGCTTTCTTGCTGAGCGCTTCGACGGCGGTCATGATCTCCAGGAGCTCCTTGGTGATCCCCGCCTGCCGGATCTTGTTGAGCTGGAGGACGAGGTCGTCGATGAGCTCCTCGGCGTTCTTGGTCGCGTTGTCCATGGCCATCATCCTGGCCGCCTGCTCGGCGGCCTGCGACTCGTGGAAGGCGTGATGGATCTGGCTTTCGACGTAGAGCGGCAGGAGGAAAGCCGCCAGCCGCCGGTCCCCCGGCTCCCAGTCGGGGAGCAGGGCCGCCGAGGCTTCCCTCCCCGCGTCCGGCTCCAAGGGGAGCACCTTGTGGGTCATGATCCGGGGCGCCAGGATGGATTTGAACTCGTTGGTAACGATGTAGACGGCGTCGATCTTCTGGAAGGCGTACTGCCTCATCAGGAATTCCGAAAGGTCCCGAAGCTCCGGCCGCCCCAGCCGGTCGGTCTTGTCGCCGAAGGTCCTGTCGATCGGGTGGGGGTGCCTGCGGAAGAAGTTGACGGCCTTCTTGCCGATGAGGACGAGCCGGACCGCGGCCGTCTTTTCTTTCTCCCGGATGAACGCCTCGGCCGCCGCCAGGAGATTGGAGTTGTAGGCCCCGGCCAGACCCTTGTCCGAGGTGACGACGATGACCTCGATCATCTTCTCGTCCCTGCGGAGGAGCAGGGGGTGCGAGCCGGACGCGGCCCAGTACGCCAGCCGGTTCATGAGCTCGGGGAAGAGGTGCCAGAACGGCCGCGCCTCCTGGACCGTCCGCTGGGCCTTGCGGAACTTGGCCGTCGAGACGGTCTTCATCGCCTGGGTGATCTGCGCGCTGTTCTGGACGCTGCGGATCCTCCGGCGAAGGTCGATGAGGGTCGGCATGCTACTTCAGCCCCTCCCGGAAGACGACGTTGAAGGCCTTGATGGCGGCGCTGATCTCGCCGTCGAGGGCCGTGTCGATGTGCTTCTTCTCGCGGATCTTGGTCAGGATGCCGGCGTGGTCCTTCTCGAAAAAGGCGTAGAGCTTCTTCTCGTAATTGCCGATCTCGGCGACCGGGAACTCGTCGAGGTAGCCCCGGTTGCCGGCGTAGATGATGAGGACCTGCTTCTCGACGGGCAGGGGCGAGAACTGGCCCTGCTTGAGGATCTCGGTCAGCCGCTCGCCGCGGTCGATCTGGGCCTGGCTCGTCTTGTCGAGCTCGGTCCCGAACTGGGCGAAGGTGACGAGCTCGCGGTACTGGGCCAGATCGAGCTTGAGCTTTCCGGCGACCTGCTTCATGGCCTTGATCTGGGCGTTGCCGCCGACCCGGGACACGGAGATGCCGACGTTGATGGCCGGCCGGACGCCGGCGTTGAACAGCTCGGGCTGGAGGTAGATCTGGCCGTCGGTGATGGAGATGACGTTGGTCGGGATGTAGCCCGAGACGTCCCCCGCCTGCGTCTCGATGATGGGCAGGGCCGTGAGCGAGCCGCCGCCGAGCTCGTCGTTGAGCTTGGCCGCCCGCTCGAGGAGCCGCGAGTGGAGGTAAAAGACGTCGCCCGGGTAGGCCTCGCGGCCCGGCGGCCGGCGGAGGAGGAGCGAGATCTCGCGGTAGGCCGCGGCGTGCTTGGACAGGTCGTCGTAGATGATCAGGGCGTGGCGCCCGTTGTCACGGAAATACTCGCCGATGGCGCAGCCGGAATACGGCGCCAGGAACTGGAGCGGGGACGGGTCGCTGGCCGACGAGGCGACGACGATGGTGTAGTCCATGGCCCCGAAGTCCTCGAGCGTCTTGACGATCTGGGCGACCGTCGAGTTCTTCTGGCCGATGGCGACGTAGATGCAGACGACGTCGGAGCCCTTCAGGTTGTGGATGGTGTCGATGACGATGACGGTCTTGCCGGTCTGGCGGTCGCCGATGATGAGCTCGCGCTGACCGCGGCCGATGGGGATCATGGTGTCGATGGCCTTGATCCCGGTCTGCAGGGGCTCGCGGACGGGCTGGCGTTCGACGACGCCCGGGGCCTGGCGTTCGACGAACATGTAGGTGTCCGTCGTGATCGGCCCCTTGCCGTCGAGCGGCTGGCCCAGGGGGTTGACGACGCGGCCGATCATGGCCGGTCCGGCCGGGACCTGCATGATCCGGCGGGTCCTCTTGACGATGT